>JACPIJ010000056.1 GCA_016188145.1 Candidatus Woesearchaeota archaeon | reverse complement strand
CCGCTTAAGGAATACGCACTTCAAATGCTGCCACGTAGTGTACTTTTTCGGTCCAAAGTGGTGCAGAAACCTTGGCACTCTAGAACCAGTAATCAGCTTGTGAAGCTTTTTAAGCAACCATTTCTTATCGCCTTTCATGGGGGAAGACACCTCGACAAAGTTGTTCTCTCCCCATACCAGCCAGCCTTACAGCTGGCTGGGTTTTAATAATCTGCCGAGATTTTCATCAGACCCCAGCAAATCGCAACCTTTTTAAACCTCCGTCTAATCCAAATTTTTATGGCAGAGTTCAAGGTTGTCATTTCAGACCCGAAGACAGGGCTTAGCGTTCAGAGCGAGGTTAAAGAGCCGGCTGCCAAGTCTTTCCTCGGCCTGAAGATTGGTGATACTGTTAAGGGCGAAACAATTGACATGCAGGGCTATGAGCTTGAAATCACTGGCGGCTCTGACTTTTGCGGGTTCCCGATGAGGAAAGATGTTCTCGGCATCGGCAGAAAAAGGATTCTTGCTTATTCAGGCGTTGGCGTGAGGAAAGGCGAAAAGGGCATGCTCCAGCGCAAGACGGTCTGCGGCAACACGGTCCATGCAAAGATTGTGCAGATAAACCTCAAGGCAGTCAAGATTGGCGGTACTGACATCTTTGCGAACGTGAGGGCGAAGGCAGACGCAACAAAAGCGGACAGGGCTGCCAAGAAAAGCGAGGGCAAAGGCGTCGCCAAAAAAGCTGCTGCTTCTGTACCGAAGGAAGAAGCGCCGGTTGCTGCTACGGCTTAACGCTTGGTAAATAATTCTGGAACATCATGCTCAAATATCAGCGTACCAGCCAATTCCCTTATTTTGTATCCGCCGTTAACCTCTGCAACTACGGCATAATTTTTTCGTGGCCGTTTCGCGGCTGTGGCTTCTGGGTGGAGGTCGTGGTTAGGGTTAATGAGTACAACATCACCAACAGTGACCTCCTCGCCTGACTGTAGCTGTCTTAACCCTTCCAAGAAACCACCCTGTCTTAGGATAATAGCGTCAAGCCCACCTACTTCTTTCGTGAATCCGCCAACGTCAAAGGGCTTCGTTGAATAGAATGTCTTAACAAACTTACCGGGAGAGTGTGGCAGTTCCTCGTCAGGCAATCGGACAGTTGGCATATGAAAAGGGGAAGCAGAACAAGGTTATAAAGGTTACGGGCGGCTTAATCGTAATTTGCCCAATTAACTTTATATACCTTCCAGCGTTTCGGATTCTTTGGTGGTTTGAATAACTAAGAAGGCAGCTAAAAGCGAATCCGCAAGTGAATCAGTTGAAGTTCCTGCTCCTACGGAAAAGAAAGCTGATAAGGCAGCAAAAGCCGCATCAGCTGAACTGAAGGCAGAGCCACTTGAGATTGCCCAGCCTGAGCTTAACATTGGCATGGTGGGCCACGTTGACCACGGCAAGACCACGCTTGTTGAAGCCATTACAGGAAGATGGACTGACACCCACAGTGAGGAAATCAAAAGAGGCATTACCATACGGCTTGGCTACGCTGATGCCGAGTTCAGGAAGTGCCCGAAGTGCCCTGAGCCAACGTGTTATACCACAAAGGATATTTGCGGCAACAGCGGCTGCGGTGAAAAAACCGTGCTCGTAAGAAAAGTGAGCTTTGTTGACGCTCCCGGCCACGAGAGCCTTATGGCGACAATGCTTTCAGGAGCAGCCATCATGGACGGAGCCCTCCTGCTCATTGCTGCCAATGAAAAATGCCCGCAGCCCCAGACAAGGGAGCACCTTATGGCGCTGCAGATTGTCGGCATCAAGAACGTTGTGATTGTGCAGAACAAGATTGACCTTGTTACCGAGGAGGAGGCAGCGGGGAACTACAGGCAAATCAGGGAATTCGTAAAAGGAACGCCTTATGAGACAGCGCCTGTCGTGCCCATATCAGCCCAGCGCCGCATTAACATCGATGTTTTGATAGAGGCAATTCAGGGAACCATTCCAACGCCTGCGCGCAAAAGCGAAGCTGAGCCCATGATGCTTGTAGCGAGGTCTTTTGACGTTAACAGGCCAGGCACCCTTCCGGAAAAAATGCAGGGCGGCGTTCTTGGAGGCACGGTAAAGCAGGGCGCATTTGCAGTTGACCAGGGCATCGAGATAAGGCCTGGCAGGAGGGCTGAGAAGGCTGGAAAGTCCTTGTGGATTCCCATAGAAACAAGGATTGTCGGGCTTGTAACTGGCGGTGCCAGTGTTAAGGCTGTTTCGCCTGGCGGCTCTATCGGGATGCTGACATCACTTGACCCTGGCGTTGTCAAGGCAGATGCCCTTGCAGGAACCGTGGTTGGCCTTTCAGGCAGGCTTCCACCTGTCTGGTATGAGCTGAAAACAGAGGTTCACCTACTGGAGAGGGTTGTTGGCGCTAAGGACAACCTTGTAGTTGAGCCATTGAAAGCTGGTGAGACGCTTATGCTCAACGTAAACTCTTCAGCAACAGTAGGCATAGTTGCCGAGCTGAAGAAAGGCACAGCCCTGCTGAGGCTGAAGCTTCCGGTCTGCGCAGAAGCCGGCTCAAGGGTTACTCTGTCAAGGCTTCTGGGAAGCCGGTGGAGATTAATAGGTTACGGGATAATAAAGGCATGACAATCCTTTGCGGATTCCTGGCTGCAGCTAAAAACGAAACATTTATATATCAATTATTTACTTGGTAGTGGTTACAATGAATGGGCTTGTGGGTCTGGGCGATGGCTTGTCAATTCTTGTTGTTAGCGACCTCGGCAAGCTAAGCCGCAAACTGCAGCAGAGGGTTAAGGCATTAGTTCAGCAGGGTGAAGAGCTCCAAAGGACTGTTTTCAAAGAACAGAATGTTTCGTTTCTTGAAGACAGGGTTCTGCCAGCAGTTGATGCGGTTGGCGGCCCTGACACAAAACCGCAGCTTGACGGGACTTCCCCAACTTACCACTACATGGGCCTGATAAACAAAGATGGGAACTTAATTGGGCTGCATATCACTGAAGAGCTCGAGGTTAAGGGGCTGGGCAGGATTGTTTTTGAGTATTTCCCTGCATTAGTGCCGCGGGCAGAAGCGGGCAACACGTATCTTGTCAAAGCTGCATCCTTGATGAAGAGGGAGGACTTGAAGAAAGAGGACTTTCCCAGGGGTTTTGATGCTGATAAAACTGTTCTGCCTCTAAAGCCGGCACAGATACTTCGAACCTTTTCACAGCATTTGACAAGGTCATTGGACGATTTTGTGGCTACATTTACGGATGGCATTGGCGCAGGTGCAGACCAGCTTGGCAATGACGGCTATCGCAAGTCGGAAGCCGGCATCTGGGTCCCTCCTATGAGCGCAGGGAGTTATGACCTTGCCGATGCAGCAGCTCGCGTTCATGCCCGTAAGGAATACATGACAGTGCTTCCGGAGCCTGTTCACATGTTTGCCAAATTTGCATCAAATACTGCATCTCAGATCCCAAGGAAAGCTGCGGAGTGGCTTTTTGTAACTAATTATCTTAAAGGGGGCTATATCGATACCGGCCATTTGAGAAAAATCGAGTTAAGAGACCGGAAGCAGATTATGGCAGAACAAGGCAGCATTACTGAAGAGCAGCTCAGGGCAGTTAGGCTCAGATTCAACGAGTTGCCATGCGTTGTGCGCACGAAGGAGTCTATCACGGAAGCTGCAGGAACACGCGGCTATGTTGCTTTCTGGCCAATCCACCCAACTCGGTAAGCGCTCATTTCCTTTCCTTACTTCAGAAGTGGTCATACACAAACACCCACAGCGCGTTCTCGATTATTAAGAATATGCCCAGGAAAAGCGTGAAGTTTGGCAGCGCCAGCAGCTTGGAGAGGAGCGGAAGGGCCGAAAGGCTAACTGCTGTTGCCACATTGAACATCTTCTGCAGTATGATTACGCAACTGACGAGCACGGTGCCGTTGGAGAGTATTGCTGCGAATTTCCAGAGCATGCTCTCGTGCTGCCCGAAGTTCTTTAGTGTGTCAAAGATGACAACTGCTATCATGATGAAAACGTAGTATTTGAACACCACCATCAACTTTGGGTTGAGATTTGCTACCTTGGCTACAACAGCAACGAAGATTCCCAGTAGAATGGAAAGGTAAGAGTCCCACTTGTCCATCAGGTGCCTGAGCATCCCGTGAAATACTGAATGGCTGCTATTTAAGCTTTGTTGCAGTTGCTGCGTTTTGTTATGGGCAACCCACAGAACCAACCAAAAACTATTTATACCACTGATATACTTAATATACGCAATTGTATACTGATTACCTTACGGTAAAAATGAGGTGAGCGATGTGAAAGCCAGGAAAAGTTCTGCCAATGGCAAGGGCAGCAAAAGGACCAGCCATAAGAAAAACGTGTGCGAGTTTTGCTGAAAGGCGAAGATGAGAAATGGTCTTTTAGCAACTGCGGCTGCTGCTTTATCGCTTGTAGTCCTGTTTGTTTTTCTGACATTATTTGCTCTGCCTGCGTATGCCCACGGTACCGAAGCTGATGAGCACGATGAGAAACTGGGCGGGGAAGAAAGTGGCGTAAGCAGCGTTATCATGCTGGACGAGGCGATTAGGCAGGGCACTATG
>JACPIJ010000055.1 GCA_016188145.1 Candidatus Woesearchaeota archaeon | reverse complement strand
CTACTCTTCTCAACAAACGCTTAACTTTTAATACCAGTTTTGCCTCTTTTTCCACGGGAAAACACCTCAGATGTTTTCCCCAACTCCACCAGCCACTACAGCCGGTGGAGTTGTTAAATCTTTAGATTTTCAACAGAGCCGGGCGTGCAGCAACCTTTTTAAGCTTCGAATCGCTCCTGCCCTTTCTGCCATGACTGAGCTGATAGCGTGCCTTGGGGCCGGGAAGGGGACGTGGAACGAGGTTGCAAGGCTGGTTGCCTCAGAGTCATGGAGCAATATATTTCTAATCACAAATGATTTTGGGAAAGAAAACTTTGCCCAGAAGTTTCCAGCGGTAAAGGCAGCATTTGTGGTTGTTGATGACTTCGCACAGCCGCCGCAGCTAGTTGTGGATATTAAGAAAGGCTTGTCCGGAAAAATAGCTGACACGGAAGTTGCGGTTAACATGTCCTCTGGCTCGGGAAACGTGCACATGGCACTCATTACAGCCCTGCTGCAGCTCGGGCTTGGGATTAGGTTTGTTGTGCCTTCGGAAGCTGGAGCAAAGGAATTGTGACAATCGTGACTCAAATGAACCAACACTTGACACCAGTTAACGATGCCATTGATGAAGCTGTTTTGAAATATTATCCTGCCTACGCTGAAGCTGCCAAAATTTCAGGCATGGTCCAGGAACTTGTCAGAGGCGTTGTGGATTATTCTGTGCGATTTGACGAGCAAAGACGTGACTGCCTAGTTACCGGCAACGGAGATATAGATCGTTTTTTCCGCTACACACTGGCTGACTTATTTGGCTTAGTGGATTCAGCTTCTGCAATATCCCGCCAGATTCAGTCTGGAAGTAAGGAAACAAGGGGAATACTTTTCAAGCACTTTTTTGACGACGTGGCTGATTATGTCGGCTGCCTTTATGCACTTGAGCTAATCGCGCGGGAAATGCCTAATGAAATAACGTTAAAAGTTTAGCAGGCGTAGGCTTTCCAGTCATTTCTTGATTATTCCAAGCCACTGGTAAATCGCCTTGTCAGCAGCTTTTGTTAAGCCTTCTTCGTAGCCTTGGATTGTTGCGCAGTTGCCATCAAGGAAAATGCCTGTCTCGTTCGAGACCTTGAGGTAAATTACAGAAGCGTTGGTTGAGCACGTGACAACAGGCCTTTGGGTGCAGGCTTCCGTTATGTTTTCAGTGCACGCCGCTGCAACTCCCTGCCTTTCGAAAACGCCTTTGAGCATCGTAGCGAGGTCTGCTGCCGCCAGGGCAACAAACGCCGTGCCCCTGCTGGACTCGTTTGTCGGGTCATGGGTTATGAATATGTACGAAAGCTGGAAACGCGCATCAGTGCTGCCTACGACTGGTATGTCCTCAACATCCCATGGGTTGTGCCTGAACTCCAGGCTGTAAATAAGCCCGTTGCGTTCCCAGTCCGTAAACCACGTGCCGCCCATTTCAACAAACTTAAACCCGTTGTAATAGCGGCTTTCTTTCGCCTCATCCCCTATGCCATCGCCATCGCTGCTGACCAGGCTTATCACGTATCTTGCCATGAAGAATCCAAGGATAACAACCACTCCAACCGCCACAAAGGCCATGACTATGTTCCTTTCATGGTGTCTATGATGGCTTGCCTGCTCGCGCTGCTGTTGTTGCATTTGCTGTGGCTCTGGCTTTTGTTCTGTTTGCTGTTTTCGCTTTCCCTTCCCTGCGTGGCTCTCAATGGGGTTTTTTACTACAAGGCTTTTGTTGCTCATTCCCTGCCACCGCCTGCCTTTCCTGATATAAGCGCGTACTTAAGCCTGTCGGCAGCCCTTGTGAGTCCTGACTCTGATGAAGCGTTCAAAATAATGCAATCGGGGTTTTCTGAATCTGCGGATATTGCCGTGTTATTTGCTTCCTGGAAGAGCAGCACAGGGATGAAGCTAGTGGCGTTGGCGCAGCTTATGACTGGCATGCCGAAGGGATTTTCCGTTGCTGATGCGGCCTGGGCGAAAACCTTGTGCAGTGAGTCCAGCAGGTTTGCAGCGTCGAACTGCAGAAGCGCCATGCTTTCAGCCAGCGTGCTGTTCCAGTAATAAGTGAGGTAGATGACCCTGCTTCCTGTCAGTTTTTCAACTACAAAGCCAGGCATGTAGATGTCCGAAACGTCCTCGGGCCTGTAGAAAAAATCAATCTGCTTTCCATTCGCCTCCGTGGTGAAGAATCCCTGCTGTGCCTGCTTAAACTCTAGGCCGCCATAACGGAAATTGCTGCCTTGGGCTGAGGGATTAAAGGAAAAAACAAACCCGGCAACGCTCATGAGCATGATAACCCCAACGAAAATGGCAAACCACTTCTTCCCGCTGGCGTTATCCCCAGCCCTCCCCATTGTGCGAATTGTCCGCAAAGCCATTTAAAGCCCAGCATCGCGGCGCGTATTTATAGGTTTTGGTGGCGTTGCACATTACCCTGCTGGTAATTATTTGCAGCATATTCGCGGCAGCCGCAAACTCACTTAGCCAGCTTAAACGCGCTGTAAGCCAAAAACGCTGCCGCAACAACGGCTATCCAGCTGAGCCACATTGGAACCGAAAATGTGCCAATGACAGCATTCCAGCCGAGAACAGCCCTTAACAGATGCAGGATAGCAATCACTGAAAATATTGCCCCAACAACAGTTGAAAACGTTTTCTGGTTCATCGCTTTCATCTTCACATCACCGCCTTCATTTTTTCCTCACTGCACTAAGCCACATCATAGTAGACAAGATAACCGTAATAATGAAAACAACCCAGACAGCAGGCAGCAGTTGTTTCCAAAAGTCAACAAAGTAAGAGCCCAAAATAATCCCGAACGAAATCATTGACAGCTTCAAGACGCTGAACTGCCACGTTGCCCACCGCACTTTTTTGGTCAGGTATGCTTTTAAAATGTCAGAATTTTCCACTAGTCTTTGACTAGTGGCAGAACTTGTTGTTCTGCCAATTCTATTGAGGAAAATTCTGAGCACTAAGAACCACCCATATAATCCCACCCATCTTTGATGGGTGGTTCTTTAGAATTCATTGCAGCTGCCACGGCCGCTGCCATAGTTAACATAGTATATTAATTTTGTGCATTAACCTTTTAAACAGCCTCTTTCTGCCGCTGCTGGCGCAAAAACAAAATGAAGCCCAAAAAAGACTTGACAACAGGCAGCATCAGGAAGCACATCGTCTTTCTCGCAGCGCCGATGCTCGTTGCGATGTTCATGCACAACCTGTTCACTCTGGTTGACACGTTCTTCGTTGGAAGGCTTGGGCCTGAAGCCATTGCTGCCGTCGCTGCCTCGTTCCCAATTTTCTTCATAATCATAGCGCTCAACTCCGGCATGGGCATAGGCGTCAGCTCCTTTGTGGCGAGGAGCATAGGGGCAATAAGGGCACTGCGGCGCCCTTATCAACCCTCAAACTTTGAAAAGGTTAACGTTATTGCCGAAAACGGCCTCCTCATTGCGGCAGTCCTGTCAGTTCTCACTCTGGCCATAGGCTTTTTCACGATAAAGCCCCTTGTCAGCTTCCTGGGCGTGTCAGCCACGGTTGCAGCCTTCATGAAAGACTACCTGTCTGTCATTTACCTCGGCAGCGGCGCATTCTTCCTTGCTAATGTGGCAAACGCAATGCTCCAGGGCGAAGGCGATGCGAAAACACCGATGAAAGCACTCGTAATCGCGAACCTAGCGAACATAATACTCGACCCCCTGTTCATCTTTGGCTACGGGCCGTTTCCCCAGCTTGGCGTTAAAGGCGCGGCAATCGCAACCATAATATCGCAGTCTATTGGGATGCTTTACTCATACTCGCACCTTTTCAGCGGAAAGGCGCTGGTAAGGCTGCGGTTCAAGAAGCTCGTTTACTCAAATGAAATCGTCAGGGGCATACTTGCAGTCAGCATACCAACAACCGCATCGCAGGGCATGCTGGCTGTTGGCATTTTTTTCCTTAACAAAATCGTTGCCTCATTCGGAAGCCTGGCGCTTGCAGGGATGGGTGTTGCCTTCAGGCTTGAATCAGTGGCAGTCCTGCCTGCCTTTGCAGTCGGGCTTGCAACACTCTCAGTCATAGGCCAAAACATAGGGGCAAGGCAGTATGGCAGGGCAAGGCTCGCCTCAATCTTCTCCTCAGTCAGTGCGTTCATGTTCATGGAAGCAGTCGGCATTATCCTTTTGCTTGCTTCACCGCTTCTGCTGTCAATATTCACGAAAGACGCTGCAGTCATCGCTTACGGCAGGCAATATTTCAGCATAGTAGCGCTGGCATACGGCTTCCTCGGCCTGAGGCTCATAGCCGCAAGCTCATTTCAGGGCTTGGGCAAGGCGTGGCAGGTCCTGGCGATAACGTCATTTGCTTTTGGGCTGATGATAGCACTCGCATATGCCCTGGCGTTTCCGCTGCAGCTGGGATTAAAAGGGGTCTGGCTTGGCATAATGACAGCCCACCTGGTAGCCGGCATAGCAGCCCTGCTCTGGTTCCAGAACACGCTCAAAAACGCTGAGATGACGCACTTTCAGAACAGCAGCTCGTTATAACAAAAACTTCACAGTCAATATTATGGCAGAAACTCCCTGCACTATTAGCCGCCAGCGCGCTGCGGCAGCCTCTTAAGCGGCAGCGGATCACCTAACTGCAAGGTTAGTCTTTCATATGCTGCTCTGATTTCATCTACTCCGCTTCCTTCCAAACCTAAAACATTGTCGCCTTTAATAAACGCCTCCCTTAGGGCATCGACTGTCTTGTAAAGGTCTTCCTGAGCAAGCCTTCTGGTGGTTCCGCCAAAAATCTGGGCAACTGCCTCAATCAAAGCCGCCTGCCTGCTGATTTCAACCTCTAAATCACCCAATAGGCGTGGGGCTTCAACCTTTTTTCTTATCATCCACAACCCCCGCTCAACAACATGGGCTTTAACAGTTTGGGGTACGTACGGACTGCCCAGCTGGAAGCCGGCACTTTTTTCCAGTCCAAGGTTGACAGCTGCTCGAGAAATCTCTCCAAGCGCAGAAAGAAAATTTCTAATATTTCCAGGAGTTGGGGGATTAACATACTCGCATGCCCGCTTTACCCAATCTAAAAGGTAAATTTGATCTTTGCTAAATATGCTTAAATCACGATGTGGCAGTGGCACTTCGAGCAGGTAATTGGCCGGAATATAACCTAACCTAACAAGGGTGTGTGCGGTTTCAGGGGGTGGTAGTTGTTTCGTCTCATCTTTAGTTCCCGGCCCAACCACAAGCGCGACAAGATCACTAAAGTCCCTTTCAATATTCTCGAGGCTGGCGCTTGCTGCGACATCAAGCTGCTGCCCATTCCTGCCATTGTTTCCTGTCATTCTTACCTCTTACCACTTGCCGAGCCTGCCTCAATCTCCCCAATCTTTGCCCTAAGCTGCTCTATTGTCCTGATGTTATCCTGATGCTGCAGCATGCTGCCGCACTCAGGACACTTGAAGCTTATCTCAGCAGCCTTCTCGAATTCCAGCCTGACGCAAAGGGTTGGGCAGATGTAGAACAGGTCTTCGTTTGCCTCTTCCTTACGGAGGCGCTCCTTAAGCTGCTGAAGCCTCTGCTGCTTTGTCGCAAGAGAGAGGTAGTCAAAAGACTCCGGCTTCAGGGTCCAGTAGCTGATGTACCAGCCCTTCTGCCTGTCCTTTTTCCTGTAATAAGAAACGAGATTGCTTGTCTGCATGGCATAAAGCATCTTCCTTACAGAGTTAACCTCTGCCTTTATGCTTTCAGCTATCTTGAACTCAGAGATGTTCTTCTTGCCCTTCAGGTACTGCACAATTGGAACAGCACCCTCGCCAACAACCTCAGCCACTGTCTGAAGATGGCCGCTCTTCCTCACTGCTGTGGCAAGAGGCCTTGCCTTCCGCATTCCATGCACAATTCCGCCACGAGCGGAATGTGTAATCGGGTGTTTCCCGATTTGCATCCTTGGCGCTTTCAAAACCTGTCTCATTTCCGTGCTTACTTTTTCCTATTTTTTTAACTCTTTTTGCCGCTCTTAAAAAAGCAGCAGCAAAAGCGGATTACGCTGGCTATCGTTTAAGACAACCATTAACCCCCTTAACATGTATTCCTGTGCGAACTAGTATAAATACTTTTCGTTTCTTGTCATTAAGAGGTAGTAAATTGACCGGTTTGGCTTATCTGGCTCGCCTTTGCCTGCCTTTTCCTTTG
>JACPIJ010000054.1 GCA_016188145.1 Candidatus Woesearchaeota archaeon | reverse complement strand
CTCTTAATCCAAGCCGCCCCATGCCCAAGATCGACCAACATGAAAAAACTGTCCTCCTTTTTGTGCTCGTTAAGGTATTTTTCCTGCCACTCATGCTCAACTTCCTTTTCAACAGCCTTAACAATTTCCAGAACGGCCTTGGGGTGTGGCGTGCACAGGAATTTGCCATCAGCATGCAGTCATTCAACTCAGTGATTTATCCTGCGCTCGTAGCGCTCATCTTTGTCATAGACACCGCATACTTCTCATTCGGCTACGCGATAGAATCATCCTGGCTCCGCAACACTGTGCGCTCGGTGGAGCCAACCTTCTTCGGCTGGATTGTCACACTGGCGTGCTATCCCCCATTCAACGCGTTCTTTGGCAACTACGTTGGCTGGTATGCAAACGATTATGTGCAGCTGTCCACAGAAGGCCTCACATTCACCCTGAGGATTGCCGTGCTCGTGCTGTTCCTGATATACGTATGGGCAACAATCGCCTTGGGGGCAAAATGCTCCAATCTTACAAACAGGGGAATTGTTTCACGAGGGCCGTACGCATTCGTGAGGCACCCGGCTTATGTGGCTAAAAATCTCGCCTGGGCCATCACCGTGCTGCCCCTCATTACGTCAGCAAACCCTGTTCACAGCGCAGCAATACTTGCCACTACCGGCGCTTGGGCGCTCGTCTACTTCTTCAGGGCAATCACCGAAGAGCGCCACCTCATCGCTGACAAGGACTACCAGGAATACTGCAAGAAAGTCCGGTACCGGTTTATCCCTGGCGTTTTCTAGCTTTACGCCCTTCCCTTGCTTTCGCCAAGCTTTATCCCGGCTGCGATAAGGTGGGCCGTCCTTATGGGCTCCGGTATGTGGCTTCTGGTGCAGGAAATCTTCAGAAGCTCTTTAGCTTTTTCTAAGCTGCAGCCGCTAAACTGGATGTGAATGTTGCCAGCCCTGTGAATCTCGCCTGCCTTTTCTATCAGCCTAATCTTGCTCCTCATCCCAAGCCTATCCAACGTTGCTTTTATCTTTCCAACCTCAGGATAGTTGCGCATCACAACAACTACGGGAATTTTCGTTTTTTCATGCAGCTGCCGGATGTCTATGACATTGAATCCGCCAACTGCTATGCCATTAAGCATTATAGCCCTAAGCTGAGTGTAGAACTTACTCTTCCTCACCATTCTGATTATTTTGGCTGTGGCATTTTTGCCGTCAACAGCAGCCGTTGTTGTCATAACTCCGTCCAGGCTGCTTCCTCCGCGGAAAAAAGTGCCGATAACCAGGACTTCCTTGTCTTTGAACTTGTCGAAAGGGCTGTCGTCTATGCCCAGGATGCGGGCTTCTTTCTTAACCATGGCTTTATGTGATGCCGAGCTACTTTATTATTCCTTCTATTTCTCCTGCAAAGCCTTTGAGAACACGACGAAGCTGTTGCCTTCAAGCTCTGTTATGTCTATATCAGCATTAAGCTTCATGGCCTTCACCTGCTTCCTGCTGTCCAGGTCAAGCAGCTTCTCAAACAAAAAAAGGTCAAAGCCGTACCTATCGCTAACCAGCTTTCCAATAAGCCTAAGCCTGTAAAGGAGGGCGAAGAAGGTGCTCTTCGGAATGGCTTTCGTGATTTCCTTGATTGGAATGACAGCGCTCCTGCCAAACATCTGCAGCAGCACGAGAAGCTGCATGCTCCGCTTACGGTCAATCGGCAAAATGATGGTGCAGGTGTTCATTTTTCAAACCACCGTTTAGCCTCCAAGCCCATTCAAATGATCCCGAAAGGGCTTGGGCAATTGCGTCCTTGCAGAGCCCGGCAATCCTATGTCATCAGCAGGCCTGTACTTGTTTAAGTCAGCGGCTTTTTCCAGCCCATAAAGCACTGCAATTCCGTCAAGCAAGTTGATAAGGTCGTCCTTGCGGGAAGTAAGGCCGTGATGAACAGCAAGCAGTCCAGGCCATGTGTCAAATGCAATAACTCCAGCCCTAAAATAATCATCCAATGTTCCTTTATCTCCGTGCACGAATGTGTAGGACTTTCCTTTGCCTTGAAAGTCATCATCATTGAATGTGCCGTCAAAACGCTTGAGTTTGCATCCAAAAGCTTTCGCCAATTGAGCTACCTTGGCATAAGCTGGCGTTTTGGTGCTTTCACATAAGTACATAACATCCATGCCCAAATCGCACGTCACTTGCGCCCCACGCCCGGCAGCGATTCCCCCAACCCGCTCAGAAATCCGGCTGAGGCTAAGATAACTCCTCATAATTTCCATGGGATCCATGTCTCTTATCACACTCTTCCACAAGTTAAACATTACAAACCACCCCCGTTACTTGTCATCTTTATCAAGTAATGACAAATATGTCGTAACTCTTTAGGGGTAGTATATTATATTTTTCCTTATAGGTTATAAGGTTTATATAAAAGCGGCTCTTGGCTACTGAAACGCCACGCTTGCCACCATTGTCACCTCGCCTTTTATTTTGTAATACCTCCCATGCACGTGGCGAACAACTTTTAAGTGCCTTTCGGCGGAAAAGCCGCAAGAATTTCAAGAGTTACGAAAACTTTTCATTCGTTGCCGCAGATTTTGCTGAAAAACGGCTTTTTTGTGAAAAGTTTCCGGCTTTTTCGGGAATTTTTTTGCCCAGTTCTGATGAGGACTGTTTTGGCGGGGATGCGACGTGCCCGTGCAGTGATAAGGACGGTGATGGTTATGGGAGTCCTGGAGCAAGCACGTGCACAGTTCGCTTTGGCTGACCTAAAGCACACCGAACCACCTCGCAGCCACACGTAAAATTTTTAAAAGAAGCTGCATTTCCACTGTGAAAGTGGTGAACCTTAAATGGTAAATCCAATGGCAATGGCAAATCTGCCGGAACAGCCTGCCGAGTTGATATCCGTTGGCGGCGGAGAGTATTCACCGCTGGACTTGGCAAGGAGAGTTTTGAGAGTTTTTCAGGCCTTGGGTTCTCCAGAGTCGCTTTACGGGCTGCGCACAGGCAGTGTGCACAACCGCGGCATGCGCTTATCCGTTCACGTTTATCATTGGCATAAGGGAATGGGACATGAGTCTTTCCTCGGCACTATTCGCGTAACAGAGAATGGCGCTTCCTATACGGGTTTACAGCCGAATGTCTTCCACTTGAGCGGTGAAAATTTCCCAAGGGGTGGGTTGCGGACGATTTTAATCGTGGGCGATGCCGAAGAGCATTTTAAGGCGCTGAAGGAAGCTGACGGTTTTTTGCACGAGTCAAAGCCCAGAACGCAGTTTAATAATTATGAAACACTTGAGTCGCTTATCAGCTCGGCTCCATAGCCGATGCTGCCTTCTTAATCTGATTCCTAACTGTGGGAGCTGCGGGAACAGCTGCGGTTCCAAAGCTGCTTACTGCGATGCTGCTAATACTGGCGTGAAGTATTCTTACACCGGCTCGTGCAGTTCCGGAAAGTGCGAGCTCCAAAGCCTAGGCTGTAACTCTGCCTGTTCAGGGTATGTTTATGACACAAGCGGCTGCGGCGGCAGTAGGATTTCTACTGAGCCTGAATTATTGACCGCATAAGTTGTAAATGTGCTTGAAAAAAGTTTGGGCGTTTTCTATGCTTTCTCTG
>JACPIJ010000053.1 GCA_016188145.1 Candidatus Woesearchaeota archaeon | reverse complement strand
CCTCCCGATAACAGAATAATTGAAGCAGCTATAGACGGCAAAGCAAGCTGCATAGTCTCTGGTGATAAAGATCTGCTTCGTTTAAAGAAGTTTAAGGAAATAAAGATTGTGACGACTCGCAAGTTTCTTGAAAAGCTTCGATAGCGCGAACTCTAAGTGGCGAGCCAAACCTTATCGCCGGATACAACAACAAGGATTTTCACGCCAGGAACAAGCTTTGTATTTTTGGTTATGGGAAGGACTGGCACGCCCTGGAAGGTTTCGGGGTGTATTACCTCAAGATGCGGCTGAATCTTTGAAACAACCGCCCTGACTGCTTCAAGCTTCTCTGCATTCCTTACAACTTCCTTGTAATCGAGCTCCACATTCCGAAATGTTTCAAGGTTCATGCTGCTTACAAATCGCTTTTTGAGGGCAGTAATCCTGAAAGCGTTTTCGCCAAGAAGGACCATATCCCCGGGCTTGAAAGGCGCCATCCTGAAAAGAACCGTAATGCGGTAAAGGAGCTTGCTGGTCTGCCTGTGCTGGGAGAACAGCTTCTTTGTAATCTTGAGCTCGCCGCCAAACTTATTGTAAAGAGCCCTGCCAAGCTCAACTGCAAAGCCTTTCAGGCTCAGGTAGAAATCCCAGCCGTTCGTGACCTTTTTCCTCTTTGAGATGAAAATCTCCTTGTTATCCTCGGCTGACGACTTTACCGCATCCTCCACAGCCATGATGACAGCAGGGTCAGGCTCCCTGAGCTGGAGTATTGCCTCGTAATACTTCGCGTGCTTCTGCTGTTTCCGGACCGGCTTACTTTTCCCCATAACAAACCGTAAAAGCGATACCTTTTTATTTGTTACGCAGGGGAGGTTAGATGGAGTTTTGTGAGGTGCTGACTTTGGTCCTTTGGACTTCACACAAGTCGCCTTTATGGCGACTGTGCCCAGTCGAGCTTTACTCGACTTGGGCTTCTCTCCCCTACGGTGACCGTGGGGAGAAGAAGTGAACCTAAGTGCAACTTAGGCAAAGTCGGCACAAAAACACAGACGAGGTTACCTTACTTGTAGAGGAAACGAATAGAATGGCTGCTGCCAAAAAACTGAAAAAAACTTTGAAAGCTGTGTGGAAGTTTCTGTGGAATGACAACAGTGTGTGGAGCTGGCTCATTAATGCAGGGCTTGCCTTCGTAATAATCAAATTTCTAGTCTACCCAGGGCTCGGGCTCGCACTCCAAACAAACCACCCTGTTGTTGCTGTAATAAGCGACAGCATGCAGCACCAATCAGAGTTTGGAACGTGGTGGAAAACCATGGGACCATTTTACACGAAACGCAACATAACAGAAGCGCAATTTACAAGCTTCAGGATGAACGGGGGCTTTAACAAAGGCGACATAATAATCCTGAAAGGAAAGAAGCCTGGGAAGATAGATGTTGGCGACGTAATAGTTTTTGACGGCAACAGGCCCGAACCGATAATACACAGGGTTGTGGGCAAGTGGGAATCCGGGGGAACAAACTATTTTTCAACAAAAGGAGACAGAAACTCTGAACAGAGGGATGAGGAGAAAGAGATAAAAGAGGACAGGATAGTGGGAACTGCATGGCTAAGGGTGCCCTATGTTGGCTACGTAAAGATAATATTCACTGACATCATAAAAGCCGTAAGAGGATAAGAATGTTCTGTGCGCGGTGCGGCTCAATACTGGTGCCGAAAAACGTGGAGGGAAAAGCCCAGCTCAAGTGCAGCTGCGGCTATTCGAGCAGTGATACTGATTCTGCAAAGATAACCGAAAAAATAAAGCAAAAGCCAAAGCATGAGGAAAGAATGTTTGAGGCTGCGGCAGAGGAAAAGATTAACGCGCCCATGACTGACGCAGAGTGCCCGAAGTGCCATAACCCTCAAGCGTATTACTGGACAAGGCAAACCCGGGCAGGAGATGAAGGCGAAACAAAGTTCCACCAGTGCACAAGCTGCAAATACAAGTGGCGGGAGTATGGGTGACCCCCAATTCGCCTGTAGCGAATGGGCCCAGTCGTGTAAGACACGACTTGGGTTTTTGCGAAAAAGCTCAAACCAAAAAACGAAAAGGTCAATCAAGAAACGAATCAAAAAACGGCACTCGCAGCAGGGAAAAAGACACTAACCTCTACTTCTTCTTATTCTACTTCTTCTCAAAGAATTCTTCCAGGTCAATAACGTCTTCGTCTTCGCTTTTCGCCTTCGATGGCTTCTCGCCCTTCTCTTTCTCCTTTTCCTGCTTCTTGGCAGCAGCTTTTTCTGCCTTGGATTCTTTTTGTTCTTTACCCTTCTCCCTCTGCTGCTCAGCCGCCTTTTCAGTTTTTTCTTCTTTCACAAAAAGCATCCTGTAGGCGAAGAAGAGGACAACAAGCACTACAAACACCACAGCGCCATAATACCTCAGGCCAGGAGCCTTACCTTTCTCTCCCTCTTTTTCGCCTTCTGCTGGCGCAGCTGCCACGCTCTCGTTCTCTACCAGCAGCTGCGGGCACTTGTCAATGCCGCCAACAAAGCACCTGCACTGCTGGCTGGCATCATCAAAGTAGCAGTCGAACCAGTATTCTGAATCAGAGCGCTTCGTGCATTCCAGCTGCCTCTTGCAGTTCTGGTTCTTCTCTGCTTTTGTCAGCTCTCTAGGCGCAATTGCTTCTGACACGTTGGAAATGTTAAGTATTTCAGGCTGCTGAGGAACATTAACTTCTTCTGTAGCATTTGATGTGACATTCACAATAACAACTTCAACAACTTCAGGCGTAACTTCAGGCACAACTTCAGGTTGGGGAGGCGGAGTTACTGGCTGTGGCTGCTGAACTTCCTGCGGCTGCACAAGTGGAGGCACACTGACATTCTTCAATACATCTTCTTCCGCTTTTTCAGCCGGGCCAGCGGGGCCTGGACCTTTTAGCATGACGTACGAAACAGAGCCAAGGATGAGCAGTGCAACTATTATTACTGAAACAGCTAATGGAGAGAGCCCTTTTCCTTTCTTCCTGACTTCCTTGGCTTCTTCCTCCGCTTCCTCAATGAGTTCTGTAGCAGTCTTGGCAGCAACCTTTGCGGCAGAGGTGCTGATCTTTGCCATTTCCACTTTTGCAGCGGCATCAGCCTTGGACAATGACTTAATCTGGCTGCGCAGCTCATCAAGCTCTGCCTTAAGCGAGTCGCTGGAAGAGTGGTAGTGTGACTCAAGCGACCTAAGCCTTTCCTCGAGAAGCTCCCGCTGGCGCTTCATTTCCTTTTTGGCATCACTCCATGAATCTTCAGAAGACTTCTGCAGCCTGTCAAGCTTGGATGCAAAATCGCTGAACTGGACAAACTCTGATGAGAAACGCTCAATCTCCTCCTTCAGCTTCGAGATGTCCCTTGAGTGGCGCTGCCCCGAAGCCCTTTGAAGCGAGTCAAGCTGCGACTTAAGCGAGCGCAGCTGCTCCTCAACAGAAGAGAGCTTTGACGACAGGGCCGAATCAACGGCTGCAGGGACAGAGTCAGAAACTGAGGAGAGCTGCTGCTTAAGCGAGCGCCTTGTAACGTAATCGTCAAGGTTGACCTCGCTCATTGAGGAATCAACAAGCTGCTTGGTCTCGTTCAGTTTTGACCTCAGCTCAGCTACGGATTTCTCAAAGTTGTGCTTATCAACGAATTTCCTTGACAAGCTCTCATTAATGGCAACTATGGAGGTTTCAGCCGATGCAAGCTTCTCGCCAAGCGAAGACAGCCTTCCCTCGAAAGAGCCGACAAAAGACACTTTCTTGTCAACATCGCGCTTCAGGGATGCAAACCCCCGAGATGCCTCCTGGCTTGACGACTCAATCCTTTCCGTAAATGACGAAATGTCGTCCTTCACAACAGCCCTGGTCGCGAGCGAGTTAAGCCTTGCGCCAAAATCTGTAAGGTCCTTGGTTAGCTTTGCCAGCGAGCCGGTTAGGAAGGATGCAGAAGAGGACACCTCGCTGCTTTTTGCCGAAGTTTCTGACTTGAGGGAAGAAAGATCTGCCTTGAGCCTTGCAACCTCCTTGGAAAACTCGGGCTTTGGAACAGAAATGCCTTCCAGCTCAAGGACCTTGCCCTGAAGCTTTCTTACCTGGCGAATCTCTTCAGCAAGCTCGTCCTTACGCTCAACTGCCTTCCTGATGTTGGAAATTTCTTCCCTTAACTCCGAGGCAAGCTCCTGAACGTCTTCCGTATCAGATTTTGATGGAAACTGGTTCTCAAGTTCCTCTAGCTTGGAGCCGAGGCGCTTGATGAACGCGTAGAACTCATCCTTCTGCAAAAGATTGCCCAAAGCCTTGCCCGTTTCCTCATCTGCAAAGGCCTGCTTGTTGACAGAGCGCTTGAGCTGAAGAATATCCTCTTTAACTCTGGCAAAAGACTTCTTAACCTCTTCTTCCGAAATGGCCAACCTCTCCCACACCCCACCGAATCACTAAAGCGCGCAAAATACTCGCTATTTCTTGCCGTTTTAATTATTATCCAGTGATATGTTTATATATAAACTTTTTGGTAACAAAATAAGAAACAAACGGCTATGGCTGGCGGGCTGCTGCCTCTGCCAGCGCAGCAGCTCCAGGCAGGGTTTTGCCTTCGAGGAGCTCAAGCATGGCTCCCCCACCTGTTGATGAATGGGAGAACCTGCCCTTCAAGCCGGCTTTTTCGACTGCCGAGAGCGTGTCGCCTCCGCCAATTATAGTGGTCGCCTTTCCGGTCATTTCAGAAATTGTTTTGGCAACTGCCAGTGTGCCTTGTGAGAACATTTCAAACTCAAAAACGCCCAATGGGCCGTTCCAGATTATTGTCCTTGCCTCTGACAGCTCCTTACTGAAGCGCTTGACAGACTCCGGACCTATGTCAAGGCCCATCCAGCCAGGGGGAATTTCGCTAGCCGCAACAACCTGTGACCTTGCGTCATTAGCAAACTTGTCAGCCGCAACAACGTCGACAGGCAGCACGATTTTTCCCTGAAACTCGTTGAGGAGGTCATCAGCCAGAGAGACCTTGTCAGCCTCAAACCTGCTGCTGCCGACATCAAATCCGCGAGAGCGGTAAAAGGTGAACATCATGGCACCTCCGATAAGTATTTTGTCAGCTTTAAGGCCAAGGTTGCGGATTACCCCAATCTTGTCAGAGACCTTGGCCCCTCCAAGAACAACGACAAAAGGCCTTTTTGGCTTTTCAAGGGCAGAAGTCAGGACTTTCATTTCCTTCTCAAGCAGCAGCCCGGCATAAGACGGCAGATGTTTTGGCAGCCCAACCATTGATGCGTGGCTGCGGTGGGAGTTGGAAAAGGCATCGTTGACGTAAATATTTCCAAGCTTTGCCAGCTGCTGGGCAAACACATCGCTGTTGGCTTCCTCTTCAGCATGGAAGCGGAGGTTTTCAAGGAAAACAACTTCACCATTTTTCATTTCCCTGATTGCCGCTTCAACTTCGCTTCCGATGCAATCGCTCAACGGCTTTACATCTTGCTTCAAAATTATTGAAAGCTTTACCGCAACAGCCTCAACGCGCTGGTTCTCAACAATCTTGCCGCCTGGGCGGTTTATATGAGTAAGAAGAACAACCTTGGCCCCATTCTTTACAAGGTACTGTACAGTTGGGACTGCCTCTTGGATGCGGCTGTCATCAGTAACAAGCCCGGACTCATCCAGAGGAACATCCATTCCTGTCCTCACGAGAACAACCTTTCCAGCCAGCTCAAGGTCCTTGTCTTTGATGGATGGAAGCTTGACCATGGCAGCTGCAAAGATAAGGAGCGTATAAATAGTTTTTGCAGATTGTCACAATGCCTTCACAACATCAACCAGTCTCTTGGAGAATCCCCACTCGTTGTCGTACCATGCACAGACCTTCACGAGGACGCCATCAACAACTTTTGTAAGAGTTGCATCGAATATTGACGAGTGAGGGTTGCCAATGATGTCGACTGAAACGATTGGCTCTTCAGTGTACTGGATTACGCTCTTCATGTAGCCACTGGCCGCTTCTTTGAATGCCTTGTTTATGGCCTCGACAGTTGTTGGCTTCTCAACAACGCAGACAAAATCAGTGATTGAGCCGTCAGGAACCGGCACTCTCAAGGCCATGCCGTCGAGCTTGCCGTTAAGCTCAGGTATGACCTCGCCTATGCTTTTGGCCGCTCCTGTTGTTGTTGGGATGATTGAAACAGCCGCGGCTCTGGCTCTCCTCAAGTCCTTGTGAGGCAAGTCAAGGATGCGCTGGTCATTGGTATAGGCGTGGACAGTGGTCATGAGGCCGTGCTTTATTTTGAAGTTGTCGTGCAGCACTTTGACAACAGGGGCAAGCGAGTTGGTTGTGCAGGAAGCGTTTGAGCAGATGTTATGCTGTTTCCTGTCATAGGATTTGTCGCTGACGCCTTTTACAATTGTTATGTCAGGCCCCTTTGCAGGGGCTGTGATGAGAACCTTCTTTGCGCCAGCTGCCAGGTGCTTTGAAGCCGATTCCTTGTCAGTAAAGATTCCAGTGCTTTCAATGACAACGTCAACCTTGAGGTCCTTCCACGGGAGCTGCTCAGGCTCCTTGACCGAGAGGACCCTGATTTTCCTGCCGTTAACGGTCAATGAGTCTGCTGCCGCCTCAACAGTGCCCTGAAACTGCCTGTGGACGGAATCATACTTCAGAAGGTAAGCGAGGGTTTTTGCATCCGTAACATCGTTAACCGCAACAATGTCAATATCCCTGTCTTCAATGGCAGCCCTGAGGAACATCCTCCCGATGCGGCCAAAGCCGTTGATGCCGACGCGAACCTTACCCATCAAAAACCACCTCTTAAACGCATTACAAACAGCTCAAGAGGCGTGTTTATATAATTTTTGATGCGGCAACGTAACTCCGGGCCATGGAGAGAAGCCTGACACGCTCGTTGGCCCTGAAAGATGAGGCGCCGGCACGAACCAGCTCAGCTGCATAAGATTCCCCTCTTACCGCAGCTATTACAGGGTCAACCATTTGCACAGCAACATCTATGCCTAACTGCGTAGGGCTGACGTTTTGGAAATAATATTTTGAGTGCTGCTCAATGAGCCCGGCTTTAATGAGCCTTTTAAGTGCATTGCGGGCATACTGCCTCTTACCAAATATGCCAGGATAGAATTCTGAAGCTGCAATGAGCGCATGCGGATCTTTGGAGGTGGCGGAATAAAGTCTGGCCGCAACCAGTGCCTGCTTTGGCGGAAGAGGTGGAGGAGGCTCATTAGAGGCCCAACAGTAATGAAATTGCTTGCCGTTCATACCGGTATTTGCAACCTGTGCATGGCCATCCAGTGTAACAACACCTGCCAATGCGAGCTGCTGCAAATGGCCGAAGATTAGGTGGGAATGCAGACCAACACTTCCCTCAAGTTGGCCAACAGTTACTGGTTGCCCTGTACGGTAATCTGCTTTTGCAGCCAGTTCTGAGATTATCATTGCCTTATTAAGGGGAGCTTCTATGCCCTTGTTGCCTGACAAATGGCTGAACAGCAAAAAAGTGCTGATGCCAAGCCTGTGCGCAGTTTCTTGAATGAAATAGGCATAGCCCGACAGCCTATTCACAAGAGGGGAAGAGGACCATCCGGAAGCCGTGTAAGCGTGATTCTTGTGCCTCTGACCTTGAAGGTACAGTTCTGTCCTCTCAACAAGACCAAGCGAATCAAGGGACCTTTCACACATCTTGCCCATCAGCCTTCCGTCGCCAAAGCTTGACCACTGCTCCAGCACTTTTGCGACAGCAGGGTAAAGCGCCCAGAGCTTTTCCTTAATCTGGCTATTTGAGCGTGGTGTGGCATCAAGGACTTTGAACGCCAACAGGAAACGCCTGGGGTCTGCTGCCGCAAACACCTGTCGGGCAAGTACCAGTTGTTCAAGAGTGAGTTGGGTTGTCATTTAGTAAGGGAAGTTTAACAGGCTTATAAAATTATTTATTTTTAATGACTTTATAGTAATGACTAAATACGCTGATGGGATGCGTTGATGTTTTTGTATTACAAAATCCGGCAATAAGCAGAAATCGCTTCAGGCAGCGAGCCCGGCTTTGCCGGCAGGAACGGCGTAACATCCGCTTCCAGCATTCGTTGAGCTTCTGAAAGCAGCAGGGAAAAGCTTCCCAAAGGCCTGAGTTCGAACGGCCTCAATGCCTGTGGCTCGCCATTCAGCCAGACAGATGCGGCAACGAAAATCTGCCGGTCACAATAGCCCTTCCTTTGCAGGTATTCCTTCGCCATCCAGAGCGTCCTTCCTGTATCCACGCTGTTGTCAACGATAACGCAGATGCCTCTTGTGCCCAACTCCTGCTCAGAAATCCCTCCAAGCCCTTCTTCACAGTGAAACAGCTCGGGGCTCTCTCTCCTGAACTGATTGTGCTGAAGGGGCGGCCAGTAGTGGCTAATAGAAATTCCACCTTCCTCTGCGCTTGATACATGCGGGTGCTCTGCCTCCAGCAGCAGTTCAAGCCCTACACTTTTAGCCTTCTGATAAGCGCCTCTGTAAGATTCCTGAATATAGACAATATGAACACCCTGCCCTGCAATCAGCGATTGTTCTGGTTCATGGAACAGTGAGCTGACATCCGCCAAAATCGACATGGTCAGGGCGATGGGTAATTGCTGTTTTTTATAAAGGTGCCTCCCACACCAACAAGCCACAAACCTTTAAATACAAGTTCACAATAGTGAATTACAGGTATTACGAGCGTTTGGGAGGCGTGAATATGAAACTCCAGATAATACAGCCACAGGAAGTTGAAGTCTTCTACATACTGCCAGCCATAAGGAGCGGGATGGCCGCTGCCATGAAGAAACAGGGAATGAGCCAGAAAGACATAGCCCGGCTTTTGTGCGTGCAGGAATCAACCATAAGCCAGTACCTCAGCTCAAAAAGGGCTGCCGACGTAAAGTTCAATGACAGCGTCAACAGGGAAATCTCAGCTGCCGTAAAGAGGATAAAAACGAAAGTGGACCTCGTGAGGGAAACGCAGAGCATCCTTGAAATGATAAGGAGCGAAAAGCTGATTTGCAAGGTGCACGAGTCGGTTGCTGATTTGCCCGAGGGATGCGATGCCTGTTTTTTTGGCTTGGCTCAAAAGCGATGATGAAAACATGGCCAATCAGGAGCTTTTATCGCAGATAGAGGAGGCAGCTGAGAAGATTCACACTCTAAGGCAGCCTGAGAACTACCTTGTAAAGGAAAAAGGGCTTAGTGAGGAAGTAATAAGGCTTATTTCTAAAGACAAGAACGAACCCGAATGGATGCTCAAGAAAAGGCTTGAGGCTTACGGGTGGTTCAGGAAAACGCCGGTTCCAGCCTGGGGGCTTGACTTGAGCGATATTAACTTTGACGAAATAATTTACTATGCCAAGCCAGATGCAATCCAAAGCAACAAGTGGGAAGAGGTGCCTGAAGAGATAAGGAAAACATTCGACCTTCTCGGCATACCCGAGACTGAGAGGAAGGCGCTGGCGGGAGCCGGGGCCCAGTACGACAGCTCGGTTGTTTACCACAACCTGAAAAAGGAATGGGAAGAGAAGGGCGTCATATTCGAGGACATGGACGTTGCAGTCCAGAAATACCCTGAGCTTGTAAAGGAGTATTTCATGACAAACTGCATACCGATAAACGACCACAAGCTCATCATGCTGCATGCTGCCGTCTGGAGCGGGGGGACGTTCATCTATGTCCCGAAAGGCGTAAAGGTGTCGATGCCGCTGCAGGCATACTTCAGGATGAACGCAAAAAGAGGAGGGCAGTTTGAGCACACGCTCATAGTGGCAGAGCCGTTCAGCGAAGTATCGTACGTGGAAGGCTGCTCAGCCCCGCAATACAACGTAAATTCCCTTCATGCGGGAGGGGTGGAGATTTACGTGAAGGAAGGGGCCAGGGTGAGGTATAGCAGCGTTGAGAACTGGAGCAAAAGCACATACAACCTCAACACGAAACGGGCAGTTGTCGAGAAAGACGGCATTATAGAATGGATTGGAGGGAATGCTGGCTCAAAAGGGACCATGCTCTACCCGTGCAGCCTACTGAAAGGGGAAGGAGCAAGGGCAGACCATCTGGGAATAGCTTACGCAGGAAAGGGCCAGAACCAGGACACCGGAGCCAAAGTCTACCATCTCGCAAAGAACACGTCCTCAACAATAAAGATGAAAAGCATCAGCAGCAGGGGAGGAATAACAACTTACCGCGGATTAGTTAAGGTAGCCAAGGGGGCAACAAACTCGCGGGTAAGTGCTGTCTGCGATGCCCTGATAATGGACGAGGAGTCAAAGTCAAACACCGTGCCTGTAATGGACATCAATGAGGAAAAGGTTGAAATCGCGCACGAGGCAACAGTGGGAAGGCTCAGCACCGAGAAAATATTCTACCTGATGAGCCGTGGACTGAAAGAGGAGGAGGCGGTCAGGCTGATAGTTTCAGGCTTCATAGAGCCGATAATGAAGGAGCTGCCGATGGAATACGCTGTTGAGCTCAACAGGCTGATACAGCTTGACATGACAGGGGCAATAGGGTAGTATTTCTGCTACTGCCTGAATTTTGATTTTGATTAGGGAACAGACGATGCAATCAACAAATACAATCAAGGAAACAGAACTGAGTGAAGAAACGGTAAGACAGCTGTCAAAGGCAAAGAACGAGCCCGACTGGCTGCTGCAAAGGAGGCTTGAGGCCCTGAAGCAGTTTGAGAATCTCCCAATGCCGCAGCTAAGCTACGGGCTGCACGTAAACGCCTCGCCCAACATCAGCTTAAACGAGCTTAAGCCACTTGAGCACGTTACAAACCACTCCGCACAAGCCACGGCTGACGCCGAGGGCATTGCAATTGAGGACTTGTCAACTGCAGCCGTGAAATATGAGAACGTGCTAATGCCGCTGATGCAGGGAAAAGGCTTCCGGAACAAGCTGGAGGCAATGCACGCAGCATTCTGGAACAACGGGGTGTTTGTATACGCCAAAAACAGCTTCGGAAACAGCGGGAAAAATGAAAATTCGGCAAGGGCACAGCTGCTGCTCAAGCAAAAGCAGACTGAAATAGTGTGGGTGGTAGTTGCGGCAGAGGAAAATTCCGGAATCAGCATAACAGAGTCCTTGGTTTCTGAACCTGTCTTAGGAGATAGAGATGGAAGAGAGCAAAACGGAAAAGGCAACGGCAAGAATTACAGGGTTGAGGTTGTGGACATCCTTGCAGGACAGGGGGCAAAGGTGAACTATGCAACACTGCAAAGGCTTGGAAGCAACGTTCAAAGCTTGATATCGCGAAACGCTGCAGTTGAAAACAGGGCTGCTGTTGACTGGATTGACGTAAACATTGGAGGGGGCAGCACGAGACAGGAGATAGTAAGCGTGCTAAACGGGGAAGGGGCTTCCTCAACAATGCTTGGCGCATTCTTCGGTGATGAGAACCAGCAGCTGGACATCACGGCAAAGGCGGTGCACAACGCAAGAAACACGGCAAGCAACATGAAAATAAAAGGCGCTTTGAAAGGAAGGGCAAAGGCCATAGTCCAGAGCTTCACCAAGATAATGGCCAACGCCGCAAACTCAGAAGGGCACCAAAAGGCGAACATACTGCTGCTTAGCGACACGGCAAGGGCCTCGCCGATACCAAAGCTTGAAATTGACAACTACGACGTGAAAGCATCACACGAGGCATCAGTTGGGCAGCTTGACAAGGAAAAACTTTTTTATATGATGAGCAGAGGCCTGGGCAGCAGGGATGCTGCAAAGCTCGTTGTGGAGGGCTTTTTTGAGCCCCTCCTGAAGCAAATACCCTTTGAAGGGCTGACAGATGACCTGCGGCATGCGATAAAGGCAAAAATGGAAGATGTCGGGGAGGAACTGCTGAAAAATGCTTAACGCCGAGAGAATAAGGGAAGACTTCCCTATACTGAAAAGGAAGGTTTACGGAAAGCCGCTTGTTTACCTGGACAACGCTGCCACAACGCAAAAGCCGAGGCAGGTAATACAGGCAATGAACGACTACTATGAAACATACAACTCAAACGTCCACAGGGCGGTGCACAGGCTGAGCCAGGAAGCTACTGAGGCGTATGACGAGGCTCATGAGAAAGTTGCGAGTTTCATAGCAGCGAAAGGAATGGAAGAAGTCGCATTTACCAAGAACACAACAGAGTCCATTAATGTTTTGGCAGGCTCACTTTCACGGCAGCTGCAAAAAAATGACGAAATAGTGCTGACCCAGATGGAGCACCACAGCAATATTGTCCCGTGGCAGCAGGCAGCGAAAAGGGCAGGGGCAAAACTCAGGTTTTTGGAAATAGATGGAAATGGCGAATTAAAGCTGCAGCAGCTGCGGGAAACAATAGGGAAGAAAACGAAAATAGTTGCCTTCACGCACGTTTCAAATGTTCTTGGCACGATAAATCCAGCCAGGGAAATCATAGCGGCTGCAAAGGAAATTGGCGCTCTGACTGTTGTGGATGCTGCACAGTCAGTGCCGCACATGCCTGTAAGCGTAAAGGAGCTCGGCTGCGACTTCATGGCTTTTTCAGCGCACAAAATGTTGGGCCCGACAGGAGTTGGGGTGCTTTACGGCAAAGAAGAGCTGCTTGAAAAAATTGAACCGGTCATTTACGGAGGGGACATGATAAGCGAGGTAAGCTTCGAAGATGCCAAGTGGAACGAGCTACCGTGGAAATTCGAGGCAGGCACTCCAAACATGGCAGGGGCTGTTGGGCTGGCGGCGGCGGTTGATTATTTGCAGAAGGTTGGGATGGAAAACGTGCACCAGCACGAAAAAATCCTGACAAGGAAGGCAATGGAAAGGCTGAAGCAGATAGAAGACCTCACGATTTACGGGCCAGAAGCCGGCAAAAGGGGCGGGCTTGTCGCGTTCAACGTCAATGGCGTACACACCCACGACGTTTCAGCCATTCTTGACGCAGAAGGGATAGCTGTAAGAGGCGGGCACCACTGCACAATGCCGCTCGCGAGGCTGCTTGGGATTCCAGGCACAACCAGGGCAAGCTTTTATCTCTACAACACCAACGAGGAAATAGACAAACTTGCAGATGCGCTGGAAATGGTGACAGCTAAAATGAATAAGCCTGCTATGACAACAACACAAGGCAAGGCAGCGAAGTAATAAACGAAAATGAAAACAACAAAACAGGCAGATGCCGTAGAGGAGCTCTACCGGGAAGAAATAATGGACCACTACCAAAACCCGAGAAACTTCGGGCACATGGATGGTGCCGATGTGAGCTACCACGACTACAACCCTGTTTGCGGCGATGAGGTAACTGTGCAGCTGAAAATGGAAAACGGCACAGTGAAGGAGGCCGTGTTTACCGGAAAGGGCTGCGCAATAAGCCAGGCAGCAGCCTCAATGCTGACTGAACAGATACATGGAAAAAGCGTCAAAGCAGTTGTTACAATGACCCAAAACGACATGCTCGAAACAATCAAAATAAACCCGGGGCCTGTAAGGATAAAATGCGTATTGCTGGCCCTGAGGGCCGTGCAAAAGGGCATAGTACAATACGAGGCAAACAGGGCGAATTTAGCGAAACCTTTTTCCGAAAAAGGTTTATCAAAAAACTAAGCAGCAGCCGCAGAGGCGAAAAATGAACGAACTGCAAATAAAAGACCTGCACGTGGAAGTTGAAGGCAAGGAGATACTCAAGGGAGTAAGCCTTGATGTCAGCAAGGGCGAGGTAGTTGCCCTGATGGGGCCAAACGGCGCGGGAAAAAGCTCGCTTGGCTGTGCGCTTCTCGGGCATCCTGCTTACAAGGTCACGGCAGGGCAGATAATACTTGAAGGGGAGGATGTAACGAAGCTGCCGACAAATGAACGGGCCAAAAAAGGGCTGTTCCTGTCATTCCAGTACCCAAGCGAGGTTCCCGGGGTAAGCATGGCCAATTTTTTGAGAACAGCTATAAACAGCCGCAGGGATAAAAAGAACCCAATACCTGTTGCCGAATTCATAAAGCAGCTTAAGGAAATTATGAAGATGCTCAAAATGGACGAGTCATTCATGCACCGCTACCTCAACGAGGGCTTTTCAGGAGGCGAGAAGAAACGCGCCGAGATACTCCAGATGGCAATGCTGAAGCCTGGAATGGCAATACTTGACGAGACAGACTCGGGGCTGGATGTTGACTCGCTGAAGGTTGTTGCAGAAGGGATAAACAAGCTGATGAACCCGGGAATGGGCATACTGCTGATAACACATTACCAAAGGATACTTAATTATATAAAGCCGAATAAAGTGTACGTCATGATGAACGGGAAAATTGTAAAAAGCGGGGGGGCAGAGCTCGTGCACCAGATAGAAAGCCAAGGCTACGAATCAATAAAGGCGATTACACAATGACAAAGTTTCTGCTTGAGCACAACAGGCCCGACTGCATCGGATGCGCTGCCTGTGTAGCCGTAAACCCGAAACACTGGGTAATGAACGAAGATGGCAAATCAGACATAATTGGAGCACCGCACAGGCCTGACGGCTGGCAGGAGCTGGAAATAGGAGATGAGGACTTTGAAAGCAACAAGGAAGCAGCACAATCCTGCCCTGTCAATGTCATACATTTGAAGAATAAGGAAACCGGGGAGAAAATCATATGATAACTGCAGAAACAACAATCGGGGAAATAATGCTGAAGTACCCGCAGCTTGCCGATACCATGGCAAAATACGGCATGAAGATGACAGGCTGCGGAACACCGTATCAGGAGCAGCTCAAAACAGCAGCTGCTTCAGCGATGAATGAGAAAGATTTTGGGAAGATGCTAAGCGAGATAAACACGGCGGCAGCAAAGATAGACTCTGAAAGGCCAAAGGAAAGACCTGGCAAGTTTGAAGTCACTGATGCGGCTGTGGAGAAAGTAAAGGAAATGATGAAGAAGCAGGGAATCTCAGGATTCAACCTCAGGATTGAAGTCAAACCGGGAGGTTGCGCAGGATACAGCTACGATTTTTCTCTCGACGATGAAAAGAAGAATGATGACATTGTTCTGGAAAAGGACGGGTTAAGGGTTGTTTCTGATGCGGCAAGCGCCGAGGCGCTGAAGGGAGCCATAATTGACTACGTTGAAACCCTCAACCGCAGCGGGTTCAAAGTAGATAATCCGAATGCACATGCGGTGTGCAGCTGCGGAAGCTCGTTTGGATAAATTTTTATTGTCCCTGCAGCGAGTTTGTTCTAAATGGAAAGATTACTCTTCGGCACAGCAGGCATCCCAATGGCGGCCAAAGGAACTGACACGGCTTCCGGCATAAGAGCTGTCCGCCAGCTTGTCCTGGATGCAATGGAGCTTGAATTCGTGCAATCAGTCAATATTAGTAAAGAGAATGCCCCGAAAATAAAAGCCGCGGCCGAAAAAGAGAATGTTGTGCTGACGTGCCATGCTCCCTACTACATCAATCTGAATGCCGCCGATGCTGCAAAGCTTGAAGCGAGCAAAAAACGGCTGATAAAAGCTGCGGAGGTTGCCTGGCTGTGCGGAGCGAAAAGCGTTGCTTTCCACCCATGCTATTATTTAGGCATCAGCAAAGAGAAGGCGTATGAAAAAGTGAAGCAACAGCTGAAAATGGTTGTTGCCGAACTGAAAAATTCTGGCTGCGGAATATGGGTGAGGCCAGAGACAACCGGCAAAAGAAGCCAGTTTGGGGATTTGAATGAAATCCTTCGCCTCTGCAACGAGATTGAGCAGGTGCTGCCATGCATTGACTACGCGCATCTTCATGCGAGGGAGCAAAAGTGCAACAGCTATGGCGAATTCAATGAAATACTGGCTGCTGTTGAGAAAGAACTGGGAAAAGAGGTGCTGAGGGATATGCACATCCAAATAGCAGGAGTCAGATACAGCGACAAAGGCGAATTGAACCATCTGACGCTGAAGGAATCTGATTTAAACTATGCAGGGATTGTTGCCAGCTGGAAAGAGTTCAAAATTGCCGGAGTGGTCATAAGCGAGAGCCCGAACATCGAGGGGGATGCGATGATGCTTAAGAAGATTTATGACAGATAGATTATTTCAATATTTCAAGCAGGTCTTTTAAATCTTCAATCGTGTATGCTGGAAGCTCATTTACACCTTTTGGAAGCTCATCCTTAAACTTGCCATTCCTGAACCAGACAGTAACTGCGCCAATAGCGTTGCCAAACTTTATTTCTTTCACAATTCTATCCCCTATTAAGTAAGCTTTGGCAGGCCTCACTTGCAGCTGTTCAATGCACTTTCTGTAATCATCCTCACCTTTTTCTTTCCCTATGATAATAACCTCAAAATACTTGCGGAGGCCAAGCTGATCAATCTGCTTCACCCTTTCAGCATCGCCCTTTGCAACCAAGGCAAGCTTGAATCTTGGCTTAAGATTTCCAAGAATTTCATCTACTCCGGGAAACAGGCCTCCTGCTTCAGGGTCAAACAACGTCCTGTTATAATCAAAGATTATTGCCTTCATGCACTCTCATCTCGGTTGTAGCCTAATGCAAAAACCCTTATTTCTGCTTTTCTACCACCCGCAACTCCGTTTCCAACGGATTCCTCAACGATTATGTTCCTGATTCCCCTCCTATAAAGCTTCGCCATGTTGTAGCCTGCCTGCTCAAGGTGGTAAGGATTGCAAACATTGTAAAAAAACGCGATAGATGACGCTCCAACAGGCTTTGCCGCAGGCTTTATCACAATATCCCCAGTGCCTTTGCCTAAGAACGAGCAAAAGATTTGCTCTATAGTGGCTTCAAGACTGCCTTCTTTCAGTTCAAAAACCTCGGAAAAGGGAACCTTGACCAATCCTGCAAGCTGAGGCCTGTTCTGCTCAACAGCTTCCCGGACACGGCTTTTCCCGTAAGCCGAGACGAACTCGAGACCATCAACAACAAAAGGCACTTCAGCACTTGCATTTTCTTCGGGCAATAGAACCTTAAATGCATCTGCTGCCGCTGCTGAACGAAAACATCTGAGCACAAAATCATATTTTAAAGAATCTGCCTTGGCGAGCTCGCCAACATTGGTAACGACGACTGATGGTGCAGGACCTTTGCGCATCACCCTTCGCTCAAGCCCTGCAGACAGGGCAGCAAACTCGTAAGGCATGTCCTTTATCATCTTTGCATCTTCTGCAATCACGGCGGCGGATTTGGGAGGTCTTCCGTAGGCTTTTAGAGCACCCTCAAGATAATGGCTAAGCAAGGCAGGCATTTTTGCCGGGGCAAATTTCTGGAAAACGTCAAATAGCGCATCACTCAGGGCAAAACTCAGGTTTGATTCGCCAACATCAACCAAACAGGGCACAATGTTGCCGACAGAATCGCGCTCAAACACATAATCGGCCCTTGTCAGGAGCTTGACTTGGCCTGCCGAAAGTATGGTGTGCAGCATAAGCGTGGCTGCTTCAAGCCTGGACATAATGCATTCATCTACTTTGATGGAGTAGGAAACAGGCACATTTACGTGAATGCCTGCGATATTCAAAGCCGCTTCTCCACAAGGGAGCCTTTCAAATCTTGTTTCGGGAACACCATTTGCGCTCCACAACGCCCAACCGATTAATGAACTGCCTCCCCCTCTTAAGATGACACTTTTCAGAACTTCTGCAAGGTAATAAGCTTCCTGGCGCTTTTCTATGCGGCCGCTGCTAAAAAGAGCTTCTGCCTTGCCGGCTGAAAGCCTTTTTGCAACAAAGCCTCCAAGCATTGGCTCATTGGCCTGCATAAACTCCACAAGTTCATCCTGGCTAGAAATTTCCCTTAACTCACCCCAGAGTGCATAAGGCATCCTCTGTACTTTCCCGAGCCCGTGTGGAACAACAAGAGTCATTTTGCCGAAAGAGCGAACGCTTCATGATTAATAAACCTTGTCCCAGCTTTGCCGAGAGCAGCGTCCACCATCTTGTCCAAGGATGTTATTACAGCTTCTTTTCCCGTATTCCAGACGTAGCTGATGCATGCGCTCACCTTCGGGCCCATGCTGCCAGAGGGGAATTCGCCATTGTGCAAGTGATAAAGCGCTTCATCAACAGTCAATTTGCTAATGTACCGAGGAGAGGCATTAAAGCCAAGTGCCACGCCATCCGTCTTGGTCGCTATCAGGAACATATCGGCATTCAAGTTCTGCGCCAAGAGAGAGGAAGTCAGGTCCTTGTCTATCACAGCCTGAACAGGCACAAGCTCATTGCCACGGTAAGCAACAGGCACGCCACCACCGCCGCATGCAAGAATGACTTTCCCGGGGCCAAGTAAGCCCTCTATTTCTTCCTGCTCCACTATGCTAACGGGCATTGGGGAACCAACAATCCGCCTGAATTTTCCTGGAGCAACTTCCTTGATCAGTTGGCTGCACTGGTCTATTTCCAAAGCCTGCGACTTATCGTAAAACGGGCCTATTGGCTTTGTCAAATGCACATAAGAATCCTCAGAGACGATAACGTGGCTTAAAACGCAGTATACCTCTGTGTGAGTCCCTCTAGAGGCATTCCTGATCGCAAGCTCAAGAGCAGAGCCGATTCTCCCCTGAGTATTTGCCGTGCATTGATAAAGTTCCAAAGGAGAAACCTCATTTCTTGATAATTCAGAGCGCAAGAAATCATTCCCGACCTGCGGACCATTTCCATAAGTGACCACCAATGATTCAAATAACCGCAGCATAGCCAAAAGGCTTTCTGCTGTTTTTTTCAATGCAAGCTCGTCAACTTCCTGTGAGCCGTCTTCAGAAGCGCAGATGGCGTTTCCGCCCAACGCTATAACCGCAATCGGCTTACCAGTTCTTTTACGCCCGTTACTGTTGGTCAACATGCGAAGTTACCCTGTTTTTGGAGCAGACTCCTTTCATTTTCTTCTGTATACAGCAAAAGGCCTGCGCCGAGGGACAGCTGACGCACGCTTCTTGAAAGGTAAACTTGCATGTAGTAATTGTTTACAGGGCGTTTCATGTTCCCACTGCGCAAACTATGCATGCGCCACTCTTTAAACTTGCAGCCAGTTCACTGGTCTTTCCAGGATCAACATAACAGTTTATTTTTAGCGAAGATCCCACTATCCAGAAACGTGCACAGATTCTAGTAAGCAGTTCGGATAATTTCATGCCTGAAAGACGCATTAACATTAATATTAAGTCTTGTGGTGAATTAGTATCACCACAAAATTTATAAAAGTCCGACCTGCCTGACGAGCGCGAGGGGATGTGAACACTTACTCGCTCATAAAGGTCGGGCTTACTGCCCAGGAAGCAAAAGTCTACCTAACGCTGCTTTACCTGGGGCCCTCAAACGCAGGGAAAATAACCTCAAAAGCAGGCATACACAGGAGGAACGTGTATGACTGCATAGAGCGCCTGATTGAAAAAGGCTTGGTAAGCTACTACAGGCAGGGCAAAAAGAGACTCTTTGAAGCTGCCCACCCGAACAGGCTGCTTCAGGTTCTGACTGAAAAAGAGGAAAGGATTAAGGACAGCTACAGTGACATAAAAGCGATGCTTCCGGAGCTGATATCAAATTACAGGTTCTCTTCTTTCAAGCATGAAGCGAGCGTTTTCCGCGGGAGGGAAGGGCTTAAGACAATCTTTGAGAACATACTTGAAACAGGCAGGGAAAACCTTATCCTGGGCGCCGAAAGCAAAGCGCCGAAAATACTCAAGCACTACCTTACAAAGTTCCATGAAAGGAGGGTTGCAAAGAAGATTAAAGAAAGGTTTTTGTTCAACAGCTGCGAAAGGGGCAGGGGAAAAAAGCTTTCCAGAATGCCGTATACTAAAGTGAGATTTATGCCTGCCCCCTACAGTCCCTCTGCAACAATCAACGTGTATGATAACAAAACAGTGATAATCACATGGCTGGAGGAAGAGCCGTTGGGAATACTTATAGAGAACCAGCACATTGCCAATGGGATGAAGGAATATTTTGAGCTTATATGGAAGATTTCAAAAGCCTGAAAGGCCAATCTGAAAGAAGTTAAAACCACGGCCCTTTCTCTACAATCAGCGCATCCATGACGAGATGCGTGATTATGCCTATCAGGAGGAAGATATAGATCTCCTCGTACTCCCACAGCCGCTTTTTCTTGATAACGTGGTAATGGTAAAAGAAAGTTATGAGCAGCAGCAGGAAGAAGCCAAGAGCGAACCAGTTTGCAGGGCTGTTGGTAGTTGCTGAGAGAAAGTTGAACAGCCTGTCCTGCTTAACGTGCAAAACGTCCAGTGTGCCTTGGGTTATTGCGGAGATGCCCTGCCTTATCGCGTCAGGAAGAAGGTTGCCAATGAAGATTGCAAGGCTGAACTCAAGCCGCATGTGCTTTTTGTGCACAATTGCGGCTGACAAGAGGCCAGCTATGATGTGAGGTATCGCTCCTGGCATACTACTACAGATTAGATGGCAGATTTTTAAAGCTTTAGATTACTTTTGCGGTAATGCTTGATACGTTCTTAGAAGCTCTGTAAGCTTTTGCTCTAATTGACCTTTAATTTCTCCCAGTACATTGCCTGAAGTGGCTTCATAGAACTGAAGAATTAAACCAGGAACTGCAATTTTTGAAAGAATTGCCGGGCCCTCTGGCACACTTTGCGAGTTCCGGTTAACCACAACATCAAAAGTTGGCGTGTAGGACCTGAAGAAATCAGGAGCTGGAGTTGGTAAACGGCTTAAAGCTTCGCTCAGTTCCATAGGACCAAGTTGTTCACCTTTAACGCCACCGCTCTGAGTATATAACCATGTTGGAAAGGTTTTCCCTCTCAGGCTTTGCGGCATCATCTCTGTGTAAAGACGCCTAACCTCGGCTGTAATCGTCAGGGGATTTAATTTACACCACCAGTAAGCAGAATACAGATCGGGATAAGTATCGATGAATATCTTGGCGCTACCAAACTCGACCACATGCCGTTCTAAACCAGGAAATTCAGCAAAGGATTGTTTGACAACGCTGACTTGGTTCATATACGGCACCATGTTAGTCGCCGTATATATATTTTATTATCCAGAAAGGGCGGCATCAGATAGCGTTTTATATAAAACTTATACCAACTGCGATTGATGTGTTCCAATCTATTGCAACGGCATGACCTTTTTGGAAAAGGCCAATCAAAAACTAGAAATTCTGTCATGAGTTATGGCTAATATAGTTTTGGGCACAAAAACCTTTAAATAGAGGTAAACCCAGAAACCACAACATATTGGGGTTCTAGACGGGAGAGAAACACAACAGGTTGTATTTATTGCGAGGTAATGAAACATGACACCAAAAGCCTTCGATGCAGGGAAAGCCATGTCTGTCAGCAGGATTTCCAAGGTAGTCAAGAGGGACGGAAGGGTCGTTAACTTTGACCCTGAAAAAATAACCTCTGCCATCATGAAGGCTGCAAGGTCTGTTGGCGGAAGCGACAGGAAAGAGGCTGAGCGCCTGACAAGCCTTGTTGTTGATTTTATGGCAAAAAACGAGAAGATACCAACAGTGGAAGAAGCCCAGGATGCTGTTGAAAAAGTTCTGATAGAGGAAGGCCACGCAAAAACAGCGAAAGCGTATATACTTTACAGGGCAAAGAGGGCAGAGCTAAGGCAGGCTGCTGCTGAAGCTGCAAAGGGCAGCGATGGGGAAAAGACAGCGCTGCTTGACATGTTTGCCCATAAGAGCAAGCTCGCATCAATCATAGGATACGACAGGATTGAGGCTTACAAGAACCTCCTGTTCTACCTGAAAGACATGCAAAAGAAAGGGGAACTGCCAGTTCATCCCAGCGATTACCTTAATGCGAATGAGCTGGCAACAAGCATCTACCAGAAGAAATACTTCCTGAAAGACCTTGGCAACAAGCTGATTGAGAAAAGGCCTGAGGATTCTTTTTCGAGGCTGGCTGCCTTTATGGCGGCTGTTGAGTCAACGCCTGAAAAGCAGCAGGAGTGGGCAGCACGGTTCTACAGGGCGCTGTACGAGGGCTATTTTGTGCCTGGGGGAAGGGTTATTGCCGGAGGAGGGGATTTATACAGGCTAAAGACACTGGCCAATTGCTTTGTCTCGCTCATAGCAGAGGACAACATAGAAGCAATCTACCAGTCAGCTTACGAATGCGCCAGGACTTATTCTTATGGCGGGGGGATTGGGGTTGATATCTCTGTGCTCAGGCCGAAAGGCTCCGTAGTTCACAACGCGGCTGATACATCAACAGGAAGCGTTTCCTTCATGGAGCTGTTTTCACTAACCACAGGGCTGATTGGGCAGTCAGGAAGAAGGGGAGCCCTTATGCTTACCATCGACATAAAGCACCCTGACAGCCCGCACTTCATAAACGTGAAGAAGATACCGAACTGGGTGACAAACCAGATAGTTGAGCAGTGCAAGTGGTCCAGCCAGTTCAACGAGAAGCAGCTTAGGGAGATAGAAAGGCAGGTGAGGGAAAACACGCAGGTGAGGTTTGCAAATATCAGCCTCAAAGTAACAGACGAGTTCATGCAGGCAGTCGAGGAACAGAACAAGTACGGGACTGAAAAGCTCCTTGTTTACCTGAAAGACAAGGCGGTATCCGGGCTTGGAATCATGCAAGGAGGGGCAGTGCACTACTCATACGGTATACCATCAAAGCCGATAGAAAAATACCGGTTGCTGAAAGCCTTTGACACGCTGCAAGAGCTGAACAAGTTCCTGTCAGAGCACGGCGCAGGGCCGTTAAGCGAGAGGGACCTGGCTGATGTTGGGAAGAGGGACATGTTTGGCGACATTGTCTTTCCTGACAGGAGCTCCGAGTTTGACCTTGCAATCAAGCACGCAGGAGACTTCATGCTTTATTACAATTCAAGGGAAACCAATGAGATAAAGCGGCTGGTAAAGGCAAGAACCATATGGAACGCCTTTATAGAAGGCAACTACAGGACAGCCGAGCCAGGGCTGATATTCTGGTCCACAATGAGCAAGTACTCGCCATCCAACTATGTCGGAAGGCCGATAGCGAGCACGAATCCTTGCGCTGAGGTCCCACTTGAAGACGGCGGGGCATGCAACCTGGCATCGGTAAACCTGTCAAGGTTTGTCAAAAACGGATACACAGGAAAAGCAGAGATAGACTGGGACAGCATAAAGGAAACAATAGCCCTTGCCGTGAGGTTCCTTGATAATGTTGTTACATGGAACGAGCTCCTGAATCCCATGGAAAAGCAGCGGAAGGCGGCTTACGAGACCAGAAGGGTCGGGCTTGGGGTTATGGGCATAGCAGACATGCTTAACCAGCTTGGCATTGGCTATGACAGCGAGGAAGGCGTAAAGATACTTGAAGAATCTGCCAAGTTGTTTTCCAACACGGCATATCAGGCATCGGCAAACCTGGCAGAGGAGAAAACGCCATCGCCGATATTCGAGTACCAGGCCTACAGCAAAGGAAGCTTCTTCCAGGAAGTGCTTACAGACGAAACAAAGGAGCTGACAAGGAAGAAGGGGCTCAGGAACATCGCAATCCTTTCAATAGCGCCAACAGGGACTATATCAAACATAGTGCTCGGCTACAAGCTTGGCGACAGGAACTTCATAGGAGTCAGCGGAGGCATAGAGCCGGTATTCGCGCTTTACTACACCAGGAGGTCTGAGGGGCTGAGTTCCGGAGGCAGCAACATGTTCTTCAAGATATTCCATTCGACTGTAGATGCCTACATCCAGCAGCACAACCTGACAGAAGAAGCGCAAAAATGCAAGGATGCCGAAGAGCTGAAGCGCATACTGCCAGCGCATTTCTTCAGGACAGCGCATTTCATCGACCCGGGCAAGAGGGTAATGACTCAGGGCCTGTGGCAGAAATACGTTGACCACAGCATATCATCAACAGTAAACCTGCCTGAGGACATTGACCCTGAGACAATATCAAACGTCTACCTGGACGCGTGGAAGAACGGCCTCAAGGGCATAACCATCTACAGGGAAGGCTCTCGCTATCCAATACTGAGCACGGGCACGCAGAAATCAGAGTTCCAAAAAGCCGCGGAAGAATCTTACGACGTTGAGGCTGATGGAGAGCAGAAGCTGATGAGAGGGGATGATGTGATTTCGCTGCCAAACGGAAGGCTGACAACAGTATACCACGCAGCAAGGAGCGGCCAGCTCAAAAAAGATGGGGGAAGATATGTGTTCACAAAGGCAGCTGCAGGCCTGGAGATTGCGGCAGCCGCAGCAGCAAGGCAGGAACACGGCAAAAACGGCACAGAAATAACAGCCTCTGACATGAAGCTGAGCCTGTGCCCCTCATGCGGCAACAAAACGCTAAAGATTGAGAACGGCTGCCACAGCTGCCTTAACGAAACGTGCGGCTTCAGCAAGTGCGAGGTATGAATGAACGAAATAACGAAATGCCCCAACTGCGGCGGCCCGGTTGAAAAGGAAGACACGGATGAAGGCACATGCTTTAGCTGCAAGAACGAGGAATGCGGATGGGGCATTTGCACATGACCTTTTTGTTCGTTGCTACTCACAAAAAGCTCAACCAAAAAACGATAAAAAATGGCATGCTACACGTGCACCGGGGATGACGGGACGACCTGCATACTCGGGAAGTATGACATAGACAAGGATGATGAAAGGATAGAGGCACTGGGCTGCTTTGATGAGCTCAACGCCGTTGTTGGCGTTGTTGCCGCTTTCTCTACAATGTCGGCACCAGCCGACAAGCTTTCCCTCTCAGGGAAAGAATCAGAAGACGATGTCGGCACCGGCCGACAAGCTTTCCCTCTCAGGGAAAGTACTGTAGGCCTGCTGAAGTCCATCCAGGATGACGTGCACACCATCTGCGCTGAACTCGCGGCAGAGCTGGATGGCATGCCGAGGATAACCGAAAAACATGTTGAGAGAATTGAAAAGGCCATAGATGATGCCGAAAAGTTCCTGGAGCCGCAAAGGTCCTTCATTTTCCCCGGAGGGGACAGGGAAGCTGCACTGCTGCACTTTGCCAGAACAGTAGCCAGAAGGGCCGAAAGGCAGCTGGTAAGATTAGCAAAGACGGCAAAAATCAACCCATTGCTGCTGAAGTATGCCAACCGGCTGTCATCGCTTTTCCACGTAATGGCAAGGGTTGAGAACAAGAAAGCCGATGTGAAAGAAGAAAAGCCAAGTTATAAATACTATAACCGCACCTGATTCTTCGATCAAATAAACATGAACTGTCCCATGACCCTTTTGCGAAAATGTTGGCGGAGAGCCAACAGTCTTCGTCTCTAAGACGAAGAAAGGTTCAATCCAAAAACGAGGCTTAAAATGAACTGTCCCTACTGCGGCAACGAAGATCACAGGGTAGTTGACAAGCGCGAGGCAAACGAAGCAACACGGCGCAGGAGAGAATGCCTTCGCTGCAAAAAAAGGTTTACGACTTACGAAAGGATTGAGCCCTTTGACCTTGTTGTCGTGAAAAAGGACGGGAGAAGGGAGCCTTTCAACCGCGAGAAGCTACGCTCAGGGATGACCAAGGCCTGCGAGAAAAGGCCCATACCGCAGGAAAAGATAGACCACGCAGTTGATGAGATAGAGGCCGAACTCAGGAACGAGGAGAAGAAGGAAGTCAGCAGCAGCCACGTTGGTGAACTGGTGATGCGAAAGCTCAAGAAGCTTGACAAGGTTGCTTACATAAGGTTTGCGTCCGTCTACCGGGAGTTTGCAGACCTGCAAAGCTTCGAGAAGGAGCTGAAGAAGATGATGAAGAAGTGAGCGCAACAACATTTAAAAACCGACCTAGCGCAAGTTTAGCCAATGATCTCAGAAATTCTGAAAATAACCCTGAGGGGATTTTCACAAGTTATGCTGCAAAACAGCGCCTTGACAGGAATTCTTTTCCTTTCAGGAATACTGTACAACTCGCCAGTCATGGCAGCAGCCGGACTGCTTGGGTGCGCAGCATCAACGGCAGCGGCATGGCTTTTGAAATACCCTAAAAAGGACATAAGCGAAGGCCTTTACGGGTTCAACGGCGTCCTTGTGGGGGTAGCTTTAGCATATTTTTTCAAATTCACGCCTATTTTGGCAGCATTAATTATAATCGGAGCTGCAGCCTCTGCCACGGCCATGAATTTGCTGAAAAGAAAGCTGCTGCCTTACACTTTTCCGTTTGTGCTTGTTACGTGGATGCTTTACTTTCTCATTTCATCAGGAAACTTAGTGCCGAAAAACTCTTTGCTCGTGGCAAATGCATCACCAATTCTTGCCAATGCAGCACTCATGGGATTTGGTCAGGTGATGTTCCAAGCCAGCATAGTAACTGGTGCGCTGTTTTTGATAGGGATAACAGCGAACTCTGTAAGGGCGGCGGCATTTGCCACTGTCGGAAGCTTCGGGGCGGCTTTAATCGCGATGGCTCTCCTGCAGGACAGCGCTGGCATCAATGCCGGGTTGTTCGGTTTCAATGCAGTTTTATGCGCCCTAGCTTTTGAAAAGAAAGGAACGGTTTTTGCCTTGATTGCCGCAGCTTTGTCCGTGCCAATCACAATTGCAATGATAGGGCTGCCTGTGCCGGTGCTGACGTTCCCTTTCGTAGCGGCCACATGGATCACATTGCTTCTCTCAACAGCCTTATCGGCAAACTTTAAAAACCGAGCCAAAAGCTGAAATGCTATGAAAGTCAAAATAAAGCGCGTAGACAAGTCACTGCCTCTGCCGACTTACCAGACAGCCGGCTCTGTGGGGTTTGACATCTACTCCAGAGAAGACATGGAGATAAAGCCGCGCGAGATAGCGCTAATTCCCGGCAACATCATAGTTGAAACGCCACCAGGATACATGCTGCTGGTGGCACTGCGGAGCTCCACGCCCAGAAAGAAAGGGCTGATAAAGCCTCACGGCATCGGGGTTATAGACAACGACTACTGCGGCGAGGGAGACGAGGTAAAAGTTCAGGTTTATAACAACACAGACAACGTTGTAAAGGTTGACAAAGGCGAGAGGGTGGCACAGGGAATCTTTGTCAAAGTAGACAAGTTTGAGTGGGACGAGAAAGGCCAAATGGGCAAGGCGCGGGGCGGTTTTGGGAGCACAGGAACCAGATGAAAATAGCGTTCTTCGAGCTTGAGGAGTGGGAAAAGGACTACATAAGGAAGAACCTGAAAGGGCATACCCTGGTTTTTGTTGACGACAAGCTGACAAAAGAGACGGTTGCAAAGGCAAAAGAGTGCGACGCTGCTGCCGTATTCATCTACTCCAAAATTGACAAGGACGCAATCAACAGGCTGCCAAAGCTCAGGTTTATCGCAACGATGTCAACAGGATATGACCACATAGATATTACGGCTGCAAAGAAAAGGAAGATTGCAGTGAGCAATGTCCCAACTTACGGCGAAAACACTGTTGCAGAGCACACATTTGCGCTTATTCTGGCACTGTCAAGGAGAATAGCTGACTCTGCCGAAAGGACAAGGCATGGTGACTTCACCCTTGACGGCCTGAGAGGTTTTGACCTGAAAGGCAAAACAATCGGTGTTGTCGGAACAGGCCACATAGGAATACACGTCATAAGGATAGCAAGAGGCTTTGAGATGAACGTTATTGCGTTTGACGTCAAAAAAGATGCTACGGCAGCAAAAAGGCTTGGCTTCAGATATGTTGACTTTGACACGCTACTTAAAAGCTCTGACATAATAACATTGCACTGCCCCTACAACAAAGCAACGCGCCACATGATAAACAGCGGCAACGTCGGAAAGGTAAAAAAAGGAGCTATGCTGATAAACACGGCAAGAGGGGGGCTGATTGAGACGGTAGCATTGCTTAAGGCGCTGAACAACGGCACAATATCTGCAGCAGGGCTTGATGTTCTGGAGGAGGAATGCAACATAAAGGAGGAAAAGCAGCTTCTGTCGAAGGACTTTGAGAAGGAATGTGATTTGAGAACTATGCTGGAAAACCACATGTTGCTAAACAACAAGAACGTCATAATAACACCACACAACGCCTTCAACAGCAAAGAGGCGCTGGTTAGGATTCTGAACACGACGATTGAAAACATAAATGCTTTTGCGAAGAAGAAACCAGTGAACGTTGTTGATTAAACTTTTTCTTTAAAAAGCGGCTTAAAAGTGTCATAAATGCTAAGGCCTAAAATAAGCGTAATAACAAAGTTGGCTGTTCCTGTGAAGGGAGAAATTTTGCTTATTACAAAATAGCCAACCCAAAGGGAGAGGAAGAAAGCAACGGCTACAATTGTGGCAAAAACAACGCCTGCAAAGTTATTCCTTGTTTGCCTTGGCATTGAAAAGAATTAATTATGGCCACTATTTAAATTTTATCAAACATTTAGAGGATCGTCCTGAACATAATTCAGGCGCTTCTTCATCGCTATTTCCGCTTTCTGAAGCTCGCTGCCAAGATAAGCGGCATGGGACGGTATTGAGACAAGCCCCTCACGGCAGATTGTAATGTAAAGCTCCTCAGCATTCTTGCCTTCAATCAATGCAGCAAGCTGGTGCTTTGCATTGTAGTATCTCACTCTGATTACGCCTTCGTCAGGAAACGGCTTTATCGTGAAGAATCCTTTCGGGTCCATCGACCATTCCTTCATGCTGTCATAACCGGCCTTAATCATCTTTACCGGAATGTGCTTTTCAGGGTCAATGTCAAGCATGTTTTCGCCCGTTGCCTTATTGGCTACTGAAATGGCATAAGAAGGGCAGACCTTGGCAGCCATAATGTTGGCTTTGAGCGCATCCTCACCAATCTTTAATGTCATGGTATTTTCGTCTACCCTGATACCGTCCTTAAGCAGGACCTTGTTTTTCTCATCCAAGGCGTAAACTTCCGGAGTAAGCTTAGCGCAAAATCCTGCTCCGATGCATTTCCTCCTGTCAACCCTTACTTCGTATTCCGACATAACGAGACGTGAATTTTTGCCCTTTCTTAAAGTTTTCCTCCTGCTTTCCCGCAAAGTTAATAAGGACGGAAATGTCGAAAATGCCCATGGCGGCTGCGGCAAAGGCTGAAGATGTGATAAGAATCTTGAAAAAGGAGTATCCAAACTCAAAATACTACCTGAGCTTCTCCAACCCGCTGCAGCTGATGGTGGCCGCAGTACTATCAGCACAGTGCAGGGATGATGTTGTCAATGCCGTAACAGCAAAACTGTTTCAGAAATACAAAACAGCTGCCGACTTCGCAAAGCTGAAGGAGGACGACATAAAGTCAATCACGTTCTTCAACAACAAGGCAAAAAACATCAGGGAAGCATGCAGGATTGTCACCGAAAAGTTTGGCGGAAAAGTGCCACAAACAATGGATGAACTTGTGACGCTGCCTGGCGTTGGGCGAAAGACTGCAAATGCGATTCTGATAAACGCTTTTGGCAAGACAGTCGGGATAGTTGTAGACACGCACGTAATTCGTGTTTCCTACAGGCTGGGGCTCACGAAAAACACCATCCCTGAAAAGATTGAGAATGACCTGATGGCAACATTGCCTAAGGAAGACTGGAACAAGTTCACCTGGCTGATGAAAGACCACGGCCGGGCAGTGTGCATGGCACCAGTGCCATACTGCAGCAAGTGCGTGCTAGATAAGATTTGCCCAAAGAACAGAGTCAACGAGCAATTATGATAAATTGTAACAATCAAGCTTTGTTGCGAACCTGTAGGAAAATGCCTGCAACGATGCAGACCAGCCCTATTATTGAAGTAAGTGAAAAATGCTCTCCATTCAGAATATACGTCCAGAACAGCGCCAGGAACGGGACAGCATAAACTGCATTTGCTGTTTTATGCGTGTTTCCTAACTTAAGCGCCTGGAACCAAAATATGAACGCAAGCGAGTTGTTTACGCCACCGAGCATCAATATTGCAATAACAGTTGAGAACGATATTGGCACCACAACGCCAGATGTGATTAGTACTGTGGGAACAATTAATACGGCCGCTGCGACATAATAAGCCAGCATACTGGTGAATTTTTCATATTTCAATTTCTTGCCAAGAACAGAGAAAAGTGCGAAACAAACGGCACCAATTGCAGCCAGCAGGTAACCTGTTACAGATTCGCCATTAAAAGCCGATAAATTCCCCCCGCTAAATACGATCAAGGCACCCAAAAAGCCAAGCAGAATTGCGATAACCGTCTTGTAATTGAACCGCTCCTTAAGAATCACTATTGAAAACACGATGATAAAAATGGGCCAGAGGTAATTTATCACATTAGCCTGGCCGGCAGGGGCTAACGCAAAACTGCCGTATAATAAAGAATTGTATAAATAAATTCCCAGAAAACCCATTCCAAACATTTTCAGATAATCTACTTTTGAATAATTTGAAAGTATGCGCAGCTTTCCCATGAACAGATTCACCAAAAACAAAATGAGAACTCCTGTGAGAATCGTATACAAAAGAAGCTGTGAGTTTGTTAGTTCCTTCAATGCCAATTTTGCAAGCGCTGGCGTTGTCGACCAAAAAAGGATAGTTAAAACGAGATAGAAATATCCTGACTTAGCCGTAGCCATGAAGCGTTCACCACTGCTCCTTGTGGATGTTTTCCTTTCTGAAGCCGAGCTGCTCAAGCATCTTTACCGTATCCGTAACCATTAGAGGAGGACCGCAGATGTAAAACTGCCTTTCCTCATTTGGAACGCCGTCCTGCTGCAGCTGCTGCAGAAGTCTTGGGAACGTGTCCGTCACTCTGCCTTTTTCCCAAAGCCAGTCAGTGTTGTGGTTGCTTGTTGACACAACAAACCGCAAATTGCTGTTTTTTTCGTAACCAAGAAGCTCTTCCTTGAACAGAAACAGCCTTGGCTCACCAACGCTGTAAAAAAGCCAGAGCTTTTCGTTATAACCGGTGCCATAGAGCGACCTGAGCATGCCCATCAGAGGGGCGAGGCCCGTGCCTCCAGCCATAAAAACAGTGCCTGGGTGGACAGGCTGCTTAAGCTGAAATACGCCGTAAGGCCCGGTCACAGCAACCTCGTCACCTATGTTTTTCTGAAACAGTTTCGGGGACAGGGCGCCTGTTGGATAGCCGACTATGCAAAGCTCCATAATTCCAGTTTGGGAAGGGGAGGATGCTATAGAGTAAGCTTTTGCTATTTTCCTGCCGTTGGCGTCAGCAAGGCCTGGAAGCGAAACCATCACGAACTGGCCTGGAACAAACGAAAAGCCGCTGCCTTCAGGAAGCTTTAGCCTGAAAACCCTGAGGTTTTCCGAATACGTTTGGATGCCAGCTATTTTTGTTATAACTTCTTTAATGTTTAGCATGTGACTGTGGAAAAATGGCTGGATTAAAAAGTTTACTGGGGTGACCACTTTGGGAAAGCGGTCCACAAGTCGGCTTTGGCCGACTGCTGTCGACTTGGGAATAGGAAAACTACTGCGGAAGCCGTTTTCTCACTTCGTCGAGGAACTGCCTGCCGGAAGTATCACGAAGAACTCTGTGAGGAATGGTAATATCAGCCAGCTGTTTGTATCGTGCAGCCCTGTATTCCAGCAGCTGCGGATAGCAGCGCTTAAGCGCTTCCATACCTGTCTCACCGTTATTGCGGCTGAAGCTGCCACCCCAGATAACCGGCTTTGGATTGGAGATGTAGCGCTCGAAAAGAAGCTTTTTAACATCCTCTGCAGCTTCAAGGTAAATTATAAGGGTGTTCTCTTTCAGCCGCTGAAGCACATGCTGAGGAAGGTAAATAACGCTCCCTGTAGTGTCAACGACAATGTTCTTGTCAATGGAAAAGTCAATCTCCGCCATTGCTGATTCCTCAAACTGAAGAAAAAGCCGCTGCGTTTCAGGATATTGAGGGGCGTAAGGCTGGCCCATCCAGGCAGCAACGCCGTTGACACCCCTAAAGCCCTTGCCTTCAAGCCACGGCTTGAGCTTTGCCTCAATAAGGTCGTCAACGCAAGCCCACGAGAAGTTAAGGGAATTGTCAGCGACGAGGCTCTTTGCCCTTCTGGTTTTGCCAACGTTGGACATGCCAATGACGGAAATACGAAGCTTGTTGCTGCCCAGAAGCTCTTCAAAACTTTCTTTGGACAACTCCATAAACACAGCTAACGCCAGTCGGCATATAAATTTAATGAGTACGGCAGGCGGGAATCGAACCCGCATTAAAAGCTCTCTCCGCTTTATAACATGGGAAGCTTTTGTCCTACCACTGGACCACTGCCGTGCAAATAACGAGAAAGGATAACCTGTTTTAAAAGTTGCTGTTCAGATGCCGAGCGCAACCTTGGCCTCGTCAGACATGCGGTCAGGGCTCCACAACGGCTCCCAGACGATGTTTATGGTAACGCCAGTAACGCCTGAAAGCTTCTTTACAACTTCCTCAACCTTCGAAACAATGAAAGGCCCGACAGGGCACATGGGCGAGGTAAAGGTCATGTCAATAACAACCATGCCCTGGTCTATCCTGACCCCGTAAATAAGGCCGAGGTCAACTATGTTGTAATGGAGCTCCGGGTCCTCTACCTGCCTGAGCTGCTCAAAAACAGCTTCCTTTGAAAGCCCTGTTGAAAGCTTGGCTGCTTCTGCTGCTGTGGCTGCCATAAGTCTGGAAAAGCACCCAAGTTTTAAAAAGGTTTATATCGGCAGAAGCATCTCCGCCGTCTATGGATAGAGGGATAAACGAGCTGTTTGAAGGGCCCACAATCACAGATGGCACTGACAAGTACCTTCTTACGCCATCGTCATTTGCTGAGGCGGAAATAGGGCTCATGAGCAAGTCAGAAGTAAGGAAAGGGCTTGAAGAGGTCCTGAAAGAGGCTACCATCAATCCTGCCTTTGAGGCACCTTCGATACGAGCAGCCATATGCCTGATTGAAAAGAGATTGGGGAGAAGCGTATGTCTCGAAGACGTTTTAGAGAGGGTTAGAGCCCACCACGAAAACAGCTCGGCACTTATAACAAAGCAGCCAATAAAACAGGCAGAGCTGTCAGGTGGAGGGGTTTGGCACTACACGATAAGAAGGAGGGGTAATGAAAAAAAGGAAAGGGAGAGAGCTGTGACAATTAAACTTGACAGCTCTGGGAATATTATGCAGTATATGTGCCAGTGCCAAACATTCAGATACAATACTGCCAAAGGGAACTATGACACGATAAGCGAACAACAACAAAATGGAGCCGCTCTTTCCGGAGTTGCTGTGCCGATGCTGGATGTTTCCGGATTCCCAACATTCAATGTGATGGTTGCGTGCTACCATGTTGCCGCTTCATTAATCCACATCAGCAGAACAACCGGCCAGTATAGAGTGCCATTTGCGTTCACAAATGTTTCTGTGCTTGAGGCGTTGTTTATGGATGCTTTCGGGGGAATAAAGGAAGCAACCATAGATGATTATCTGATAAGAAGCGGCGCACTAACTCAGGAAACAATCGTGCAGATAAGCGAGGGAAATCTCACACTGGAAGTAGTGAAGCACATGAAAAACATTGATAAAAGGGCGCAGGAGATAATTAACGGCATAAAGCGTGCACGGGAAAGAGAGGTCTACGCGTTTAGTGGTTTCGCCACAGATTTTAGAGGGACGCCATTCCAAACTGCGAGCATTATCCTAACAAAGAACGATGGCAGAAGCGTTCACATACTTTACGACAGCAGGTTACGGATTAAGGCACCTTTCAGCAGACCAGAAAACGGAGCCGAGCTGCCTTTAATAATGCTAAACATACCAATATTTACCTGGATGAGTGAAGGAAGAACACCTCCTGTTTCTGAAATGGCAGAGCTAACAGGCGATCCAATGGTAAGTACTAGAGGGTACTTTAGAGGCTTTGACGGGAGAACTCAGCAGGAGGTTGTTTCAATAATAGCAAGGCCAGACGGACATCTCCTCACGCCATTAGAGAGAAGGACATACGAACAAGTTTTTGAAAGCCGAAGACCTAAACGGCAAGCGCGGCAGGCATTGAACTGAGTGTACAATCAAAGCCAAGAATACTCAACCAAAACTAAACACCAACAGGCTCTTCCGCCGTATAGCTTGGCATAGCCGCCTTTGAGATTATCATTACGTCACCAACAGACTTAACCAGCTGATGCGGGACTACAACGCCCTTTGCAGTGCCGAGAAGCTTGCTCAGGACTGAGTTTCTGGTTGCCTTGACCCTCCAGCCGATAACCTTTGTCTGCGTAAGAAGCGCCTCTTCAACATCGCCAAAGTAATCACCGGTATCGGTAAATACTCTCATCTCGTAAACTTCTGTTACCCTTTTCATCCTGAGCATCCCATTCACCTCAAAAATAACAAACAGTTTAAATTGAAACCCTGTTCCTATTCCCGCAGCAATATATAAACTTTTTGGAACAGGCGTTTTCGATATTCGTCACTGCAACGAACAAATTGGAAAAAAATGAAACACGGCAACTTAACCGTAATCGGAACCTCGCACATTGCAAAGGACAGCGTGAGCAGGGTAAAGGAGGCAATACTGGCAGAGAAGCCGGACATAGTTTCTGTTGAGCTTGACCATGCGAGGCTTCACGTCATGCTTTCCGGACAGAAGCCTAGATTCAGCATTTCAATGATAAAAGTGATTGGGCTGACGGGAACACTGTTCTTCCTCATAGGCAACTTCCTGCAAAGGCGGCTTGGCAAAATGATTGGCACAAGCCCTGGCGAAGAGATGAAGGCTGCGGTTGAGCTTGCAAGGCAGAATGGCACAAGAGTGGCCCTGATAGACCAGCCCTTCAACATAACGATGGGCAGAATCTCGGGAATAAGCCTGATGGAAAAGCTTAAGCTCGCCAGGGACCTGCTTTTCGGTATGGCCGGGATTGATAATATAAAAATGCGGGGGGAATTGGACCTTACAAAAGTCCCTCCTGAAAGCTTTGTCAGGATGGCAATGAAAAAAGTGAAAGAAAGGTATCCGCAGCTATACAAGGCGCTGGTAACTGACAGGGACAATTACATGGCAAATATGCTTGCTAGGATAATGGAAATGGAGCCGCAAAGCAGGATTGTTGCCGTGGTTGGAGCGGGGCACGAGAGGGAGATTGTGAGGCTTGTCAGGAATTACTTAGAAAAGTGAGTCACATTATTCCAGGTAATGGGGAAGCCTTAACAGAATGCAGCAGCTGGCGCATCCCGTCATGAGGTTGCGGGAGGGCTCCGGCATAAGCGGGCTGCTGCTTATGCCCGTTACTGCCAACAGGTTGCATCATCGCATAACGACCAGGATGTTGATTCACGTACGATTGCTTCGTTCTATGACTTACACCGTTATCTGAAGGTGGCTCTTCAAAATAAGCATCAGAACTCCTCCAATTACTAAATAAAGCGAAGGCTGGGCGTTCATTCAACTGCCCAAAAGCAACGGAAGCAATCACTTCCAACCTGTCAGACAATCTTAGCTGAATAGCGAATGACGGCTCTCTTGAAATTGAGCCCTTTGCCTGGAAAAGTGCTGAAAGGACCGAATCAGAAAAAGAACGAGAATAGCGAACATCCGGTTGATGCCGAGCAAGTTCGGTTAAGTAAGCGTGGACTCGTCTTACTGAAGATGACTTGCTGCCGCTAAAAATGGCAGAGAATAACACGTCACCAACAGTTCCTTTTACAAAGTGTTCCTGTGCTTCTCTCTTTGAACCATTTGCTGAAGCTCCATTTGGCCTGTATCGTCTAACAGTTGACTCAATCCCGCCCATTCCATCCAGATCGTAACGGTCTTCTCTCGCAGCAGGTTTCCTTAATTCAGCCGCTTGCATTTCATCTTCGGACACAGCTCCGTCATGAGAATAACGGGAGGGCATTGTTAAATTAGGGCCGGCTCTTGGCTGCCTTGCCCATTGTGTTAAGAGATCAAGTTCCTGTTGGGTTATTCCCATTTAAATCAAAAAGCGTGGGAGAGCTGGCAGTTTAAATATTTTTCCAAGCTGCCGCCAACTGATTAGCGAAGCATTTAAAAACACAGTAAGTGAATTATAGACGAAAGAAAAAGAGGAGAGCCACAGAAAGAAGATGCCATCGCTATACCCATTTTACGATTGGATTGACAGGATTAGGAGATACTATAAGTTCGGCAGGAACGAGCAGCTGTGGCTGCTGGCATCAGTATTGGCAATGGCATTCATGGTCGGCTTCAGCTTCGAAGGCGAGGGTTTTGTTCTGAGCGTTTTTATCAGCAATTTCGCGCTGAGCGTGGTTGCCGTTGCAATTGCGGTTTTTGTCCACGAATCAGCCCACAGGATATTCGGCCTGAACATGGGCTACAAGACAGAGTTCAAGCCCTTCCTTTACGGGCTGCTCGCAGGCATTATCCTGGCTTTCATGACTTACGGCAAGGTGATATTCCTTGCTTACAGCGGCGTGTTCCTGAACATAATGGAAAAGCACAGGCTTGGGTATTTCAGGTACCAGCTTGGCTACTACGACCTTGGGAAGGTATCTCTGGCAGGCCCGCTTTCAAACCTGTTCCTGGCAGTTGCCGTTAAGGGAATGGGCTTTTTGCCTCCTGCTGTAACTGAAAAGATAGTGCTTGTAAACGTGCTGTTTGCAATAACAAACGCCCTGCCAATCCCCCCATTGGACGGGGCAAACATAATGTATGCCAGCAAAACAGCCTATCCCTTCGTGTTCGGAGCAATAATAAGCTGCGGCGTTTTGCTGCTGATTCCGGGGCTAAGCGTATGGATTGCAATAATAGCGTCTTTGATAATAGGGCTGCTCACGGCAATAACCTACTTCAACCTCCTTGAGCCAAAGCTTGGAAGCTGGAATTAGGCAGATTCTGCACGTTTTGCACAATATTTAAAAACATTAAAGACACTTATTGCAGCCAAAGCCGGAAAAGCCCGGCAAAGTCTCGAACATGAAAATGTGGGGGAATGGGGGCTTTGAATTTCTCACAAACTGGGTAGAGCTATCATTTTTGGGCTTGCTGTTCCTAGGGTTTGCTGCAGGGAAGCTTATCATTGACGTGACTTTTTCGTACCTCCTTATTGCAGCAGCCGGCCTGATAGCTGGCAGGCTGAGCTACGTGAAAAGGGAAAATGATGCATTGCCGTTCAATGCCATAAGCCTTGCATTCCTGGTTGGATACCTGTTCGGCCACAGGACAGGCAACTGGCTTGTTATAACGCTGATATTTGCTGCTGCAGCCGTGGTAAGCTACAAAGCCCACCAAAGCATTGACTTCTTGGCATAACAAAACTCGCCTGCTCGGAGCTACAACAAAACCCTTGGTTTTACGCTCCTCACATACAGGCGAGTTTTGGAATTGAAAAGTCGCACTGAAGTGCTGGGTTCTAAAGAACCACCCATATAATCCCACCCATCTCTGATGGGTGGTTCTTAGTGCTCAGAATTTTCCTCAATAGAATTGGCAGAACAACAAGTTCTGCCACTAGTCAAAGACTAGTGGAAAATTCTGACATT
>JACPIJ010000052.1 GCA_016188145.1 Candidatus Woesearchaeota archaeon | reverse complement strand
TGAATGCGGTCAATGTCCCTTTCGATTGCGGATTTCAGAAGCACAGCGCACTCCACAAGGTCATCGCGGTCAAGGACGACAATCCTGCCCATTGAGGTTTCATGCAGCCTGTGGCCGCTTCTTCCAATGCGCTGAATGGCCCTCGCAACAGACTTCGGGCTGCCCAGCAGGATGACAAGGTCAATGTAGCCGATGTCGATGCCAAGCTCCAGGCTGGTTGAGCTCACAACGCATTTCAGCTTTCCGGAGCGCAAAGCGCTCTCAATGCCATACCTGTGGCCTTTGCTCAGGGAGCCATGATGGGCGCCAATGGTCTGCTCCGCAGCAGCATACCTTTTGGGAAATTTTTCCTTAAGGTGGTTAATAACCCTCTCTGTCGCAGAACGGGTGTTTGTAAATATAAGCGTGGTGCGGTGCTGCTGAATCAAGCTGTCAATAAGGCCGTACATGGCATCGCGCATAGATGCCTGGCTGACATCAATCAGGTCAGGAACAGGGCTAATGACATTCAGGTCCATCTTCTTCACAAACTGCACATCGCAGATTTTGCAGTTGCGATACTGGCCAGAGCCAACATCTGATATTCCGACAAGGAACTTTGCAATCTCGCTCAAGGGGGCAATTGTTGCGGAAAGGCCAATCCGGGTCATGGCAGGAGAGAGCCGCTGCAGCCGCTCAAGGCTGAGGGAAAGATGAACTCCACGCTTGTTCTCGGCAAGGGCGTGAATCTCGTCAACAATGCACCACTCAACCGCTTTGAGGTGGTCAACAAACCTTGATGACGAAAGGACAATAGCCAAGGACTCTGGAGTGGTTATCAGGATGTGCGGCGGCTTTTTCAGCATCTTGGCCTTTTCGGCAGGCTCAGTATCGCCGGTCCTGACACCCACCCTAATGCCAAAGTTTTTGCCAGCAATTTTTTCCATCTCCGCAAGGGGCTCTTTCAGGTTCTTGCTGATGTCATTATTCAGGGCTTTGAGCGGGGAAATGTAAACGCAGTAAATCTTGTCCTCCAAAATGCCTTTTTCGCTGCAGTCAACCAATTCGTTAAGGATGGAAAGGAAAGCCGTCAAAGTCTTTGTGGCACCTGTTGGAGCTGAAACGAGAATGTTGCTGCGGCTGTGGATTTCCATGACGCCAAAAAGCTGCGGCAGGCTGAACTCCTTGAACTGGGAAAAGAACCACTGCTTCACCAGCGGATGAAGTATACCGAGTATTTCCTCAGAAGTGTTTGGCATTTCTTTCCTGACTATTTTCTCTGTTGCTGCCATTGCAGCTGCGGCAGCAGCTGTCGCAGCGGTTGTTGCCGTAATCATAACAGCGTGGATAGAAAGAGGATTTAAAAGGGTTACTGATTAGACCCGCACTAGACCAAGACTGATTTTCATTGCCTAATCAGAAGAGGCTAACTCCCACTCCTTCAAAAACTTAAGCTCATCTTCACCAACACTTTTATACGCCTCTATAAGCTGACTTTTCAAAAGTTTACGTTTAACGACCATACCGAAAATCACCTGAACGGCTTATCTTTCATCATATCGCGAACAAACTTCTGTGCTTGGGGGTCTTCCCTCAGGCTGGCTGGCTTCTGGGGCTCTCTGGTAAGCTGCTGCCTGCGCTTCTCCTCAATAATCTGCCTTATCCTGGCTTCAACCGCTTCTTCTCTGGATTGGGCTGGTTGAGCCTGGGTTGCTGCTTTATCGCCGCTGCCGTCGCCGCTGAGGGTTGATAAGGGCGCAAATCGGGGTGAGCCCGATTGCGCATTCCGCTCTTCGCGGAATTGCGGCGTAGAGCTGCCCTTATTGCTGCTGCCATCCCTGTAGTCTTTACCGCCTTTCCCCCTGTTTTTCACGAAGTAAAACGCAAGCACTGCGATAATGACAAACAACAGCAGGGGGGCGAACTTCGCCTGGACCTTGCCGGTGCCTGTGCCCGTAAGCTTAACAGCCCTGCCTGTTATTCCCAGAAAGTCCGAAGTTTTCTTAATGAGTGGCCTGTTGTCTTCAAGATGAACGTCCTCGACAACCGGGGCATCGGCAACTGTCGGGAAGCTGATGTCATAACTGTCCTCCGAAACGGTATTTGTAAGGTCTACAGTGAACACCTCACCAGGTGCAATCTCAACATCATGCTCGATAACGTAGCTTTTCTGCCCTGAGAGCGTAATGTTGAATTTCTTGGCATAATTCACATTGCCTGTATTCTTCAAGACAACTGTTTTGTTGTCAAAGCTCACCGCAGCTTCCTCCACTTCCTCGACCACAAGCTGGCTGGTCGCTGTGAGTCCGGAAGCTGATGATACAAGCGCATATGTGCCAGGCTTCTGCCCCTGGGGAAATATGAGGGTAATGTTCACAAAGGTCCTGTTCAAGGCTGAAAGCACAACAGACCCCACAGAGTCTGTAACGGTGACATCAGCATCGGACTTCACCCTGTCATCCGCCTGGTCATAAACAGAAACCAAAACAGAAAAAGGCTGCGCGGGCCTGATGTTTTGGCTGCTTAAAGCATTCACAATCCTTGTGGGAACAGACTCAACCTCAAACTCCCCAGATGCGGAACCGGAATTGCCATAAGAGTCGTTGATGAAAAGCTCAATGCCGTGAAGCCCTGATTTTATGTTTTTTGGCAGCCTGATGCTGTAAGCAAATGAGTTGTTGGCAACAGAAGCCATATAGTTCGTGCCCTGGAAAGCCATTACAACATTTGCAGGCAGCATGTGGCTTTTGCCAACAAGGCCCGAGACCTCCACTGAACCGGAGGGAAGATACAGGTCTTTATCAACCTCGACATCGACAGACAACAGGTTTGTAACGTTAAAAAAGTTTGAAGTGCTGCTTTCGTTCAACAGCCTGTCATAAGAGGTTGCGTTGGCAGCAACATAACATTTCCCGAGCATTGCAGAGGCTATGCTTAATGGAGGAACGCTGACCTCCTGCTTCTGGCCGGCAAACAGGTTTGTCGGCAGAGTGTAGAATTCAAGGTCAAAGTTGCTGCAGGAAAGGGAAAGCTTCACCAGACCGCTAAAGTCCTGGTCTCTTAAGAAGTCATAGTTGACAACAATCTCATCGCCGAAGTTGTAAACGTCCTTGTCAGCCTTGACGTTAACTTCGGCAGAAACCAAAGAAGCCAAAAGCAGAACTGCAACAACAGCCGATATTATCGATAAGGTAAATTTACACCCGCTTTTGCCCATTTTAGTTAACCAGCCATTTTTGGGCTTCAGTGGCTTAAATATTTTGCTATTTGGCAACAAAATCCTCTGGCTAAGATAAGCGGGGCTGTTGTTCGCTGCGGTGACGATAAAAACATACAAACAGCGCATCTGCCTGCAGGTTATCCAAAAAGCACAGGCGTTACGAACACCTCAACAATGGCCGCAAGGAAAAGCGCACCAACCGAGAGCGCAATCAGGTCAACAGAGTCCCAAAGCACCTTCCTGAAATTCAGGCTGTTAAAGCTATGCCTTGCGACAGCCACTGAGATTATGCCCCCTGCAAGGGCAGCTATGAAGTAAGCCAATATTTCCAGCCAGCCATGGGTCAGGTAACGCAGCAGGCCTAAGGAGTATGAGGAAAAGTAGTTCGAGAGCGACGACAAGCCCAAGCTTGCCGCGGCAGAGCTCAGGCCGTTCCTGACGAACAGCCCTATCGCTGTCGCAACAACGGTCGCGTTCCATGCAAGGATGAAAATGGAGCCTGCGCCGTAAAAAAACGCGAACACGAGAACGAAAAACAGCACCTTGGCGTTATTGAGGAAAATCTTCACAAAAGACTCCGTAGGAGCGGACAGGCAGCCCTCGACACCAACAGAATTAATGCACCTGATTGTCTCTTCATGAATGGCAAACACCTGGCTTGAAAAGCCGTGGGGCATAAGGATGTACCACAGCGAGAAAGAAACAACAAAGCCAAGGAAAAGGAACATGAAATACGACAGGGCCTTGCCGTGCTCCTTCAGCAGGGCAAGCTCGTGACTGATAAATATGTCCTTCTTTTCCTCCCTCTTCAAAGTGCCCTGGATAAGGTAGGTGCATGCAAGCGTTGTCAGGAAAACCATGACTATGCCGACATACTGCTTGAAAATGTACAGGCTTAGGAATATGGCCACGGAGCTGTAAACCACGCCAATGAAGAAAAGCTCCCAAGGCTCGCGCTCCGCCTTCTTCGGGTTCATAAGCAGCTCAAGGACCATGCACAATAAAACCGCAACGGCAATTTATAAAACTTGTGCCGCTGTTATACAGTCGTAAGCACGGATGCGACACTAACAGCATTAAGAGCACTAAGCCAAGAAAAACTTTAATAACAGCACCACTAAAAGACGGAACTTATGAAAAGGTTCGTCAAGGTAATGGCTCTTTTTGCCGTATTTGCATTCTTCCTGTTCGTTTTTGACAAGCTCCAGCCAGGCATCCGGCCTGGCGGCATAAGCGGAATAACCGCGCCAATAAGCGGCTATGCTGTGTACGAGGAAAGGCAGCTCCAGTGGGCCCTTGACGATGCTTCAGACTACAGCTACGATGAGACACTGATAAACCTGAGCAACGAAGAGGCAAAACTCAGGCCGCAGAAAGTGCTGAAGGAGATAAAAAGCGCCAGCGAGGTAAAGCTGCCGCTGAAAAAGGAAGACGATGATGACAAAAAAAGCAACAAAACAGAGTACAAAAAGAAATATGATTTCAACTCAGAATCGTACAGCTACAGCGAATCCTTAAAAAACCTTTATTTTGAGGCAGAAACGCCGCCAAAGACCAGCATAAAGTTCAAGCTAAGGACAGCAGAAACCCAGGAAGGGTTGAAAAAAGCAGATTGGCTTGGACCCCAAGGCAAAGAAGGCAAAGACTATTATATCACTACCGGACAGGCGATAAGCGATAAGCACGGCAAATCAGGCTACGTGCAATACAAGGCAGTTCTGGAGACTGACGATGACTTAAAAACGCCAACGCTCAACAGCGTTACAATCACTTACGAAACTGTGGAATACCCCGCAGAAGCAGCCATCAGCACGAAGGATTACGTTTTCGGCAGAAGCGCTGAAGTCCAGGCGTTAACAACAGAAGAAGAGCTTAGAGGGCAGGCAATAAAGTACGAGTACTCAACAGACTCCGGAAATACGTGGAAAGAGCCGGTGAGCGGGCAAATCCTGGCTGCAGCAGCTGACAAAATAGCAGTAAAAGCCACGCTGGGCTCAAATGGCGCAGAAACGCCTGTTGTGAAAGACATAAAACTCAGCTACAGGATAAGCATTTGCGATGAGCTGTGGCAGGTAAATTATACAAGCTGCGGCAAAAGCGACACGAGAATAAAGTATTACAGCGATGCAAACAGCTGCGGCTCAACCGAAGACCTGCCGGCAGACAACGGAACAGCAGAAAGCTGCGACTACTGCACTTCACAATGGATAAATGTGAACAGCAGCTGCCGCAACGACGACACCACAGCAGTTAATTACATCTACACCAACACCTGCTGCCAAGAGACAGGGCTTGCAAGCGACTGCACAATACCCCAGAACACGACAACCGCCTGTGATTACTGCACTCCAAACTGGCAGGAAACAAAAGGCAGCTGCGGCACGAATGACAGAGTAACAGCAACATACAGCGACGCAAACAACTGCTACGAAACAACAGGGCTGCAGTCAGACAGCAACAAGCCGGCAAACAAAACATACACGTGCGACTACTGCGCACCTTCTTTCGTGTGCGGCAGCTACGGCGACTGCGGCGAAGACAACAAAAAGGCGTGCACGCAGGTTAACGACAGCAGCAGCTGCTATGGAAAGACAGGGCTGGCATCCGACAACTACACCGGCAACTACGGCGAATTCGCAGCGAGCTGCATTTACGACAGCGAAAGTCCAGTCATCAGCAACGTTACAGCAACAGTAAGCGGAAGCGCACTGACAATAACAGCCAGCATAACAGACAAGTCAGCAACAACAGCCACTGCAAGGGTAATCAAGGATGACGCAGCTGTAATGAACATAACGCTTGCAAACACGACAGCCGGCACCTTTATTGGAACAGCAAACGCGTCAGCGCTGAAAGGCGCCTACATAGTAACAATAGTGGCGAAAGACAAGTATGGCAACACCCAAAGGGCAAAGGGAATAGCAGGGTTTGCAACACTCTCTGACAAGACCACCGTCAGGGAATTTGCCCTCAACGGCACCACAAAGGCGCTGCTGAAACTAACAAACACCACGCAGATAGAGCTGGCAGGGAAAGCATCGGCAGACATTCAGGACGTAAGGATTGTGCTGTCAGAACATGCAAAGGACATACTGAACACGACAAAGCCCACAGGAAAAAGAGAGCTGCAAAAATACGTGGAGGTGGAAGCAGACGAAGGGCTGAAATCAAATGTCTCCTCAGCAACGCTTAAGATCAGCTACACCGATGAGGAGGCAGCGGCAGCAAACGTGAGCGAAACAAGCCTCGCAGTTTACTATTACAATGAAACATTCCTGCTGTGGCAACTGCTGAACTCCGCAGTCAACACGCTGCTGAACTATGTCGAAGGCAACACCACCCACCTCAGCCTGTTTGGGGTATTCGGAAATGTGCAAAACCTGACACAAAACCAGACAAGCCCAGCTGTAAACGCTACCATAAACGAAACATCACCAGCGAATAATACAGCCGCCAACAACACTGCCACAAACGCAACAGCCAACCAGACAGCGCCTGGCGGCGGCGAGCAACAGCAGCAGCAAGAGACGCTAACTGAGCCAAATGCGGCAGCGACAGCTGGCGGCGGAGGAGGAACAGCAGAAAAAACAAAGGAAAGCGCGGCCAAACATGCACAAGAGGAGAAAGATGCTGGAACAACAGCCGAGCTGGACGAAGCAGGAGAAAGCTGCACCTATGACGTAAGACTAGAACTGGCGAGCAACCCGTCATTCATCAACAAAACCCGGACAAACGCCACGCTGACAAATACTGGAACCTGTGAGCTGCAGAACATCGAAATAAAAGCAACACCGCCGCTGGACGCTTACATCGTAATAGAAAACGGCAAAAAAGCGGGGCTTAAGCCACTGGAGAGCTTTGGGTTTGCCATAAAGCTGAAGGCCGCAGCCGAGGCAGAACTGCAAGCGCAGCAACAAAAACAGCCAGTACAGGGATTCGTTGTAAAAGAGCCGAGAAAAGCAGCTACACGCAGTGGAAAGATACTCATAACCTGGCAGGGCGTAAAAGGGCCGGGACTAAATGAAGAAAGCGGCGAAGTGCAGCTCAAGGAAGAAGTGCCTCTGAACATAGAGATTTACGAGCTTGAGCAAAACGGAAACAAAGGCTCAATAGCGGCAACAGCGATTGGCATACTAGTCCTTATTGCCCTGCTAGGAATGCTTTACAGCAGGATAACGAGAGGAAGGAAGGAAAGAGGCAACGGCAATAAGGGCACTGATGAAATAAATGAACCTGCTGCAAAAATCGGTGAGGAAAAAGCTGCTGCTGAAAAGCCGCAACAGGAACAGCCGCATGAATATGAAAAAGAAACGCCAGGCTTCGAGGAAGGCCTGAAAAGGTTTGAAGAGAAGTGGAAACAGCAACAGGATCAGCAACAGCAGACCGGGCAGCAGAATCAGCAGGAGAAAGGCCTGGAAGGCTTCAGGGAAACATTTAAATAGCAGCCTTGTCTGAAATGAGTAGAAACCCAATGGCAGCCCTTGATACGTCAACACTTCTGGCAACAGGCGGCATTGGCATTGTAATTCTCGTTATCATGTTCCTCATAGGCGTCCTTTACAACTCTGTAATACTCTGGATTGTTTCAAAGCTTTTCAAGCTGCACAACACAAAGTTCAAGACAGCTTTCCTGGCTGCGCTTGTGGCAGGGGCAATAAGCTTTGTAATAGGCATAGTCCTGCAGCTTCTAATCGGAGGGGCAGCACGCGGGGCAGCAGCCGCGGCAACAGGCGCTGCAGTAGCAGCAGGCCTGCTCAACATGGTGCTTTCGCTGGCAGCAACATTCACAGTCAACTCACTCACAGCAAAGAAGTTCTACAAGCTTGAAACAGGGAAATCCTTCCTCGTAGGCCTGGTATGGACAGTGGCAGCCATCATAGTGGGCTTTATAGTCGGACTTGTAATAGGGGCAATAATTCTGGCAGTGCTTTTGGCAACGTACAGCGGAAGACCAGTGCCGCTCGCATAAGCATGACCTTTTTCTATAAAAAGGTCAATCAAAAAACGACCTAAGAACTAACTCACTTTCTAGCCTTCTCAACAATTCCCTTGAGCAAAGCATCCAATGACTGGTCATTGACCTTGATGACCTTCCATCTTACTCCCGGAATATCACCATAGGACCTTCCCTTTCTGCCACCGATGCACTCAACAATGACCTCATCGTGCTCGTCAATAAGCTTGGAAGCGCCATCGCCGGGGCAGAAAGCGGTTACCTGCCTGCCGTTCTTAATCAACTGCACGCGGCAGCATTTCCGCATCGCAGAGTTAGGCTGCTTTGCCTCGAACTGCACCTTCTCAAGGACTATGCCACGGGCCTGCCAAGCGCCCTCCAGAGGATCAGACTTTACCTTCATGTTGAGAATCCTGGCCACGTAGGAGTGCTTGGCCCACCTTGACCTGGCCCTTCGCCTCGCCAGGGAGCCTCCTGCATTCAAGCCATGAGCTTTGTTAGCCATACGGTAAGAGCAAAAAGAGGTTATTTATAAACATTGCTGAATAGTGGTATTGGTAAATGGTGGGATGGTAAACTGCGGGTGAGGTCATATTTGGTTTAAGGAGTTTGATAATAACCTGTGGTTTCTAACTGCTGAAGGTTTTGTTGTAAAGTTACTATGACAATGCTTCTCTTTCCAATATCAAGTAAGACATGGCGAGCAATAGCGTCAATTAAATCAGACCTCTTTATTAACTTTTCAACAGCTTTTTTTATATAAATGCTTGAATTTATCCTTTTGCCACTATATTGAAACAAGGAATAAAAATCGCAAGCGTCTTTGTTCTCTTTGTCTGCTTTATCTCGTTCAAATAGAGCAACAGCTTTAAGTTCCACCAACGTATTTATATCTGCAACAGGATAACCTTCAATGGTTTCAAAAGAAATTTTTCCCAGAGGTTGCAGTACCCAACTGCCAAGTTCAGTTGTTTTTCTATTTGAAAATAAATCCAAAAAAATTTGCATCAAATTAAAACTGAGTTCTTTTTTTGATTCTTCAATTGACATAAATTTTTTCAGTTCTCTTTGATAAATTTTTTCATATCTAAACGGCATTCCGTTTTTTTCAAACCCTTGTTTGAAAACAACTTCTGAAAACTCTTTCTCTTTGTCTGGATTAAAAAACAGGTCTATATCTCTTGATTTCATATAATCCTGTCCAAAAGCTCGCTTGAAATTTTGATTGACGTGAAAATAAGTAGCCCAACCACCAATTACACAAATTGGTATGGCTCTTTTCATACATTCAACGAATATTGATTTTAATTCGTTAAATGATACCTCAGTTTCTAACGGGTCATACATTGTTTAGTTTCCTACTTAATATGCTTAAGATTTCATCTGCCGCTTCTTCTCCCCTGCCACCATACGAAAATAAATCCGCATATAATTGAGGTAATGAAACCACCATCATTTCCCTTGAGTTCCATACGCCTTCAAAATATTCTTCATCAACTAAAAGACAGATAACATTCCCTCCATCTTCCGTTTGTAATATATTCTGCGAGAAAAAAATGTGTTGCCATTCTTTTATGTCTTTTTTCAGAACATATAGATGTGTAGCAGAAGGAGCCACATATGGGCTTACATGTTCTGTGGCCGAAAATACGGTAAATGCATACTTCAATCCTTGCGCTTTTGCAATATTAGCTATTTTAACCATAACATACTGAGGTCTTTCCGCGGCCACAAATTCTGCTTTATCCAATTCTCTTATTGAATAGCAATAACCCCATGCTTTCATAAGTTTTAGTGGATTTGTTATTTTAATCCCTCTAATACCTTTTCCAATTGTAGCATACTCGCTACGAATTAGTTTCAATACCAACTTTTTTGCCATGGAAGGAAATACATTGGCTTTTTTTGATAATTGTGAAAGGGTTAGATTTGGTTGTCCTTCTAATGAATTTATGAGTAAGACTCTGATTACTGAATTAAACTTATCCGAAATTAACATGTTCTTCTCTCTTTAAATATGTTCAACTTACAAAGTTTATTTAATTTTAACCTTATCATTTCACTTTAGTTTATATATTTATACTATTATACCATCATTTAAATCATCTCATATATATTACTTTTGGTAAGCGTTTCTTTTACTTGCTTTGGTTTATTGGTTAATAAACGAAAACAGTGACCTTATAACTAAGTTAACTGATTTTGTCCGTTATAAGTAAGATATAGTAACTATACAATACTATTTAACGAAAGATTTAAATATAAGTTATACTTAATTGCACTTAGTGGGTTAAAATGGGTTTATTTACAATACAGGAAAATAGAATTATATGCGGAAGATGCAATACAGAATTTGACTTGAACAAAAATTTAGAAGGCTGTCCCCTATGCGGTTTTGGTAAAAAAGCTGCCAAGGAACCAGAAGAAGCACGGGCACTAACCACAAAAGCTAAAGAAGAAGGACTGATTGAATTTCTGCATATTCCTCCATCGCTAAAATTGACCTCGGGAACGATTACAAAGGATGAGGAAACAGAAACATGGGGCTCCTGGTTAATGTTCAATGATTTCTTTGCACCTAAATTTTTGGCAAGGGTCCTTGCTTGGAAGATGCATATGGCAAAAACAGATTCAATCTTACTGAGTGACTTAATGGAGAGTTCCATAAACATTATTAGTAAGTATAACTTATCAACACTCAAGGGATTCCCAAATCTTGAAAAAGATAAAGAAGGAAACAGGTTAGTGAATCATTTTCTCTGGACATTTGTTAATATGGGTTTGATACAAGCAAAAGCCGTGGATAAAAATATTGATGATGTCTGGAAAGAAAGCTGGGATAAGATTAAAGTATCGTTAACAAAAGAAGGATTGGAGTTTGCACAAATAAGAAACGCGGTTTTTGATGATGAAGAAACAGAGCAAATCCTAACGCAAGATGAGAAGAACTGGCTAGTTAATCATTTGAAACAAATAGATAAAGAGGGATACAGAGAGTATTCTGTCCTTAGAGAAGTCTACAATTTCTTAAAAGCGGGCAAAAACGGAAATAAGGATTTATGGAACTGGTTTGAAAATAACGAGAAATTCAAAAAATACATTCTAAGCAGAAGCGAAAGAGCCAGAAAAGACGAAAGGGTATACAGAAAACAGATTCATAATTACGCAAGAAGTTTCGCATCAGCAAAAGTATCTCTGCTAAGGGAGTTAGGTGTTGTGAAAGACAAGAGGAATGATTATAGTATCATAGGTGAGTTTTGAAAATGAATCAGAACAAAGAGCTATTACTAAAATTCATTAAAGCGAGTGATGAGAATGAGGTAGAATATATTCTAGAAAATGACGAGTATGTAAAATCTCTAGAATGGTGGCCTTTTAATGGAACAGAAACTAATTTCTCTACTATAAATAACCAACAAACTGACGCTATTGCCGCTCTAGCAGAAAAGCCGATAAATTCAATTGATGCCGTTCTAATTAAAGAATGTAAACTAAGGGGGATAAATCCTGAGAGTAACGATGCACCGAGAACAATGTCTGGAGCCGTTGAAAAATTCTTTAGTATTGCAGATGGAGATATTTCCAGCTTAGGCAGAGATGAAAGAAGAAAGTTAGCAAGTGATATCAGAATAATCGCTTTTGGCGATAAAATACGACCCACCCTCGCGGTTGTTGATTTTGGAGAAGGTCAAAATCCCACAGACTTTAAAGAAACTTTATTATCCCTTCATAAGAAGAATAAGACGCGAATTCCATTCGTACAAGGCAAATATGGTATGGGTGGAACAGGGGTTATTCCTTTTTGTGGAACCAAAAAATATCAATTGATTCTTTCAAGAAAACATCCCAACTTATTAAGAGACGGACAAGAGGATTTGTGGGGTTTTACACTGATTAGAAAGACACCATCTTCAAAACTTAATGAACTTGATAAGCATTCTTGGTTTGAATGTTTAGTAGGAGATAACAGCAAAATCCTCTCATTTCTAGGAGAAGAGCTTTCCATTTTACCTGACGAAGAAAATATGGAATATGGATGTTATATAAGATTATTCAATTACGATTTACCTCGACCATCTTCAGTAATATTTGATTTATGGAGAGATTTAAACAGAAAGTTGTTTGCTCCAGCTCTACCGGTGTTAATCCGAGAGAACAGACTAGAACATTTCAAGGTTACTAAACGGAAAGATTATTCAATTATCTTGATTGGTAACAAATACAGAATTAAAAGTGACGATAGGGATTTTGTCTATAAATCCATTCCATTAATTGCAAACCTAGAAAGCTTTGGCGAAAGGATAGTGGATGTCGTAGTTTTTAAAGATTTTGATGAAAAGGGGGAAGACCTGCGTAGAAGACAAGAATGGACAACCATTGAAGAGTCCGTATTCTTAACTATCAATGGACAGACACACTTTTCTCTGCCAAAATACTGGCTCAAAAAAACAGGTTTGGATTTTCTTACAGACTACTTATTTGTTCACATTGATTGCACCAATGTTAATCGTACCGTCACCGATGACATATTTCTTGGTTCACGGGACAGAATAAGAGAGAATACTGATTTTAGGAATTTTCAGAAAGCATTAATCTTTGCGTTAAGCACGAATGAAATCTTGCAGAAATTAAACGAGGAGTACAGAGAAAGACAATTAGCTAAAATAAAACCTGATAAAAGCATAGCTAAGCAATTAGTTGCTGGTTTAATATCCAAGAACAAGAATTTAATGAGCTACTTTGGTCTTGGTTCTGAAGTACCAATTACTGAAGTTGGTGAAGAAACTGAAGAAGTACCCGAAGATTATTCTGGTCTGTATATTCCTACCTTCTTAAAGCCAAGAAAGAGGTTTACGGGTTCTGTTTTGGTTAAAGAAGTACCAAAAAATGCTAGGCACTCAGTAGTACTTTTTGATACGGACGCGCAAAATAATTATTTTACTCGCGATGAAGATAAAGGCATATTAACTTGGAACTCAAGTAATGAGCGTGCTAAAATATCAACCTATTATTTATACAATGGAATGCTTCCCTTAAGAATAATTATCGATAATCCAGAAGAGGGGGAGGAATTTAGCTTCTCAATAGAAGTTTCTAGACCAAGAACAAGCCCATTAACAGCTAGTTTCCAAATAAAAATAATTGCTGAAAAGCATAAAGGTAAACCTAGAGGACCATCAGAATCAGAGCATACTGGTGTTAAGCTTCCAGAATTAATCGTTGTAAGAGAGAATCCTGGACAAAATGAAGAAGATTGGAAAAGCTATGATTGGTCTGCATCGAATGTATCTAAAGTTGAGCCAGGAAGGATTTACGTTAATATGGATTGCGAAGATCTTAAAAATTATTTGGCAAAGTGCCCTAAGAGAATAAGAGTTTTAGCTGAAACAATTTACAAAACAGGAATCTATCTGAATTCAATTATTTTAGATCTAGAATTTGACAAAGTCCAGTCTTTAAATGGGCACAAAACTATCGTGTTTAATGGTGCTATCGGTTCAATATCAAAAACTCTGTTGCCGCTGTATTTAGATCCGCAAATCCAGAAGCTAGCAGAAAGAGACTAAACCGTTTCCGATTCTCCCACTTTAATCTATTAGAAAAAAATTTGGTAAGATTAACGAAAGAGAATGTGTGAATGTCATTAACAAAATAGTTGGATCTGATACTTCACACCTTTTAAGAAACGCAGGAGTAATATGATTAATGATTATCAAGGAGGTAGGTGCGTAGCACCGTCTTGAACATGTCCCGTTCTATCGTTTCTCTTCGGCTGTACCCCGAGTAATATTTTGGTGAACCGCTTTTAGCCTATTTACTCAGAACTAAACAACTCTGACTTCTTTTATAGGAAAATACCGCTGGATTATTGATTCGTAATTCCTAAGGTTTCTGCCAGCTCTTCCAATCAGGTAGCCGCGGCTTTCGGAGGACTCCGGGGTTATCGTGATGATGCCGTCTGCGAAAGCAATGTCCTTTGCCTTTGAGGGCTGGATAAGGCTTGCAACAAACGGTGCTATGTCGTCAGCGAACTCGACAATCTTGACCTTCCTTTTAAGGGAAGCTTCAATGCGCTTCACGTTTGCACCTCCCTTACCGACAGCCAGGCCGTACTGTGCCGGCTCAACTACGAAGACAAGCAGCCCGTTCCGGTCAACGAAGCAGTCCTTTAATTTTGCCTTCGTTATTGTTTCAAAGAATGACATCAGCTTGAGCAAGGCATTGTCGTAACTTATTCTCTGCATCTTATCCTGAGAATCAGCGGCAGCAGCCATCATGACGACCATTCACGACTTGTTTTATCGTTTTATCTCAAAACTCCCGCGACAGATATAGAGAATGGCTTCTTGCACATGACGCCGAGTTCATCATTTGGGATTTCAAGCTCCACAATCTCGCAGTCAGCCATGGCGCCGTAGTGCTTAAGGCCATCCTTGATGGAAGCCGGGCAGTTTGAAGCCGCAAAAATCCTGGCGAGCTTGTTGTGCTTCAGCAGCTTCATGACTTCAGAAGTGCCGATAACGAACTTGCTGCTCTGCACGTGCTTCCTCAGTTCAGTCAAAGCTTCCATTTTTCAATCACTATTTGTTTTTGGAAACCAGCTTCGGAAGGCCCGTGCCAACCGGAACAGGCTGGTTGAGCATGACATTCTCAACAACCGACGTGAGATTATCAACCTCTCCGTAAAGGCTCGCGTTTATGATGTGCTTTATCGGCGTTTCAAAGCTCGCACGGGCCAAAACGCTGGACTTATCCCTCACAACGCCATACCTGGTGATGCCCTTGACCTTGCCATCCGCGCTCATGACATCAGCAACCAGCATTAAGTGGCGAATGTCAACGTTCAGGCCCTGCGTCTCAATGACCTTGTAAACCTCGTCGATAACCGCCTGCCTCGCAGCCTCTATGCCAAGGGTCTCCTCAATCTCAAAAATGTCGTTAGTTGTTGTCCTTGCCTCGTCAACGAACGGGTACTGCATAACCTTTTTCAGGTTCGAGCCGAACGTGAGTATGACATACTCATTGTTCTTCTTAACCGGCAATACCTGGGTTACCCCGCGGACTCCCCTGACAAATGACTCTCTGAGCTTCTCCTTGAGCTTGAATACGTCGCTTACGCCGCCTTCCTTTGCCTTCACCTTCAGCACCAGGGTGCCGCCTTTGACATCAACTATTACCCCTTTCGCGCTGAATTTCAGCGCCTTTGCGAGAACAGCCTCGTTAATGCCGAGCTCCCTCATCTTGGCAAGGTCCAGCTGCGCCTCTATCCTGTTATCAGCCACGTTGATTGAGAATTCAGTGGCAATGTCGTGAAGCTTTGTTTCCCTGATCATCAGCGCGATTTTTTTAATGTCCTGGCCTTCGGAGTAAGGCTTTTTAAGGTAAATCTCCATCATGGGAGTTGTAAGCTTTTTCCTCCCGTCAAGGATCTCTATGATTCTTGGAAGGCCCATTGTGACGTTCATCTCGGAGACTCCTGCGAAATGGAACGTATCCAGCGTCATCTGGGTTCCGGGCTCACCAATCGACTCGGCAGCCACAAGGCCAACCGACTCGCCAGCCTCAACCTTCATCCCGCCGTACTCGTCAGCAACCTTTTTTGCAAACTCCTTTGCCTTTGAGTCAGAAAGCTTTTCCGGAAGCAATTCAGCTACCATCCTGTAAACCCCTTCAGGCAGGGTTTCCTGCAACTCTTTCAAAGCATCAGACGCCATTTCAGTCACTTCTCCAAAACACAGCTTGCCTACTTCTCCAAAACCTCGCTTACAACCCTCTTGATGTTGAGCACGCCACCCTCGGACTTTGAAACGTCAATGCCGTCCTCGCCGTAAACGAACTGGACAATCCTGCCTCCGGAATCGCGCACTGTCTCGTCATACTCAACCTTCAGGTCCTGCAGCGCGTTGGCAAGCCTCCTGTAAAGGTAGCCGGACTTGGGAGTCCTCAGTGCCGTGTCCATCAGCGCATCCCTCCCTACAACAGACTGGAAGAAAAACTCTGCCGGCTTCAGCCCTGACTTGAAGCTGCTCTTGATGAAGCCACGAGCCTCAGGGCTCAGGTCATCGCGCCTGAAACAGGAAAGCGTCCTGCCATTGTAGCCATTCTCAATCCTTTTGCCCCTCAGAGCCTGCTGGCCAACGCAGCCAGCCATCTGGGCAAGGTTAAGGGGCGTTCCCCTGGCGCCTGAAATCGCCATGACAACCGTGTGGGAATAGCTCTCGACATTCATGGCAACAATCTTGCCTGTCTCGTCCCTGGCCTTGTTAAGCACTTCCAGAATCTTAAGCTCAAGCGTTTCCCTTAACGTCCTGCCTGGCAAAATGTCAAGCCTGCCTGAATTGTACTGGGCTACCAGCTCAGTAACATCCTGCTCAGCCCTTTGGAAAACGCCCTGAATCTGCAGCTTGGCCTCCTGCGGCAGGTCAGTATCGGACAGCGCTGTTGTGAAACCACGCTTCATCAGGACTGCAATGCCGAGCTTGAACATCTTCCCCAGAACGTCAAGGGCAAACTGCCTGCCATACTTCTTGTGTAGGTTCCTCAACAAAAGCCCGGAGCCCTCGCCCAGGTTGTTCTTGTCCATAACGCCGCTGACAAGCCTACCGCTCTTTATCACGACATCAGGCTCCTCCCTGGACCTGGACCTTCCTGAAAAGCTGAAGTCGTCAGGCAGCAGCACGCTGAAAATTTCCTTCCCGCTTACAGTGTCCTTCTTTGGAAGCTTTGAAACGTCAATAACCCCAACTGAAGCAAGAAGGTCAATGGCTTCTGATTTGGACATCGAAAAGTCATTTCTGGAAAGGATGTAGTTGCCTGATATGGCATCCTGAATGCAGCCAATAACAGACAAGCCATACCTCGGGGAAATCATCTGAGTACCAACAAGTGTCAGCAGTTCAGCCTCTGCCCTGGCCTCTTCTGTCTGCGGGATGTGAAGGTTCATCTCATCACCATCAAAATCGGCGTTGTAAGGGAAACAGACTGCAGGGTTAAGCCTAAGCGTCTTGCATGGGAGCACCCTTACACTGTGGCACATCATGCTCATCCTGTGAAGGGATGGCTGCCTGTTAAACATCGCAATATCGCCATCCATCAGGTGCCTTTCAACTATGTAGCCCGGCTGAAGCTCCTCAACAGAGGCTTCAACCGTGTCGTCGGTGAGCTTCTTCTTCTTGCCGTCAGGCCTCACAACATAGTTCGCGCCAGGGTAACTCTTCGGCCCCTTCCTCACAAACTCCTTGAGATAGTTAATGTTCCACTCCGTAACTCTCTCAGGAACAGTAAGCTTCATCGCCATTATGTCAGGCACGCCAACCTCGCTAAGCCCAAGCATCGGGTCAGGGCTTATGACAGTTCGGGCTGAGAAGTTTGTCCTCTTGCCAGTGAGGTTGTGCCTTATCCTGCCCTCCTTGCTCTTGATGCGCTCGCTCAGCGTCTTCAAGGGCTGCCCTGACCTGTGCCTTGCTGGCGGAAGCTGCGCAACATCATTGTCAAAGAACGTGGTGATGTGGTACTGCAGCAAATCCCACAGGTCCTCAACGATGATTTCAGGAGCACCCGCATTGATGTTCTCAAAAAGCCGCTGGTTAATCCTTACTATGTCCCCAAGCTTGTGGGTGAGGTCGTCCTCTGAGCGCTCGCCTGTTTCCAGGGTTATGGAAGGCCTCATCGTAACAGGAGGAATTGGGAGAACGGTCAGTATCATCCACTCAGGCCTCACTGCTGCCGGGTTAAGGCCGAACAGCTCAATGTCTCCGTCATTAAGCTTTTCAAACCTGCTCCTTATCTCAATAGGCGAGATTCTCTTGTCATCCTCAAAGAACGTGCTTGGCTTTTCCAGCATTATCTTCTTCTGCTTGGCCTTACAATGGGGACATTTGCCGCTGGACTTCGACGCTGTTATGATGTCCTTAAGCTTCTTCCTCATGACGTCAGGACCCTTGTCCTTGCCAAGGCGCTTGAGCCTGTCACAGTACTGCTCAATCCTGGCCGTCGGCAGGAGAATCCTGGAGCAGTCCCTGCAGGTGTACCTGAGCAGCGTAAGTATCACAGAGATGAAGTTGATGTGAATGACTGGCCTTGCCAGTGATATGTAGCCGAAGTGTCAGGTGCACTCCTTGAGCTTTGAGCCGCAGGTCTTGCACCTCAATCCAGGGTCAATGACACCAAGCCTTACATCCATCAAGCCGCCATCAACAGGGTACCCTTCCTTGTCGTAAAGCTCAGGGGTAACAATCTTAGCAGCCGCCATCTTCTTAATAAGCTTTGGGCTAAGCACGCCAAACACCACAGAGCTAACTTTCTTGTACACGTACACTTCAGACTCGTCAGCCATTTTGGTTACCTTATCCTGATTTTAATAATGCGACTTTTTAATAATGCGACTAATACTTGGTCCTGAGCTTGAGCTGCGGGTAGAGGCAAAGGCTCTTGAACTCGTCAAGTATCAGCTTGAACGCATACGAAACCTCAATGAAGCTTATAACCGATTCGCCACACACCTGACAGGAGCTCCTCCTCTTGAACTCGTCATAGATTGCAATCATGCCGCAGCTCTCGCAAACCGGCACGATTGTGCGGTCAGAGTCAAACCTCTCCTTGAGCAGCATCGCAGCACCGTGGGCTACGAACGTGTCCTTCTCCATCTCGCCAAGCCTCAGGCCGCCCTCCTTCGCCCTGCCCTCTGTCGGCTGTCTGGTGAGCAGCTGGATTGGACCCCTAGCTCTTGAGTGAATCTTGTTCGCAACCATGTGCTTAAGGCGCAGGTAATACATGTCGCCAACAAAGATGCCAACCTTGAAAGCCTCTCCTGTCTCGCCATTGTAAACTGTTTCAAGCCCGTTGTCCCTGAAGCCAAGGCTGAGCAACTCCTTCCTTATCATTTCCTCAGGCTCGGAATCAAAAACAGTGCCGTCAACAGGTCTGCCAGCCAGCGCGCCTGTCTTTCCAGCTATGAGCTCAATAAGGTGAGCCATTGTCATCCTCGTGGGAATGCTATGCGGGCTGAAAATAAGGTCAGGCGTTATCCCGGAAGCGGTAAAGGGCATGTCAGCTTCGGGGACGATCAGGCCTACAACGCCCTTCTGGCCATGCCTCGAGCTGAACTTATCACCAACCTCTGGAATGCGCTGGTCCCTTATCTTCACCTGGACAAGCTTGTTGCCCTCGTTGCTTTCGGTGATGAGCACAAAGTCAACAATGCCCTCCTCGCCGTGCTTCATGGCTGCAGAGCTTTCCCTCCTCGTCTCTGCTGAAAGGGAATACTGCTCCATGCTGCTCAGAAACCTCGGAGGAGATGTCTTGCCAATGACAACATCACCTTCCTTCACCTGTGCCTCAGGGTAGATTATGCCATCCTCTTCCAAAAAGCGGTAATCCTTCTCGCTCTTGAAGCCCTTGACATCCTTGGCAGGTATGCAGACTTCATCCACCAAGCCGCCAGAATACCTCAGCTCCTCGCTAATCATGGGCCTGTAATAGCTGCCCCTGCCCATACCCCGGTCAATGGAGCCCCTGTTGATTATTATGGCATCCTCCATGTTGTAGCCCTTGTAGCTCATTACAGCAACAACAAGGTTCTGGCCGGCAGGGTGCTTCTCGTATTCCGAGATGTCGTGCATCACAGACTTGACAACAGGCATATGGGGATTGTGAAGCAGGTTGACGTCCATGTCTATCCTTATCGGGTAGTTTGAGGCGTAGAAGCCAATGGCCTGCTTCTGGTTCTTGGAGCCTGTGTTGACCTTCTGCGCAGAGTTGAAGTTTGCATAGGGAACAAGACTGGTGACCATGCCGAACATTGACAATGGCGTAAGCTCAAGATGCGTGTGCTCAGGCGAAAGCTCCTCCTCAAAGAAAGCAACAAGTGCATTCTCCTCCTCTGCCGCGTCCAAGTATTCAATGATGCCCTGCTTGACAAGGTCAGACCATTTGAGCTCATTCCTGCCAAGCTTGTCAACATGGTCAGGCGTGAGCAAAGGCCTGCCGTCCCTCACAACAATCAGCGGCCTTCGAAGCCTCCCCTTGGCAGCCTCGATGTTAACCTCGCCGCTTGACTGGTCAAAGGCAATGTTAACATTCTCGGAAAGCACGCCCCGCCTGCGTTCCTCACGCAGCGAGCTGGTAAACGCCTCGCCGTCTTCAACAACTCCAACAAACTTTCCGCTCAGGTAAACATCAGACATTTTGCTTCACTTTTCCTTTTGACTTTTCACTTTTATTTTACTGTTGTTTTGCGATTGGCTTCAGGCCATAACTGCGCATGACCTTCGTAACCTCGTCCTCGTTGGCATCGAGGCTGACTGTAGCGAGCAGTGAAAGGTTCTTCTTAAGCCCGATATTCGTCCCTTCAGGCGTTTCAATCGGGCACAGCCTGCCAAGGTGCGTGCAGTGAAGCTCCCTCGCCTTGAAGTTCTCCTGCGTCGCAGAGAGCGGGCTGACAACCCTTTGAAGATGGCTCATCATCTCAAGGAAATTAAGGCGCTGAATCCTCTGGCTTACCCCCTTCCTTCCGCCAACCCAGGCGCCGGTAGCCATTGAGCTGTATATCCTCGACGTGAGAAGCTTTTCCCGGATTATTACCTTCAGCGTTGGGAATTTCCCCCTCTTGACCACCCTCTGGAAATTGTAAAGCAGGTCGCCAATCAGCACTTTCAGGTTAACCCTAAGCAAGTCAGCAAGCAAATCCCCGGAAAGCTTCAGGCGCTTGTTCTTGTAGTGATCCTTGTCATCAGCCGGTGCCTGCCCCCTTAATGCCAGAATGTACTTCCTTAACATCTTGCACAGGTTGTAAGCCTTCCATATCCTCTCCTTCGGGGTTATCCCGAGATGCGGGAGCATGTACTTGTCCATTATCTCCTTCATGCGCTCAAGCCTTATCTCCTTGGGCTGCGTTATGCCAGAGCGCTTTGCAACAGAATCCATGGCATCCTCTTCTGTCTTGAGTTCGGCAGAATCAATCAGGTTGACAAGGACCTCGTCAAAGCTTTCATTGCCGCTGATAAACCGCATAATCTCCTCGTCCTTTGTAATGCCAAACGCCTTGATGACCGCAATCAGAGGCACCCTCCTTACCCTGGTGAAGGTAATGTAAAATATCCCGTCCTTCAGTCTTTCAATCGTGTGGGGAATTTTATAAGAGCCATGCTCGGAGAAAATCTTGCAAACAAACTTGCCGCCGCTTGTATTGTCTTTGTCAATGATAACCTTGTTGGAAGCCAGGTCCTCAACCTTGACGAGGACCTTTTCAGTGCCGTTGATTATGAAGTAGCCGCCAGGGTCATCAGGGTCCTCGCCATGGGCGATGAGCTCCTCCCTGAAAAGCTTGTTAAGGTGACAGGCCTTTGACTTCAGCATGATTGGAAGGTTGCCTATCTGCGTTTCAAAAGACTCCCGCTGGGCGCCATTTATGTGGGCGCTGACGGTAATGTAGAGAGGAGCAGCATATGTCAGCTTCCTAAGCCTTGCTTCCATAGGATAAATCTTCCTCACAGAGCCGTCAGCTTCTGTAATCTCCGGCTTGGTTATCCTCACATTGTCAAACTTAATCTTGAACTCATCAACGTTCGGAGGGATTATGGTTGGAACAACCTCACTGTTTTCCTCAATTATCGAGTTAAGCTCGTTATCCAGAAAATAGTTGAAGGACTCTATGTCAGACTTTACAAAAGACTGCTCCTCAAAAAACTTCTTTATGAGAACAGCATAGTCCTTCATTTTGAGCCTCGCAATATCACATCAAACTTAAGCCGCATCATTATGAAAGCACAACCACCCTGTAAAAAACTGTTTCCCGGGCGGTCGGGCTTTTCCTCACAATCTTAATCAAGTCACCGTATTTCACGTTAATGCCCTGCAATGCGGCATCCTTCTTCAGTATCCTTGGAAAATCCTCAAACCTCGCATTGTACTGCCTGAGAACCTCTTCCTTTTCCTTCTCAGAAAGCTTCACATGCTTCGGAACGAGCACATGCTTCTTGACATCAATCTTTTTCATTTTGTTTCCAGCAAAAAGCTTGAATGACGTTTTTGATCAAACTTTTTCCTAAAAAGTTTGAATGAACGTTTTTTGATTAACCTTTTTCTCAAAAAGGTTAAATGGGCCGGACGGGACTTTCACAGGACCCTTTTGCGCTGCAAAAGCGCCCCCGGAAAAAACGATAACGTTTTCCCCCAGGGCTTTTTCGCCGCTGCGAAAAAGGGCTGGTTTGAACCCGCGACCCACGGATTAAAAGTCCGTTGCGCTGCCAGGCTGCGCTACCGGCCCATTTTTGATTGACCCCCAAGTCGACTGCTGTCGACTGGGCCCAGTCATGCTTTGCATGACTTGGGTTTTTTCTAAAAAGGTCACCTGAACCATGAATGAACTGGAGCGCCCTGGCCGGGACTTTCAGCACTTTTTGGTCGAGCTTTTTGTGAGCTTTGCGAACAAAAAGATCGTTTGAACCCGGGTCGCGGCCGTGACAGGGCCGTATTCTAGGCCAGGCTGAACCACCAGGGCGATATTAATCTGTGTAAGTTGTGAAATTTTGCCGGATTTTAGCGAGTTTATGGCCAACACAGGGGTTAAACGCCGATGGCTCTACCTGCCGAAAACAGCTCTATGTAGAGAAAAGCGCGTCGCCCCAGCCATTATATAGTGAAAAAACAGGCACTTGTTTATAAAGTTAACTGCTGGTCGTTGGCTTCTCCTTTTTGCCATTTATTTACAAAACAAAACATTTAAATATTTGAAGATATAAATACATACGTTATGGGGACAATGACAATCAGCATCAGCGATGAGACCGAACAGAAGTTCAGGGAAAAAGTAAGGGAAACTCTGGGCGAAGGCAAAGGGAAGCTTGGCAGGGCTGTTGAGGAATCGCTGCGGAATTGGTTTGAGAATAAGGAGGAAGAAGTGCTGAGGCAACGGGCGCTTGAGCGGCTGAAAAAGGGGATGTATAGGCTGCCAAAAGACTATAAGTTCAGGCGGGAAGAAGCTTATGAAGAGCGATACAGGAAACTTACCGGCACTCATTGACACGAACGTCTTGGTCTATGCTTATGCTGAAATGTCGCCAAAGCGGCAAAAAGCAGTTGAAGTCCTTGAGGCGTGCTTTCGTGGCCAGGCAAAGCATTTTTTGTCCTTGCAAAGCATAGGCGAATTTTGTTCTGTCGCTATTAAAAAATACGGGCTTGAAATCAGCGATGTTCTGGAAACTGCCCAAGAACTCCTGTGCGAAAGAAACCTGGTAAAATTGCAATACGACGGAGAGACTCTCCAGCACGCCTTTGCTCTGATGAATCAGGGTCTCCTCAGCTTCTGGGATGCGGTGCTCGTCGCCACAATGAAAGAAAATGCGATTGAAACTATTTACACGGAAGACGCCAACTTCGGAAAAGTTGAAGGGATAAAGGCTGTGAATCCGTTCCGAGAATAATCATAATATCCCCGCACCCGGACTTCCAACTTTTGCCCGTTTTTTGGTAAAGCTTTTTGCGAGCATCAGCGAGCAAAAAGGTTTTGAACCGGGAATCCTTCGGGCACTGCTAGCTGACTGCCACTCATTCTATCTCTCGTGGAGAAAGTTGCGGCAGCGATTTTCATCTACAGCCGAGTGCTCTGCCAGGTTGAGCTATGCGGGGATGAACGAAGAAGTTGGAAAGTTGTTTATAAAGATTGTGACAACAGCGGGCAAGGTAAGCGTCAACTACAGCGACTGCACAGAATAAACAGAGTTATTGCTTAGTCATGACTCTATTTGACGGACAGCTTTCAAGACGATTCCTCTCAAGCTCTAGAAGTTCTGCAAGGCCGTCAATGCTGGTGAAATATGACTTACTTGTTCCGCTGGCTGATTGGGATAATTGGGATAATAGTCCAACAATGTTTCCATTTTTGTCAACTAGGGGCGAGCCGCTTTGGCCTCTTATCACTGGAATTGATGTCTGGAACTGGTCGCTATATCTCGTTTGCTGTGGTGCTGATAAAGATGTTACTGCCCCTTCAAGAATCGTTATCCGACGATCCGGCTCTGCACCGACCATATCCCAATATGTTCGAGGATCGTAAGTGATTAAGTAGACAGCCTCGCCTTCTTTAAGCGTATTTTGCGGCCTAAAACGAAGGCTTGCGCCGCTAGGTAATATTTGCACATCAAAGAAGATACGTGGTGGTCCGTCTAGTTGTGGTGGCGGTACAGCAATTGGCAAGCCTTTAAGACTGGCTTCTGCAAGGTATGGAACATAGAGCAAAGCCAAATCTCGCCTTGGAATGGCACTAACGTCGCTGATAGGGCCACTAAATTTTTCCCATGATTCTGAAACCGGGTTTTTGAAAAAATATTCAACCTGTATCTGTACATTTTGGAGCGAAGGTAAGATCTCAGTGACTCCGTGATTTGCTGTCAAAACATAACCTTTTCCCAAATAAAGCCCCGCAAGTGCACTCTCGGAAGTCTTTATACTGAACCTGCCGTCGGCTATTCTACGTAAACTCTCGGGCAAGTCCTCCTCGGACAGTTCATTGAAAAAGGGATTTTTTACAACGACTGTGTTAGATGCAAAACTTTCAAGCTGGTCAGAGCTTTTTACTTCAGATTCCGCAGCAAAGGCTTTCTGCAGCTTTAGTATGTGCTCAAGCCTTTGAGTGTCGCTTTTGTCATAGCAACGAGCATTTGATACGTTAGGCTGACGTACTAGCCGTGATGGAACTTGCTGAGATGAAAGGAAATACCACGCTAAACCAAAAACTAAAGCTCCGACTACAACTGCTGTTGCGGCAGGTGCTGCAAACGGCCACGGAAATTCTGATGACAATAAATTCCTTTTCATAGGTAGAGGGAAGTATGCCGCATTTAAAAATTTTACTACAACATGGTAACACATAAATGCCAAAAGGGTTTATGTGAACAGCAGTGAACAGTTAAATCGAAGCTTTCTTTTCCCATACAAGCATGGGAAAATTGCGTCTGCAAAGTTTGCAAAGCTACAAATTGGCAACTAATCAGTAGTAAATAAAGGAGAAAATTTATATACTCGGTATCACGCCTATAACAACACATAAAGAGCAGGGGTTGGTGTAATAATGGAGGATTTGTGATGGGAAAAGTATTTAGTGGCACTACGCAAAAAAATTTCTTAGTGTGCGCTGAAGAAAAAGAAGGTTCAGTATATTACACAAAAAGTAGATTGGCTGGCAGCGGAGTAGCATACCCAGACATGTTGTTTTATGTAAGTAATTTAGAAACTGCAATATTCCACGCGGCACATCAGGCTAATGAAGTGGGAAACGGCCATTACCCTTTAGTTATCTCTGGCGATACGCTGGGGCATTCTTATATTCCTGGTGGGTATCGTTATATTCGTGGTAATGAACCTTTTAAAGTTGATGATGTGTGGGTTTTAAAAGACCACACCACCGATATAAGTTTTTTGTTGGATGGAGCTGGCATCCATTCTAAAAGACTTGAAGAATACTTTACCAGAAAGTCTCCAATTGATGTTCTTAAAGGAATAAACTAGCCTGAGGCAAATCGGATATCCAACGATTGTAATTACGGCTTTATCGTTACCGTATTGGAATGGGTGACGAACTTGATGTTCTTCTCCGTGAAGAATGCTGCAGAGCCTTTTGGCAGGGTGAACTGGCCGAGGATGCTCAGCTTTGACTTTATCTTGTAAGCCAGAACCCTTTCCTCCTGGCCGTCGATGTTCTCAATCTCCCACTTGACAACAGAGCCGCGGCCGTCGTTGAAGATGGTAACCGGCTTCATTGTGCCCATCGTGTCGTGCTCTACCTCGGCAATCATTGGAACCCTGTCCATAACGGTGAGCTTGACGTAAGGCTGGGAAGACCTGTTTTTCAGGCGAAGGACGACCTTGAGCTCGGAAACCCCTCCTTCCTTGTAGCTTATGGCACTTGACTCTTTTATCAGCTGCACAGGACTCTGGAAGAACCTGTACAGCAAAAGGAAGATTATGGCAAGGATGAAAAGGTAAAATATGGAGCGGTAGCTTTCTACGACCTGGATGACAACTGTTTCCTGGGGCTCAAGCGATAGCTCCCAAGCGTTGAAGCGCTTTCCGTCCTTGCTTATGCTGAAAGACTTGGGAGTGCTTTTTGTGAACAGCGCTTTCAAGAGGCTGGTCTGCTGCTCGACAACCTTCTGGCTTTTGACGTTGCCATCGTTCACGTAAGCGGTTTCGTCAACCCACCGGAAAAAAGAGCCGCGCTTTTCTGACTTCAGCGGCTTTATCTCAGAGTAGCTTACAACCTCAAATTTTTCAAAGATTGTCGGCTCAAGGGGCTTGTTGTCAACAAAGATGACAACTTTCAACGTGTCCTGCGTTGGAGGCGTTAAGGGGTCAAGCCTGACCTTTGCAGAAACAACCTTGTTTTCAAGCGGCCTCAGGTCTGTGACAATCGCTTCCCTGACAAGTGCGGTTGAAATGCTAGAAAGGGAAATCCTCATCTGGCTGATGTTTTTCGGGTTGCGGTTGATGAGGTTGACCTTTATCACAAATTCTTGCCTCGGATCAATCTGGGATGGAATCTCGACAATCCTGCTGACAGCAGCGAGGTACTCCATTATGAGAGGATAAGCTGAGCGTATGTTAACGAACGTTGAGATTGATTGGGACTGCTCCCCCCTGACTGATTCCACCACGATGTTTACTGCGCGAAGGCCTGGCGTGAAAGGAACTGCAGGCTTGAAAAGCAGCCTGACTGTTTCGGAGCCGAAAGCCGGCACGTCAACACCGGAAAAGTAGTGGTAAAGCGGGTCAGACTGGACGCTCCATTCGATATCCGGCGCTGAAATCCTGAACTTTTCAGGGTAGCTGTTTGGGTTGCTTATTGTAAGCTCAAAAATTGCCTGCCCGTCAACCAGAATCGAGTCGTTTATTGCCGTCATTGTAACGGTAAAGCCCTGGGCATTGCTTTCGTCCTGCGCTGCAGCAGAAGGAATCAGGGAGAGCGTGAATAACAGGGACAACAGTATTGCAAGGAAAGCGCCCTTTTTTGACTGCCTAAGCATTTGAAACACAGCTCCAAAACCGCACAATAAACCGCAAAATAAAACCCGCAACTGCAGCAGCTAATAACGACTTCAAAATGGCTTCACTTATTTAAATAGTTTATGGCAAATTAATGGTTTATGCAAAAAAAAGAGTGGGGCCGCCAGGATTCGAACCCGGGTTATACCCATTTCGGAGTTTCTTGATAAACCTTCTTCCTAAGAAGGTTTGCCCCAAGGGTATGTCTTACCAAGCTGGACCACGGCCCCGTATTGCAAAAGAACAGCTGATTCGTTTAAAAGGATTATGGAAGTTTTGGAATTACGCCAATATTGAAAGATTTACGAGAAAAAGCCAAATAAGCAAAGAATTCACAGAAGAACAGCAAACTTTACTGAATTGTCCGAAATTTTTACGGAAAACCGTGAGAACGGCTTATTAAGATTTAAATTCAGAAATGAGTTATGATTGAAAAATCAGATTTGGGTTTTATATTCGCTGGAATTACAGCTTTCGTAGCTGTATTCTCGACAGAAAACATAGCCGTCCAATCTATTGGAGCCATGTTCATTACATTGGTAGTGACGTTATACATAAACAATAACCAGAATAGAAAAGTTAATAAACGAATAGATGAACTTGAAAAGAGGCTGGAAAATGAGTTTGCTAGAAGATAAGAAAGGGCAAAATCCGTATTTAATCGTGCTTGTCTTAATAGTAATATTCATAGTTTACTTTCTTTTAAAATCAAAAGGAATCGTGCCTTAACCGGCATTCGTGAATCTGCTATGTTTACGGCTTATGCGGCTTATGCCACCATCTTGCTGATGTGCTGCTCCTTCTGGACCCTGATGACGTGCTGGACAAAGCTTTCTATCCTTTCCTCGTGGCTGACGATGATAATCTGCGGCAGCTGCAGCTGTGCAAGAACGTCCCTTAACTTGTCAAGCTGCTCTGTGCTGAAGCCGTCAGTCGGCTCGTCAAGTATCAGCAGGTCTTTTGTCCTGATTGTGGAAACAAGGTTGTTGATTACCTTGTTGAGGGCAAGCCTGTAAGCCAGCGCACAGCTTGTTTTTTCTCCTCCCGAAAGGTTTTCAACAGGGATTTCAAACCCGTCAACCTCAACCACAGGGGTGAAATCATCGTCAATCTTCGCAGTCAGGGTTTCGCTGCCCATGAGCATCGCGAACCAATCCCTGAAAAGCTCATTGAATTCCTGGTGGACTTTCAGCATTACGTGCCTTTCAATTACATCAACGAGGCTGACGAACATCTCCCCAAGCCAGTAGTTCACATTATTGGCAGCCTCAAGCTCTTTCTTCGCTGCCTCTTTCTTCTGGACTTCCTCTGAGAGAAGCTGCAGCAGGTTTGCAACGTTTTCCTTTTCTTTCTCAAATGAGGACTTTTGCATCAGAAGCGAGGTTTTTTCCCCGAGTATTTTGTCAAGCTCTGACTGCAGCAGCCCTGTTTCAGCCTCAATGTCGCCAAACGAGGCAACCCTGGCAGAAAGTTCTGCCATCTTCGCCTCAAGAAGCCTGGCCTCGGTGCGGAAACCTGCAGCTGCCTTCTCAGCCAGCGCAGCAAGCTTTTCTTTTTCTGATACCATAAACAGCTTCTCCTTTGACGACTCAAGCTTTTTCCTTGCAGAGGCCAATGAGCTGAGCTCTGCCTGCATATCGGCTACAGCCATTGCAGCAGCAGAGGGTGAAGATGGCAGGGGCTTGACTTCAATGCCAAACAGCGAGGCAGTCTCAAAATACGGCTTCAGCTCGGAAATAAGGCCCGCCGCAACCTTTTCTTTTGCCTGCAGGTCGTTCAATTCAGACTTTAGCAGCTTTATTTTTTGCATTAGTAAAGACTTTTTGTCGATAGCAGTTGCAGACTTAAGGGTAAGTTCGGCAATCTTCGAGTCTTCCTCCAGGGATATCTTGTGCTTGTGCCCGTCTGTAACAGGCTGCAGGCAAGTCGGGCAGCTTGTAAGGATGGAAATCTTCTGCTTCAGCTGCTGCGAAGCTGACTTCAGCGCTTCCAGCCTGCTAACCTCTGATTCTGCTTCGGACTTTCGCTGCTCAGCTGCGGCAAGCTCATCCTCAAGGTTGCTTCTCATCCCAACGTCTTTCAGCAAAGAGTCTGAAAACGACTTAAGCCTTGAAAGGCCTGAAGCAAGCTGCCTGGAGTAAGCCGAATTGTCCTCAAGCTGCAACTTCAGGGAGCTGATTTCCTTTCTTGCAGCAGCTATTTCAGCTTCCTTAGCCAAGACAAGATTTTTCTTTTCAGCAATTACTGCTGCTGTTGCCGCAAGCTGGCTTTTCAAGGAGTTGACCTGCCTGGCTTTTTCCTCCAAAGACTTCAGCGACACCTGCTTTTGCTGCAGCAGTTGTTCAGTCTGGTTAATGGCTGGCAGGAGGGCTGCAAGCTTCTTCTCAACCGCTGCCAAATTTTCCGAAAGCTGCCCCAACTGCTGCTGCTTCTCTGGCAAGTCCTCTATCCTGGCTTCCAGCTCCCTCTTCTTCTCACGCAGCGCCTGCATAACTACAGAAGCGCCTTCCCTCACGAGCTTGTACTTCTCAATCTGGAAAACCCGCCTGAGCGTGTCAAGCCTGACCTGCGGGTCCTCAAACAGGATTCGCTTCATCTCCTCCTGCGGGGTGTAAACGGTAAAGCGGTAAATAAGGCCCTTCGATTTTTTAAGAAGCTCCTTAGGGTAGCCTAGCATTTCAAGCACCCTGGCCCTGAGCTCTTCGGCTGTGCAGAGATGCTTGACGCCATTAATTATCAGGTAACCCTCATCCTGCCGTATGGAATCCTTCAGCCGCCTGAGGTTTCTCCTTATTATCACGTCTTTGCCATCGAGACGGAACTGAAGCTCAACATAGCCCTGCTGCTTGCCATGCCTCAGCAGGGCTTCTCCTGAAAGCAGCCCCTTGCTAATGCCAAACAAAGCGAACTCTATGGCAAGCAGAATTGTAGACTTACCGCTGCCAATATCGCCGGAAAGAAGGACAGCGCCCTGCGGAAGCTCTATTTCCTGGCTGAGGTAGCTGCGGATGTTGCTGAGCTTGACTGACTCGATAATCATAACCTCTGGCAAAAGGCTGTTTTTTATAAAAAGGTTTTTGAAAAAAGTTTAAATACACATTCGGATTACCAACTCGGCATGGGCACGGCACTTGGAACTAGCCTTAGCGACATTGTAGGCGAAGGCAAAAACTCGGCCATTTCTTTTGGCGATGGGGAGCTAAATGGCGGTATGACACCATTAGTTGAAATTGTTCTTAAGGACGAAAGGGTAGTCAGGATACCTTTAAACAAAAAAGGAAGAAGATACGAACTAGAAGCAAACGGGCAAACGCTGATGGTTTATCCAAAGCGCCAGATGGTTCAGGTTGTTGGCAATGCAGGCGAAATCTTAAGCCAGCAAAAGTACAGCAATCCAGCTAAAAAATGACCCAGCACCACCTTCAGCTGCTGCAAATTGGAATATTGCTAGTGTTTATAGGAATAATAGTTATCTTCATAAGCCTAATAACAGCAGCAACCACAACGAAAGAACAAGAAAAGGAAAAAAGCACCTTCAAATTCTCAGTGGTCGGCTTCCTGGGATTCATACCGTTCGGGTTCGGGAACGACAAAAAGCTGCTGCTATTTACGGCAATATTAACAATCATAGTGGCTGTTGCGACGATGATTCTGTTCTCCAGAAGCCTGAAGCCGTGAAATTGTCAAAAACCACCGGTCTCTGACCGGTGGCATGTTGTTTTTGACGCTCAGAATTCCACGAAGACCTACGGTTTTTGAGCACACAGAACCCTACTCATCAAAGATGAGTGGAATTCTGTTGTTTAAACCAAAAAGCTTATATATTAGTTATCTTATTGGTATAATAATTATACTAAATGTATAAGATGTATAAACAATAGTGGAGGATGCCGTATGCTAATTTGTAAAACGAAGAGATGGGGCAATTCTATTGGGATTAGGATTCCCAAAAAGGCTGCTGAAGAAATGGGCATCAGGGAAGAGCAAGAAGTAGTTGTTGAAATAAAGAAAAAAGGGAATCCTCTGAGGGAACTCTTTGGAGCGCTTAAGTTTAACGAGCCTACCGAGAAAATACTCAAAGAGATAAGAAGGGGAGAGAGCAAGTACATATGAGATG
>JACPIJ010000048.1 GCA_016188145.1 Candidatus Woesearchaeota archaeon | reverse complement strand
GGCAGGGCATCCTGACGCGCACGAGTATGCCAGAAAGGCGACGTTGCTTGCGGAACAACAGCAGAAAAGCTTCCAGGACGTTCTGTTCAATGATGCTGCTGCACAGCCCTATCTCAAAAAGCTGACGAAGCAGCAGCTGCATCTCCTGCAGAACCCTGAAAGGTACACGGGAATAGCGGCAGAAAAGACTGAAAGTGTGTGCAGATACTGGGAGAAGGAGTTGAAAGTATAATGTTAAGCGGATTTAATTTTATTAAACTAGTATCTCTCCATAACAGACAATTTCTTCCTTAAAATATTCTCAAATTTTGAAATACCTTCGTGAAAGTACTTTGCACCATCCAGTAAAAGAAGATAAGACAAAAAGGAAATCAAATATAAAACCCAATTGATGTATTTAAACCAATATATTTTTTGAAGACTGCTATTATAAACTTGGCTTATGAACCAAAAGATCAATAAAGCTTGAATTATTACAATTGTTGCATGAAACAATCGTTCACTTGAACGAATTATCTCTTTATATTCTTGACTTTTCTTGTCATTTTGCACAAGTGCATAGGTAAAACCTAGCACAGCTAATGTTGCAGTAATAACCAAACCAGAAACTAACAGGTCTGTAGTTAAAGTCAATGGTTTTGCCTTAACAAAGAACTCATATAAATTAAAAGCTATTAGAATTAATGCTGCTAATACGCTGAGTTCTGGAAGTCGAAAAATAAAAAAACTGCCTATTGTAGAGAGCAGTTTTAAAGCTTGGATAAGCTTTGAAGAATTTTTAATCATAAGATCATCTCCGCAAATAGATTTTGATAAGATTAGTTTAATAAATTAGCGATTAATTAAGCCATAAGAGTAGTTAAACTTATATATTACTTGTCGCATACTGCTAATATGGGGGCTACAAAAGCAGCTAAAGTAGGGAATTCTAATAACGGCCGTAGCCACAATGATGGCGATTATACAAAATACAAGATTGTCACGATAGGCAGCCACTCTGCGCTGCAGATTCTTTACGGGGCGAAGCAGGAAGGGTTCCAAACACTTTGCATCTGCGAAAAAGGGAGGGAGGAACCGTACAAGAGCTACAAGGTCGCTGACAAGATAATAATGGTTGACAAGTTTGGCGATACTGTAAAGCTGCAGAAGCAGCTGCTGGGCGAAAACGCGATACTCATCCCGCACGGCACGTTCTTCGAAGCATTCGGCATCGAATCGATTGAGAAGCTAAAAGTCCCTTACTTCGGCAACAAAGGCGTACTGAAGTGGGAGGCCGACAGGATGCTGCAGAGGGAGTGGCTGAAAAGGGCTGGCCTCACCCTGCCAAAGATTTACGAGAAGCCCGAGGACATAGACGGCCCGGTAATAGTCAAGTTTTACGGCGCCCGCGGCGGGAAGGGGTTTTTTCTGGCTAGGAGCGCAGAAGAATTTTACAGGAAAATAAAAGGAAGGAAAGCAAAGGAAGAGGTAAGGGCATACATAATACAGGAATACATCATTGGAGCTCCCATCTACATCCACTACTTTTATTCACCCATCACCAATGAGCTTGAAGTGATGAGCTTTGACAAGCGATATGAGAGCAACGTTGACAGCATAGGCAGGATAGCAGCCAAAGACCAGCTTGACCTTGGACTGGAGACTAGCTATAACATTACAGGAAACGTGCCTGTTGTTGTAAGAGAATCGTTGCTGCCGGAGATTTTCAGGATGGGGGAAGCTGTTGTGAAGGCTTCGAGGACACTTAACGGGGATGGCAAGGGAATTTACGGGCCTTTCAGCCTGGAAACTGTCATAACGCCAGAACTCAAGTTCTTTGTCTTTGAGATATCAGCCAGGATTGTTGCCGGCACAAACCTCTACATGAACGGCTCGCCCTACACCGACATCAGGTATGGAGAGCCAATGAGCACAGGAAGAAGGATAGCAAGGGAGATAAAAGCGGCAATAGCGCAGAAAAAGCTCAGTAAAATACTGAACTGAAGATGATAGCGATGATAACGCAAAAGCAGCTGCAGGAAGTGGTCGGGAAATATGACAAAAACAGATTGACCATTGGAACTCTTGGAGGGCACTCTGCCCTTGACATATGCAGGGGGGTGAAGGATGAAGGGTTCAGGACGGTTGTGGTGTGCAGGAGAGGCAGGGAGAAGACGTATGAAAGATATTACCGCAGCCGTGATGGCAAAGGGGTCGTGGATGAGATAATACTTGTTGACAATTTCAACGAAATAACAACAGCAGCGATTCAGCAGCGGCTGCGGGAGCTTAATACCATTTTTATCCAAAGCAGGTACTTCTGGGTTTACTGCAACTACAAGGACATTGAAAACAGGTTTTTGGTCCCCAT
>JACPIJ010000051.1 GCA_016188145.1 Candidatus Woesearchaeota archaeon | reverse complement strand
CCTGTAAGGATTCTTGACGCTTGCGGTGCTGGTGACGCGTTCAGTGGCGCTTTTGCGCACTATTACTACTCATCCAATACACAGTCTGTCTCAGATACGCTTGCAAAGGCAGTTGGCATTGCAGCTATGAAGCTGACCCAATGCGGACCTCGCCTTTCCTCATCAGCAGGTGCTGCGGCAGCATTCATAAAGAGGAACAGATCCAAGCTTGGGACAAAAGGGATTTAAATTTGCGGAGTGATTGGCTGTGCTTGTCTCGGGCAATAAGCTTTTGCAAAAAGCGAAGAAATGTGGCTATGCCGTTGGCGCTTTCAACACCAATAATCTGGAGATTACAAAAGCCATCATCTCTGCAGCGGTTGAAACTAACTCGCCTGTTTTCCTCCAGCTGTCATCTGGCGCGCTTAAGTACGGCGGCTTTGAGCTCGCCGGTTTGGCTTTGGCTTTTGCCGAGAAGGTTCCGGTTCCCGTGGCAGTACATTTGGACCATGGTCCGAGCATTGAAGTTGCTATGGAGTGTATCAGCTTTGGCTTTTCTTCTGTAATGATTGACGGTTCTGCCCTGCCCTTTGCCAAAAATGTTGCATTAACAAAAAAAGTCGTTGCAGTAGCCCACAGGAAGGGGGTTTCCGTAGAAGCCGAGTTGGGCCAGTTGAAGGGCAGGGAGGACGAGGTGTTTGCGGCAAAGCACAGCTATACCGATCCGGCAGCAGCAGCTAAATTTGTCAAGCTGACTGGCTGTGATTCGCTTGCGGTTGCCATTGGCACTTCCCACGGCGCTTACAAGTTCAAAGGCACACCCAATATAGACCTTAAACGCCTCGCCTCTATTACCGCAGCTGTTGACATACCTCTCGTCCTGCACGGCGCATCATCGGTCCATAGTTCTTTGGTGGCAATGGCCAACAAATACGGCGCAAAAATCTCCAATGCCAAAGGAGTTCCTGAGCAGCAGATAAGAAAGGCAATTAAGCTGGGAATCTGCAAGGTAAATGAAGATACTGATTTGCGCATTGCATTCGCAGCTGCCGTGAGGAAATTCCTTGAAGAAAACCTCTCTGCTTACGACCCGAGGGAAATCCTCGCCCCGGCAACAGAGGCCATGAAGGAAGTGGTTATCAGAAGGATTAAGATTCTTGGCAGCGAAGGGAAAGCGTAGGGCTGCAAAGCAGCGGTGATGCACATTACTTACGTCATTGGCCTTGACATTGGCGGAACAAAGATTGAAGGCGTTCTTGCTAAAGCAACCGCTATATCTTCTTTGCCGAAGGTTCTTAAAAAAGTCAGGACGCCTACAGATGCTGCAGCAGGAAGAAGCAAAGTTCTAAACAACATAGCTGCCGCCATAACGGCCCTTTGCGATTACGGCAGGCAAAACATCAAAGGCTTTAGGCTCAATGGAATCGGAATAGGCACTGCCGGATTTCTCAAGAACGACAGGCTTGAGATGGTTCCCAACATTCCTGCAATTAAGGGCGTCAGGCTCAAGCAGGTTCTGCGGCGGCAGCTGCGGCGAAAAGGAATCAAAGCTCCATTATTCATCGAAAATGACAGCATCTGCTTTGCCCTTGCAGAGTCCATGTTTGGTGCTGCGAAGAGCCGCAGGAACGTCGTTGGCGTAATCGTTGGCACTGGCATTGGTGGCGGTTTGGTACTCGATGGCAAAATTTACAGGGGCAGGGATGGCGGAGCCGGTCACATTGGCCATATGAATATAGACCCTTCAGGCCCAAGGTGCGGCTGCGGCCAGCTTGGCCATTTTGAGTCGTGGTGCTCTGGCAAGTACATTACTCAGCGCTACATTGCAGCTGGCGGGAAAATTCCCAATCCCGACCCGCGCAAGATATTCCATTCAAAGGAAGCAGTTGCAAGGAAAATAATGCTTGAGACATATGAGAAATTCGGGATTGCCTTCGCAAACATAATAAACATATTCAACCCTGAAGTTATTGTTATCGGCGGGGGCGTCAGCAACCTCCCGGCTGAGTTTTATCGTAAAATAAATGTGGCTGCCAAGAAATACGCCTATCGCGCCTTCTCCAGTGGCCTTAAAATTGTAAAGAACAAGCTTGGTGATTCTGCCGGTGTTTTTGGCGCTGCAGCTTTACCCTACAACTCCTCATACTCCTCTTCTTCATGGTAGCCGCTTAGGAAGCCTGCCTCGCCAGCTGACAGCTCGTCGTTTTCAAGGTCTTCTATTTCCGAGGCCAGCATCTCAAGGCTGTCCTCGCCAAGGTCCGTGTACCAGCTTTTTTTTCTCACAGCCATCACCTCGCCATTTTTTACCCTTTACGGCATTATTCACTATGGTGAACTTATCCTCTCTTGTTTTGTTTTTGTCCTTTTTTCTTCCCCCTTTGCCTCGTGAAGAATTGATGTTGTTACTCCAGTGCACTGATGCGGTTGCTTCCCCTCAGCTCGAAGTTAAAGAACTCAACAAATTCTTCGGCCAGCCTTGGGTAGTTCTCAAACATCTTACTGACCTCGTAGCAGTAGCAGTGCGTGCAGGTGTTCATGTTGTTGCCGCAAAGTATGCACCTTGTTCCCTGGTGGGTGTATGATGCAAACATGCCTCCGGTCTTCTTCAGCTTCGGTATTATCTTTGGCATCCTGCTTGACAGCCACTCCTCCACCTCTGATTCCAGGCACGTGAAGCAGATGGGGTTGGTTATGACATCGCCGCATAGCAGGCATTCGTGTTTCGTTGAGTATAGGCTTGAGTGCATTTTGCTTTCCTTTTCCTTTGTGACCCCCAGGATTAGGCTCTTTTTCACTTAATGCTGCCGTACGCAAGACGTGTTGTGCAGTGGCAGGCATTAAGTGGTTTCAGAGCCTTATAACTGCAAATAACCGGTGATTGAGGCTTATAAGAGCAATGATTCTTATATAACTTTCGGTTATATTTTATAAAAAGTATAAACTTTTCATAAAAATAGAAAACTTTAAATAAAACCTGTTTTTTTCTATAATACTGTTAAAGTTGGGCGACGGTTATAAATTTTAGCTTGATGCTTAAACATTATGCAATGCCGGCCTGTCTTATTTAAACTGGGGGTGTCTTATAAATATGAAGCGAAAGGTCATACAGATTGCCGGCTCTACGCAGCTTGTCTCCCTGCCGAGGAAGTGGGCCAAGGCGCATAACATCAGCCGCGGCCAGGAGATTGACGTGGAGGAGGATGGGGACCGCATCGTTATAGCATCAAACAACGCACCTTTAAGTGAGACTGCCGAAGTTAATATAAGCCAGCTTGGTCAAATGATTAACCGGGTTATAGGCGCCTATTACCGCAAGGGTGTTGACGAGTTAAAAGTTAGTTATGATCGCCCTGAGCTGGCAGAAACTGTACATGAGTCGCTTGGGCATGACACTGTAGGCTTTGAGATGCTTGAGCAGGGGCGTGATTACTGTGTTGTCAAATACGTAACTGGCTCTTTAGAAGAGTTTGACTCCTTGTTGCGCCGTATGTTTATGTTGTTAAATTCTATGTCTGAAGAGTCGGTGAAAGCGCTTAAGCTTGGCGAATATAAGCACTTAAAGAACTTAGCCTTACTGGAGGAGGCCAATAACAAGTTCGCCACAATTTGCAAGCGCTTTCTTAACAAGGGAGGCAGGGTGAGTCACAAGCTTGTTGGCCCATTGTACCATATTGTTGAAGAGCTTGAAAAGCTCGCTGACGAGTTCAAATATGTGTGTCAGCACTACTCTGTGCTTGATTCCGGGAATCTAAAGCTAAATAAGGGTGTTTTAGATACCTTTGCTCTGGCTTCCGGTTTGATCAGGGACTTTTATGAGTTATACTATAAGTTTGATAAGGATAAGTTAGTAGCAATCAAAGAGAAGAGAGTAAAAGTTATTGATGAGGCTCACGATTTTTATAAACGAAAATTGTCACACGCAGATTATTGGCTGTTGCACCACTCTGTCGTATTGGCAAATTCTGTATTTGAGCTTACTGACGCGTATCTGGTCTTGACTTTGCCGCAACATACGAGATGATATCCCTTGTAGCTTCATGTTTTGTAAAGGGTGCCACGTAACCCCCCCTTGCCAGAGCGATTTCCCTCGCGCTTGGCTCTGCTTCGCTGGTTGTTACGGGATGGAATTGTGATAGGGCTGCCACGTCGCTTACGTCATCACCTGCATAAACCACTGAAGTGTTGTCAGTAACCCCCTCTACGCTTAAAACTCGCTTAACACCATTAGCCTTGCCAGCTAGCGAAGGGAAGAAGTCAACAAATCCACGAACGATGATAGCATCTATTCCGTCCGGGCGTCTTATTTGCAGCAACCGCTCAAGATCGGCTTTTGAAGCAGGAGGTGAGGGAAAAACCCGGAAAGAGCCTAGCCTGTCATCAGAGAATACCGCAAAGCCTTCACGGTTAAGTTGCTCTCTGATTTGCGCTTCGTAGTCCCATAAAACCCCTCTCTTATCTCTAGTTGAGGGGTCTCTTATATTTCCTATATGCCCTATGTAAGGTCTAAGGGTTTCAAGCCACCCATAGTCAGGCGCACTTCCTATCATTATTATTGTGCCGTGGTCCGTCACCGCATAGTGATGGGGTATGATGTCCAAAGCTAGTTGGGCCGTGGAAAGCCTTCTGGTTGTGGCAATTCCGAATTTAAGTGCTCCAGAATCTATCAATTCTTTTAATCCGTCAATGTTTGTTTTATCAGCATAGTATCCGTTTCCAACTTCGATGCTGTTCTCTTCTGGCACGGGTTTAGCCGTATGAACCAAAGTTTCATCTAGGTCACTGAAAAAATAAGTTGCCATACTTACACAACAATAGTGAATAGGTGGCTTTTTTTAAACTTTTCCACTTTCCGCTTTTAAGCGTGCTAAAAGCACAGCTATACAGAACTGCGGGTTGACAGCGGTAGCGCGGTTAAAACCCGTCCCACGTAGTAATAAGCTTTCCTGCTGGCATGTCCCTTGCTTCTGCAAGCCTTTCTAGAGAGCTTCTTACTAACCCGTAATTTCCCTCCTGCGTCTGTGGCAGTCGGCTATGTTCTTGGAAATATGCAGCCATGTTCTCTAGGGCTCTGTTAACGTAGTAGTTAAAATGGCCAACTCTTGTGTCAATGGTGTGCTTTAAAAACCTTGCTTGTTCTGAGGATGGATTAAATTTTTCGCTTCTCACATATAGCCTTGGAAGCCTGGTTGCTAGAATCTGTCGCGCTTCTTCTAAGTCTCTATAAACGTCTATTAGTGTTTCGTTGGAACCAAAGCTTGCGAGCTCAGGGATAAGTTTGGCTGCTTCTTGCATATCCGAAGACGAGTTTGGTGGAACACTTGTCAGCCAATTTAGTCTATCATACCATGTTAGTGCGTCATTGCCTCTTTTAAGGGACTCAAACATGTTTTGCGCTGCTAACGCAATTGCTGTAATGCGTTTTGCCTGGGCTTGGTCCCACCTAAGCAGCGGGTGTTCCTTAAGATGCGATATCTCATGGTGCAATGGCACAGGGGTTTTCTTGCCGCCTACATCGTAAAACACCTCTTTAATATCTACGGCTGAGGGGCTTATGCTGCCGTTGTACTGTGTTCCCTCTATTACGTCTTCCGCTGTTGGCAATAGCCTGTTTACCTTTCCTTCTACATCAAATCCGATATGCTCAACGCGAAGGTCAAGCCGCAATGCGTTGCCTTCAGGCTGCAGCTTTAGCCCTGAATTCAAATAACTAAAAAAGGACTCAATCGCTGACAGTTGCTCTTCGCCAAGTTCTAGCAGCCCAAGGCTTGCCGCTTGTCTAAACAAGAGGGCCTCTCTTTGGCTATAATAAACCTGCCTCTCAACAACATCGGCTGCCAGCGGCACTTCAGCGTAGTGGTTAGCCCTAAAAAAGCCCACCTTTTTTGCCGCTGTCACAAAAGTAGCGTCAAGTAATTGCGAAGCCAACTCTCCTAAGTCGCCGTTCTGGTTGGCTAACGTGATTAACTCTTCAAGTATGTTCGGATAGCCGGGCTGTGCTATGCCGATAGGGTAGATTGTAAACCCTTTATAGCCCATAAACACGACTCCCGACTTTCCATCAGGCAGCACTCCTATTATTTGCGGAACATTTAACTTAGCCATCTGCCAAACTGTCCATAGAAAGCGTTTACTAGCTGCCTGAGTCGTTGAATTCTGCTCAGCCAATTCTTTGTGAAAATCAGTAGCTGCCTTGAATGTTGAAGCTTCCTTATGGGTTGGCGTAAGTTTATAGCCAAAAACCGGATTTCTTAATCTTCCAAGCTTGATGAGGTCTCCTACGACATAGCCGCCTCCTATGCTTTGGTCCATGCCAAACGTTACTATGCCTTCGAGCGCCATTTGGGCTAAAACTTTTTTAGCTCGCTGCCATCGTACTGTTGCAGTATCTATGTCTCCCAATTGCAAGGGAAGCATTACATGTGCTATCAGCATCCCTGGGTCCCCTTCTGCGTAACTGAGGTCTTTTTGCACTCCTTCTCCATGAAGGACGTAGCCTGGTTCCTCCGCTAGCTTTCTCTTGATTAGCATCCTTCGCTCGTTCGCAAGTTGATATCTTTCTTCTTTAGAAATACTAGAAACAGGCTTTCTAAATCTCTGCATCTCTTCCAGCTCTAAAGCTACTGTTTTTGCCAGTTCATTCGGCTCTATAGCAGTGACTCTGCTTCCAGCGCCTTTAGGCGCACTTGCATCCCTTTTAGTGTACGCATCCACAACGCCTGTAAAAACGAGGTGGTCAAACTCCTCAATTACGTACTTGAACCTTCTGCCGCTTGTTTCCAGCCCTCTTTTTTCCGCTACAACCAAGGCTACATCAAACGGATTTTCGGAATACAAATTAAGAGCTGACTGAACATCAGGAACTGCCAATACAATTAGCTCAAGCCCGTTCCTTGGCTTCTTCACCATCCCAGCTAAATTTTTTTGTAAGTAAAGCGCAGCGGCCTCTAGCTCCTTTTTTCGGTCAGTTATGACAAGCACGTACTCCTTCGACCAGTATTCACTTACTGGCGAGGTTTGCCCAGCTTTATCACTCTCACACCCATTCCCGCCACTTTCACCATTTACTAAACCTTCAAGCTTTTTAACTTCGCTTACCACATCACTTCCCCCTGATACTTACAAATAATGCAGTAGTGAGGATGTTCTATTCCTTTTTAAATATTGCTCTTTTGTCCGACCATAACTTTTTATTCACTATGGTGAACTTAATATTTAAAGTTTTTGAATACGCTGCCGCAAAAGAAGGTAAAAACTAGTTCTCCACCACAGCCTTCACCGCCTGCCTAGCTGCCAGGCCGCACTCCTTGCGTAGCGTTTCTGCCTTGTCAGTGTTTTCCCAGGTGAAGTCCGGGTCGTTCCTTCCGAAATGGCCGTAGGCTGCCGCTTTCTGGTAAATTGGCCTGCGCAGCTGCAGCGTGTCAATAATCCACCTTGGCGTGAGCTTGAAGTGCTTTTTCACGGCAGCCACTATCTTGTCCTCCTCAACCTTGTTCGTGCCTAAGCAGTCCACATTGACTGAGGTTGGCTCTGCAACGCCAATGCAATAAGAAAGCTGGACCTCGCACTTGTCAGCCAAGCCAGCAGCCACAACGTTCTTCGCAACCCACCTTGCAGCGTAAGCCCCGGACCTGTCAACCTTCGTCGGGTCCTTACCACTGAAGCAACCCCCCCCATGCCTCCCAACTCCGCCATAAGTGTCAACGATTATCTTCCTGCCGGTTACCCCAGTATCGCCTTCGGGCCCGCCAATGACGAACTTTCCCGTGGCGTTTATGTGTATTTTGGTGTTGCTGTCCAGGAATCTGCCGCATACGGGCTTGATGACCTCCTCAATTATTTCTTGCTTGAGTGTATCCTCGTCCTTGTCGTCGGTGTGCTGTGCCGCTATCACTACCGTGCTTACTCTTTTGGGCACGCCATCGTGGTATTCAACGCTTACCTGTGACTTTCCGTCTGGCCCTATGTGGTCTATGGCGCCTGTCTTCCTTGCCTCGGCAAGTTTCTTGGTAAGCCTGTGTGCGAGCATGATTGGCAGCGGCATCAGCTCAGGTGTTTCGGTTGTTGCAAAGCCGTACATCATTCCCTGGTCACCAGCGCCTTCCTTGTCGACGCCCTGTGCAATGTTCGGGCTCTGGGCATGTATTGCCACCAGCACTCCCGCATCATCGCAGTCAATGCCGAACCTTGGGTCTGTGTAGCCTATCTCTTTCAATTTTCTGCGGGCAATGGTTTGCACGTCTGCAAATCCCTTGGTTGTTACCTCGCCTGCAACAATGACCGTCCCTGTGGTTGTTAAGCACTCTATGGCTACCCTTGACATTGGGTCTTGTGCAATTAGCGCATCCAAGACAGCATCGCTGATTTGGTCGGCCAATTTATCTGGGTGACCTTCCGTCACCGATTCTGATGTCACATAGGTTATCTTTGCCATTTCTGCATGCACCTCTGTTTTGTTTTTCTTTTTTGCTTTTGTTTTTTGTTTGTTGCTGCCGCGGTTGCTGCCACGCTCATTAGTTGCCGCAATAACAATCGTTGCTTAGGCGCAACCAATATTCTGATTTATCAAGTGTTGTGACAAAATTATTCCTAAAAGAATATGATGGCGGGCTTTTATTCCTTTAGCTTCCTGTAAACGAACCTGTGCGTGTGCCCCACCAGCCTCCTGAACCTTCTCCAGACAGGCACGAAATAGAGCACTGAGAGGAAAATCCCGACCATTATCGTGAAAAAGTCCAGGGTTATCCTTTCGTAATAATTGCACTGGAGCATCAATGACGAGGTGCATGTCAGAAGCAGCCCTATCTCATCGGCTATAATTCCGAGCCCGAATCCGAACAGGGCAGCGGCGAAAAGCCTTAGCCTGGGCCTGTCTGAAACGAGCGCTATCCAGTTCGAGGCTATCATCAGTATTATGCCGTAGTAGAAGTGGTGTATGTGGTATCGCCCTATTATCAAGTTCACGGAGGGGAATGCATAAGCTACTCCTCTGGTTATGGTGAATGAAATGAGGAACGCAACAAATATAACAAACGGCGTTATCAGCCTTCTCCTTGCAATATCCTCGTATGTAAGGCTCACTATGTCCCTAAGTATCGAGTTCCTTACAGGCTCCAGTAAAAACCTTATTCTCATTTTTTTGGAAGATTGGCATTTAGAATTATTCGAGCTGGCTCAACTCGTCGAGTGCATCATCAAGGTTGTCCTTGTACAAGTCTTCGTCTGCAGGTATTGGCCGCTGCTGTGTCTGAGTTTGTGGCGGCTGTTGCGGTTGGGTTTTTTCTGATGCTGGCTCTGCTGCTGGCGTTTGCCGGGGCGTTGGCTGCTCTTGCGGTTGCTCTGCCGTTGGCGGTTGTGGCTGTTGGGGTGCGCATCCAGCCACAAGCACAGCAATTATCATTATAGCAGCTGCTGCGAGGATGATTGACTTTTTCATTTGGTCCGCCCCGGTTTGATGTTTGAAATGAGCTCCTTCCATTGCCTTTGCACGCCCTTGACAACGGCTTTCTTCTCAGCCACTGCCTGGGCCGCGTTGTAGTTCTGCTTCTGCTGCTCCATCTGCGTAATGAAATTACTGGCGGCCTCTTCAGTTGCAAGCCCTTTTTCCATCAGGCGCTGGGCTTTTTCCTCAAGGTTGTAAATCCTGAACTTTACCACAGCATCTATCCTGTCCCTTAGCTCGAGTATGCAGCTTGACCTGTTCTGGCCAGTAAGGTTCTCGCACTGCGCCTTCTGGGCAGCAACGGTCCCAACAAGGCCAAACGACTTTTTCGCGCATTCAAACCTTTTGGTGTCGTTAAGCGAAACCCAGCAACTCTGGGATTTCTTGTAGTTTGCAACGCACTTCTCCCTCGACTCGTTAACCTGTGCCCTGCACTCCTCTGGCAGGTAGTCGTATTCGTTTTCTTCCTGCAGCTTAAGCCTGCACCTTATCCTGTCATTCATTGTGCCAAGCTCACTGCACTTGTACTTTGCAGCCTCTTCAGGGGTGACCTCCCCGGCTTTTGGCTGCAGTTTCGGGTTTTCTTTCTTCACCACAACAGAGGGCCCCGAAGCGGCGTAAACTGCTACAACAGCATTTCCCGATTTTGTTGCCATGCCGCTTTCCAAGCAATAACTGTTATTTAAATTTTTCCTGCTCAAATCTTGAAAATTCTTCAGGTTTTCCGCAATTAGCACTGGACATTTCCGTAAAGTTTGCGCAATGGCTTCCCAGAGGCTGTAGCGGCTAAATTTCGGCGTTTCAGCCTTTTTCGGCACCAGCACTGGACAATTGCCCGGCTAGGTTATATAAGCAAGTTCTTTGAAGTAATATTCTGCTGGCTAAAAATGAACAAAAAGCACGTCGTTAAGAAATGGGAAGTTTCGCTAGCAGAACTTGAGAATAGTGTTGGAAATCTGTTTAAGGTAACAAGACGGCTGCCTGAGCTGGCAATTGCCGAAACTAAAATGTTCCGCTCAAAAGACAGGGCTTTGAAACAGTTTAATGAGTGGTTAAAATAGGCAATAACTCGTCAACCTTGCGTTTCAGTATTTCAATAAGTTCAGGTTGGTTGTAATGATAAATGTCAGGAACATCCAAAGAAATAATGCGTTTTTGCATGTATTGCTTGGGAAACCTCTTGGAAAGCTCGTATCGCTGTTCTTCTTCCATCACAAGAACAATATCAGCCCACGCGAGCTGTTTTTCAGTGATTGGTTTATCGTTGTAAAGTCCAGCCGATTTGGTATAAAACCTGTCTTTGAAGGCCTCTTCGGCAGTTTTGCTTCGGTTCTGGTTTTGGTTGCAGATAAAGAGCAGTTTCATACATTAAATTACGCATCCCGGCAATATAAACTTTACTAAGGGCTGGTAAAATGAAAACAAAATTCGTTCTGGTCAACCACAGCATACTGGACTTTGAGGTTTACAAGGAGGACTTCCATGCCCTCGCTGCAGCGTTCAAATCAGAGCTGTTTGAGGTTGCAACAAAGTATGGCTTCCAGCTTGTTAAGATAGGCAAATATTCTGATTTGAGGAAAAGAGTGGTGTTTTACAACAAGCATCTGGACATGGAGGCTATTGTGGCAATAAGAAAGAAGTGGCCGCCGGAGTTCGTGTGACCTTATCAAAAAGTTTTAAAGCAGCCCGGCTTTTCCAGCTGCAGATGGAACTCGCAGATAAAGGCATTAAGCTGGCAGCAGAGAGGAAATTGCAGAGATATCTGTCAATGACAGAAAAAGCCCTCGCACTCGTAAGAATAGCCCCACCGGATAAAAATTCGAAAGAATACAAGGCAGCGGCCGATTTTCTCGCAATGACAAAGGACTACCTTAGCGACTCTAAGCATTTTGCAAAGAAAGGCGACCTCCTCACGGCTTTGGCAGCTGCGAGCTATGCCCACGCGTGGCTTGATGCTGGTGCCAGGCTGGGATTGTTTAAGGTTGACGGCAGCAGCGGGCTTTTTACGGTTGATTGATTTGCACAGTTAAATATTTATATTCATACAGAGTGTAGTTCTGCTTATGGAACTGAAGGTAGTGCTTGAAAAGCAGGAGGAAGGCGGCTACACAGTTTACGTTCCTTCCTTGCACGGCTGTATTTCCCAGGGCGAAACTCGGGAAGAAGCTTTGAAGAACATAAAGGAAGCTATCGAGCTATACCTTGAAGCTGACGAGAACGAAGCAATAAATTACGAAGGAGAGGTTTCTAAGGTTGTTGTATGAAGCTGCAAATCGGACAATGTCCGATTGCACATTCCGCTTTCAGCGGAATTGTGCCTCAAATTTCAGGAATAGGCGTCATCAAAATTCTCTGTCGAAATGGCTTTGTTGTGGTGCAACGCGAAGGCGAGCCATTATATGATTATAATAGTGCAATCGGGGTTACTGAGGCGATTCAAAAATCGATTAATAACGCCAGTGGCGGTCAGGTATCTATTCAGGTCAACTGATTCGTGGATAAGTCCCTTCCTTCATGAACACCGCCTCTGCCTTGGCTGCGAGGCCCTTTTCGTCCTTCAGAATCTTTTCGGAGTCTTCCGCTGCTGTGCCGTAGGCAACCAGCTCTTCCTTTAGCGTCATTATCGCTATCCTATCGCCTTTTTTGATGCCGCTCTCCAGCTTTGCAACTCCTGGCATGTGAAGCGGTGCGCCGTGGCAGAGGCTCTCAACAGCGCTGTCGGTTACCCAGATTTTCGGGACGTGGCTTACCGCAGTCTCAACAGGCAGTATTATTTTTCTTGTGTACTTGTCGTTGCCTTCATTTCTATAATAATAGTATGCGTCAGCCAAATCCTGCAGCGTTGCCAGTGTTCCGTCCCCTTCGCTGAACGGCCCTGCCTTTGTCCTTCTTAGCTCGACCATGTGGGCCCCGCCCACCTTCCCTCCAATGTCAGAAACAAGCTTTCTTATGTAGGTTCCGGCCTGTGTTCCAACCTTAAACAAGACATCCTTCCCGTCAATTTCCAGCAGCTCAAAATAGTAGACTGTCCTTTCCCTTAGCTGCCTCTTTACCGAGCTTCTGACAGGCGGCAGCTGCTTTATTTTTCCTGTGAATTCCGCAATTACCTGCCGCAGCCTTTGCTCCTCGACGTCTTTGTGCAGGTGCATCAGGCAAACGTATTCCTTTCCTGCGGTTAGCAGAAGCTGGACAATGCGGGTTGCCCTTCCTATTGCTATTGGCAAAACGCCGGTCACGTTGGGATTTCTCTGAATTTTTTACTCTAGAGTTCCAGAGTGACCGGCTTTTTTTACCTTCAAAATATCTCTTGCGTAGGAAGTTACCTGATGGGAAGTTGGCCCTGCGGGCTTGTCTAGATTTATTATCCCGTAATTGACAAGCTCTTCTGTTTTCCTTTCCTCAGGCTTGCAGCCGTGCTTGTCTGATGTGACAGCATCCTTTCGCTTGACAAGTACGCTTCTTTTCTCCTTTTCGAAAGGCAAAAGATTTTCGTTCACTAAATCACCTCCACGCAGCCTGTGAGCGTGAGTTTTTCCATAGCTGCTGCAGGATTAACAAGCCATTAAAGAACTTTGCTATAAAACGCATCTACACGTTTATGTTGTACCTCGCCCTGCCCTGGCCACCCGTGTAAGGCCTTGAATGCTGGCTGCTGCCCGAGCTGTGGCGGTATGGCCGTCTTTCGCTGCCTCTGTCGCTGCGGTCGCTGCCTCTGCTGTAGCCGCTTCGGCTGCCTTGGTGGGATGGCGAGCGCTCCCCATATCCGCGGCTGTCGCGGCTGCGTGATTCGCCATAACCTCTTCCGTGGCCACTTTCGTAGCTGCCGTGCTGCGGCCTTCCTCTTCCAAAATCCCTCCCTCCAGAGCTGCGCTGCATGCGGACAAAGCTTATCTTTTCAAACTGCGGCACGTCCGCTTTCCTGATGTCAAGGCTCCTGTCCCTTAGCACGCTATTGAAGTTCTCATAGTCCCTCTCTGAAAGCAGCGTGACCGCGTCCCCGCCCTCGCCTGCCCTTGCTGTCCTTCCTATCCTGTGCACATACTCTTCGGATGTTTTTGGCACATCGTAGTTGTAGACGTGCGAAACGTCTTTTATG
>JACPIJ010000050.1 GCA_016188145.1 Candidatus Woesearchaeota archaeon | reverse complement strand
TTCCTTTACAACCTCGACCTTTTCTCCAAGTTGCTGCTTTATGTCAGCTGCCAGCTTTCCGCTGCCTAGTATTTGGGTCAGGGTGCTTACATCAGCGGTTTTAACATCGGCAAGATTTTTTATTCTGCTGCCAAACAGTTTTCTGGCCCTCACCCTTCCTATCCCGCGCAGCTGCAGCAGCGGCAGCAGCTCCTCTTTCACCCCGTATTGGATCCGGAACCTCAGCTTAGCTATGTGCCTCAGTAACGGCTGCAGCTGCATAAGCTTTGCAAGCTCTGAGGCTGAGTAAAGCAGCCAGTCGGCGTTACCGAGCTTTGAGTGCACTTCGCCCGGTCGTATCCCATACTTCTCAAGCAGATATTCCTCGTCCTTTTCCTCAATCCATTCCTGGAAAAACATTGACGTCTTTACAGATGCAAGGAAGTCATCGTAACCCTCCTCAAACATCGATGGCTCGTCAACAAGCAGGGTTTCGGCATGTTCTGCCAGTGCCTGCTGCATTTCCTCAGCTTCTCTCATTTTGACGCGAAGCAATGGCCGCATCTCAAGCGTGGAAGATACCAGCTGCAGCAGCGGGAAAGGATTAAGCCCTTCTTTCGGCAACGGCCTCTTTGAAAACCCAATCATCATCTCATGCGCTGTCAGGGGGTCTATGTAAAGCTGGGCAACCCTTTCTCCAAGCAGCGTTGGCTTTACAGCTTCGCTTTTCATTTCAGCTGCTGAGGTGAAATCGCTGTTGTTTCCGCTGCCCCTTATGAATTCCCACTCCTCAAGCAGCATAAGCATCTTGTCGATTGTCTTCTCCAACTGCAAATCTGGCATTGCCAGATTGCCCATTCCGCTTGATGCGGAATTGTGCCTGAAATCCTTGAACTGGTGAGCCCAAAAAGTTTTCGCAAAGAATTGCATGATTTCCTTCCTGCTTCCGACAAACCTTGTGGCAATCAGCGACAGCAGATACGTTCTGAGCACAGGCTCAACAGCGAGCTTTGAAAAAATCGGCTCAGGCTCGCCGTGTATGTAGCGCTCAGTAACTTCCTCATCCAGTGACTCTGTATCGGCGAGTATTATTGCCTGGCCCTCGCTGTCAAAGCTTGGCCTTCCAGCCCTCCCGCACATCTGGAGGTATTCAAGCACGGGTATCCAGTTTGAGCCGCCATAGCCGTAATGGCTTCTTTCAGAAAAGCGCTTTAAATCGCGGATTACTGCCCTGAAAGCCGGCAGGTCAACCCCTGCAGCCAACGTAGGAGTGCAGCAAATTATTTTGATTACGCCGCTGCGAAAATTGTCCTCAATCAGTTGCCGTTGCTTCAATGTAAGGCCGCTGTGGTGGAACGCTGTTCCTCCATTAATGCACCTAGCCAGCCTCTCGCACTGTTTCGTCGGCCTTGAAAGGGCATGCAGGGCATCATCTGAGGCAGCAACGAGCTTTTCGCTGCTTAATTTCAAATGATGCGCTATCTCCTCAGCTACCTTTTCGGCAGACTGCCGTGTGCCAACAAACACCAAAGCCTGTTTTCCAATCTTGACAGTATCAAGTGCTATGTTAGTTACAGGGCTTGAGGTTAACTCATTAACTGCGAGCTTTCCTTTCTTCTCTGCAGAATCCATGGGCAAGGAGATAGCAGCTGTGTTTTTAATTGTTGCGGGAAAAGATATTTAAGCCACAGCTGCAAAAATGAGTAGCTAATGAAACTGCACAAGCTTTTCCCGAGAATAAAGCCGTACCGCCACGGCTACCTTCCAGTCTCTGACAGCCATAAGCTGTATTACGAGCTGTGCGGCAACCCTAAGGGAAAGCCTGTTTTGTACGTGCACGGCGGGCCTGGAGCTGGCTGCGATGAAAACAGCAGGAGGTTCTTCAACCCGAAGGTCTGGAACATCATCCTCTTTGACCAGAGAGGAGCTAACAGGAGCAAGCCCTTTGGCTCAACAAGGGCAAACACAACGTGGAAGCTCGTTTCGGATATTCGGCAATTGCTGCGATTCCTTAACATCAAAAAAGCATTCCTGTTCGGGGGCAGCTGGGGCTCAACGCTTTCCCTTGTTTACGCAATCAAACATCCTGAAACAGTCACAGGCATGTTACTGCGCGGGATTTTTCTGGGAAGAAAGGAAGACATAATGTACACCTATGGAGGAGGAGCCCAGGATTATTTCCCTGATAAGTGGGAAAGGTTTACCAGGATGGTGCCAAAAAGCAGGAGGAAGGACGTAATTGGCTACTACGCAAGGCAGATGCGGTCAAAGAACAGGAAAATCCGGGACAAGTTCGCATTCGAGTTCGCTTACTATGAGCTTTCGCTGATTAAGCTTAGCATGACTCACAGGGACGTGATGAAAATAATGGAGAAAGCGAGCTCCCATCCGGGGCACAAGTCAATGGCGATAATTGAGTCGCACTACATGACCAATGACTGCTTCCTGCCAAAGAACTACATCCTAAACAACATTGGCAGAATCAGCAGCAGAAAAATACCGGTAAGCATTGTGCAGGGCCGCTACGACGCGCTGTGCCCTCCCTATCAAGCCTGGGAGCTGCACAAGTCGCTTCCCAGGTCAAAGCTCTTCCTCGTTACAGGAGGCCACGGCAGCAGCGAAGAAACTGTGCAGAGCAAGCTTGTGGAGAAGATGAAAAGGATGGAAAAGTCAGTGTAAGCCGACTTCCGCTATGCCGCACTCAAGAGCTTGGTCAGGGCCTTTTGTGACATCAAGGTGCCTCTGGTTCCTCGGCAAGTTGTTCTGTGCAATGTAGTCAAACACCTGCTTTTCAGTCCAGTCAAGGATGGGATGAACCTGATAAATGCCTCTTTTGAATTCTATCAAGTGAGCGCCTTTTCGCTCTTCAGTTTCCCAGTGCATTATGCCGCGCAGCCACGCTCTGGGCTGCAGCTCTGCAAAAGCGCGGTCTAGCGGCTCATGCTTTATCGCCTGGACGATTTGCTCAAATTCTTTACTTTCTGGCTTAAGAAACCAAGATGGGTCCCGGGCATCAATCTCTGCCCGAGTTATCTTTGGAGAATATGTACGCACATCGTAGCCCCGCCCCATAAGCCAATTCACCATTTCAAAAGTTTCATTCCTGAAATAGCCAATGTCAACAAAGACAATAGGTGGGTTGTAAGGAATAGCATTTCTTGTAAGGTGTGGAAGCACTACGGAAGTGTCTCCACCGCTTGTGGTTGAAACAATCCCAGTTCCAAACCGCTGATAAGCCCACCGTATTCTTTCAATGGCGGGAAGCTCTCCGAGCTTAACATTTACCTTCTCAAGGTCAATTACTGCTTCAAGTTTCATTATGGATGCCTGGGCCCACTCGGACTTGAACCGAGGACCTCCGCCTGGCTGATTCGCTAACCGAATATCAGACTCGCCCATCTTTTTGGTCAAGCTTTTTGCTTGCAAAAAGGTTGTGCGGCGTTCTAGCCAAGCTGAACTATGGGCCCAAACAGAATGCTGTGACGTTCAGGGCTTCTTTAAATGTTTTGTGATGGATTTTTAGGGGTAGACAGCGTACAAAAACTCTCCAGTGCCTCTCTCAAATGCCATTGTTACATAGGTGAAAGTTAGATTTTTAGGACCAGTGGAATGACCATTTCCTATAACACAACCAGCGTTAATAAAAACCTGTTTCGGGCTTTCCCAGACCCACCTTACCAGGGGTGTATCTGGATGGTATGCTGGAACATTGAACTCAACCTCTCCCGCCACGATTGGCATATTACGAAACAACGGTGCCGCTTCAGGAACAAGCTTCAGCAACCTGCTTTCCAGGTCAACTACGCCACCAGAGGTTCTCTGTCCAACTTGAGTTTCAACAACCATATTCCGTTTTTATTAATGCACGAATTTAAAGCGCCCCGGGCCAGAGTTTCGGCATTTGCTCTCGAACTGGCGACCCTCCACTCCTATTAAAGGATTTGTGGTCCCTGCTAAGCAAGTAACAGCTTCGTAAGCTCGATAAAACAAGCTATCAAAGCGTCACACGCTCTACCTGTTGCTCCGCTGTTGGCAGCGTCTAAGCTACCGGGGCATGACCTTCTTTTCTGAAGAAGGTCAATCAAGAAAGCGTTGACAGACGGTTTATATACTTTTTGGCAGAAAATCTTTGAGCGCTGCAGATAACTTTTTATAACAGCTGCGGATTGTGCGAAACCGTGATAACCTGGCACGATTTCGAGAAAGTAGAGGTGAGAGTGGGCACTGTGCTGGAGGCTGATGATTTTCCTGAAGCCAAAAATCCCGCATATCAGCTTAAGATAGATTTCGGCAGCCACGGCATCAAGAAGTCCAGCGCGCAGATAACAAAGCTATACGGCAAAAAGGGATTGGTAGGGAAACAAGTTATCGCTGTTGTCAATTTCCCTCCGAAGCAGATAGCTAATTTTGTTTCGGAATGTTTAGTGCTTGGGGTTGTAATGGAAAACAAGGAAATTGTATTGCTGCAGCCGGAAAGGATGGTTGCAAACGGCTTTAGGATTGCGTGAGGTGGTTAAGAAATGGAATCCGAGGATTTTAAGCTGCCGATTGGCTCGCCGCTCATAAGCTTTGACCTGAAGGGCACTGACGGCAGGAATTACATGCCAAAGTACTACCTGAACAGGGATTTTCTGGTTGTTGTGTTTACCTGCAACCACTGCCCCTATGCGCAGGCTTATGATGACAGGATTATTGCCATAGCGAAGGAGTTCTCAAGAAATGCTGCCTTTTTTGCGATAAACTCAAATGACTCGGCCAAGTATCCTCAGGACAGCTTTGAAAACATGAAAACCAGGGCAAAGGAGAAAGGCTTCCCGTACCCTTACCTTCATGATGAAAGCCAGGGAGTTGCGAGGGCTTACGGCGCATTGGTAACTCCTCACTGCTTTGTCTTTGACAGGTCCGGAAGGCTGGCATACCAGGGCGGCGTTGATGACAACTGGGAAAACGAGTCAGCAGCAACGAAGCATTACTTGAGGGATGCTCTTTCCGGATTGACAGCAGGCAGGTCAGTCAGCAGAAAAACAGCTCCGGTGATTGGCTGCTCGATAAAGTGGAAATGATGGGCGTTTATGCGCAAGTCGGCAGTTGCCGACTGCGCAGTCCTGCCGAAGCAGGACTTGCGCCGGAGGCGGGACCCACGTCGCTTTGCAGCGACGTGGGCACAGTCGAGCGCAGCTCGACTTGTGTTTGAACCCGCGTGACTCGGTGTGAGTCAGAGTTTTTCTGCAATAGCCGGGCTATGGGACCCGCGCTTTTTTATTTTAAAAGTTCAACCATTAACTTTATAAAACAGCGGCAGCTGCAAATTCCATATGAATGTCGCTGTCATGTATTCTGGTGGCAAGGACAGCAACTATGCTGTCCAGTACGCTTTGGAAAAAGGCTGGAATGTCAGGTATCTTCTCTCTGTCAAGCCGACAAGGACTGACTGCTACCTGTTCCATTTTGCAACTGTTGAGCACACGCCATTGCAGGCAGAGGCTTTGGGGCTGAAGCATTATCTTCTCAGCTGCAGCGTTGCTGACCCTAAGAAAGAGGCTGCGATTGTTGAAAAATTCGTTGCTGAAAAACAAAAATCTGCTGCTGAAAGGGTCGAAGCTGTTATTCTGGGCGGAACTGGCTTGCAGGCAACTCAGATAAGGAGCATTCAGGAAGCGCTTATGCCTTACGGCGTTGAGGTTTTCGCTGCGCATTCTGGAGAAGACCACGAAACTGTTTTCAGGAAGATGCTTGAAGAAGGGTTTGAAATAGTTGTTACACAGGTGGCTGCTGAAGGTGCGCCAAAGTGGCTTGGCAAAACGATAACTAAGCAAAACTTTGAAGAGTTGAAAAAGGATTCTGAGAGGTACGGCTTTCATTTGGGCTTTGAGGGTGGGCATGCGGACACATTTGTGGTTGACGCGCCGATGTTCAAGAAAAGAATACTGGTTGAGAAAACGGAAAGGGTGATGGAAGGCGCTTATTCCGGGCATGTCGTGATTAAGAAGCCGGGGCTTGCTAATAAGCCTGCTGTAGTTGGGAAAGCTGCGCTGGCTTAGGCTGCATGAAGGAATTGAGTGTGGCTTTGATTGTGTTAGCATAGAAAACTATGAGTCGCTGGTCTTTAAGTCTGTAGCTGTAGTCTGCTGTTTTCTGAACAGCCCCTTTCCTGACAAAGTAGTTGAATGCCTCGCTGAGAGCCTCATCAATGTTTGGCTTTGTAAGTGGTGTGGCTAAGTGAACGCCTGCCTGCTTGGCTTCACGCACAAGGGAGCTTGCATAAGCCGCAATGTCAAACCAGCTTGTGGTCTGGCGGTCAAGCAGCGCAACTGCAATTGCGCTGTTGGGGGTTAACGTCACAAGCCGGACTATTCTGGCTGTCACATCTCTGTGGAAATCTTCCTTTTCCTCGTCAGACACAGCGCCGTTTGGAGCATAATGTGAAGCCGGAACAGGCTCTCCAAAGTTTACATACGCTTCCCCGAATCCTTCGTCACCCCACATTAAAATTTTTTTCAAATTGATGAGCTTAAGCGCTGTCAGGAAGGAAGCTGCGCTGCTCTTGTTTTCCTTTCGCCTTTTTGCCTTTCCATCGGCAATGGCAAGCGCCTGTGAAAAAGCAACATCCTCCGGAATTGTGCTGTAGGTAACTGAAGCAGGAATAATCCACTCGGCACCCTGCAGTATGCCTGGAGTAGCGGAAAGGTTAAGCTGCTCAACAAACCCTTCCTTTTGCCTTCCCCTGCCCGTGTAGTTGTGCACTACTGCGCCGTTTTGAAGG
>JACPIJ010000049.1 GCA_016188145.1 Candidatus Woesearchaeota archaeon | reverse complement strand
CATAAAAGGAATTTCCTGCAGTTCAGCTAACTGCAGGATTGCACTGTCAAAAGGCTCCTCCGTTTTAGGACCAAATTTGCCATTAACGCCAAATTTCGTTCTCAGAAAAAACGCTTCTGCAATCTCAAGGGGCAGGTAAAGTATGTTAGCTGGTGTTGGTTTAGCTGGTGTTACTCTTGAAACAAGGTCAGGGTTGTCCTTATTTAGCCTCTGAACAAATTCAAGGGACATACCTAGTGCAGTTTCATAATCTCTTTCTTCCCTGAAAACTTTTCTAGAATCGATATATTGGAATGGAATACCTGCAATATTGCTGGCTCTTTTTAGATACGCAGAGCGAAGCTCACAAATTTCTATCATGCCATCACGTTTTGGGCTATCCTGTTCTGTGACAAGCACGTCAAGTATTTGCCCTGCTGATGGATTGTCACCAAGGCTGGCAATCCTTTTTTGGGGTGTTCTGTTTACTATGTAATATCCGCTTGCATCATAGACAATCCAGTCTGACGAGAATCTTTCCTGTAGCCTTTTCATCCAAGAAAAGAAGTTCAGGATGTCGATACGTTCACCAAAAAGGCCAAGGTCAGTATTGTATCCAAAACCCATGAACAGTCTTTGAGAGGTTACTGTTTTGCATGTCCCGCTTAGAGTCATATCTAGACCGGTGAATACAATCAGCATTTCTTTGTGCCTTAGCCTCCATTTGACTTCTATCTGTTTCCCTTTCCATTCCAACCATCCTCCACAGCTCACGCTGCAATTTTTATCTCAATAGAAATATTGCACCACGGCAGTTTAACCGCAGCGTCAACGGCATCAGCGATGATGAATTTCCGCTTCAGAAAATTGCGTTAGGGCCGGAGCCGGGAATCGAACCCGGTCCATGGGCGCCACAGGCCCGCGTGCTGCCACTACACCACTGCGGCCGATTGAGAAGTTTAAACAGTAGGAACTACAACGATTATTGGCTGTTGCAGTTGCCATGAAGGCAACCACGGCTATTTGCCTTTGTTGTCGTATCCCAGAACGAAAATTGTAATGCGGCAGCTACCTCAGAACTCGTTTCACTTTCCGTGAAGATAACCAACTCGTTTCATGTGAATCACTTGAAAGAAGCAGTGATGATGGTTGTATTTAAGCTTTTGGTATATGCGGCTGAAGAAGCAGCGTTTTAGCGCCCCTTATTCTGCCAAAGCCCTTGTCCAGAGTAATTATGGTTGCATTGTTGTCTATAGCGATAGCTACGGTGAGCAAATCAAAATCTTCTACTTTTTCACCCTCTCGGTCATGCAGGTATGCAAGTTCCGCATAATTTCTGGCACTATCCAAAGTTAGCGTCAGTAATTTGAACCTGTTGAGAAACTCGCTTGCTGTTTTCTTCACTTCCTTGCTTTTGCCTGCGTATCCGTAATAGAATTCTGCAATGTTAAGCGTGGTTGTATAAAAGATGTTCTCATCTCTCACAAGCTCCCCGAACCGCTCTATGACTGCCTTGTTGCCTCTTTCAAGTCCGATTAATGTGCTTGTGTCAAGGACGTATTTCATCAGGGTTTCTCCTCATTCTGAATCGTTTTCTAAAAGCCTTCATTCTGGCAACATCGCTGTCTGTTAACGAGCTCTTGTGCGCTTCAATGAATGAAAGCAGATCATTCCACCATTCTCTTGCATTCTGTTTTTGCGCTTCTTCAACAATTATCCCAAGATATTCGGCCATATCAACACCTCTGCTGGCTGCCTGCGCTTTAAACATGTTCCATACTCCTTCGTCCACTCCCTTCAATGCCTTGGTTGCCATGCCAATCACCTAAGTTAAACTTTTTTAACAAGTTTAACAGTTTAACTATTTAAGCTTTGCGTTTTCGCAGGCGCAGAATATGAGGGGCCGCCGCGGGGAATTGAACCCCGTCCTAAGCCTTGCTATACGCGTTTTTTGGTCGAGCTTTTTGTGAGTCGCAACGAACAAAAAGGTCGTGCCACAGGGCCGCATGCGGACCGTTACACTACGGCAGCCGAATATGGTTTTGAAGGCGGCAGGTATTATTTAAATATTCGCTGCTGTGGCTGCAGCTGCGATTACCACAACTAATTTAAACGGGCTTTTGAGAGTAACCATTTATGCACCCTTTTCGCATGAGATTCTCGCACGTTGAAGTCCAGCACCTTGTGAGGGCATGGATTGTCATTTCGCTGGCCTTCGCTATTTTGAACAACAGGGGCTTTAGCTTGACGCCAAAGTTTTTCGTTGCGGCAGCTATTTCGGCAGCAACGGTTGGGACTGGTTTTCTTTTGCACGAATTAATGCACAAGTATTTTGCCCAGAAGTACGGCTGCAGGGCTGAGTTCAGGGCTTTTGACTTCATGCTTCTCATTGCATTTGTCATGTCCTTTTTCGGCTTCATATTCGCTGCACCAGGAGGTGTTTTCATTCAGGGCAATGTCAACGCAGCCAGGAGCGGCAGGATTTCTGCTGCCGGGCCTGTAACGAACATTGTGCTCGCTGCGGCATTCGTGGGGCTTAAGCTGTTTGCAGCAGCATTTTACCCGTCACAGCTGCTTTTGTCCATAGCGGCATACGGGGCAACGATCAATGCGTGGCTTGCCGTATTCAACATGCTTCCATTGATGGGGCTTGATGGCAACAAGGTTCTGCACTGGAACTTCAAGGCGTACGCTGCGCTTCTTTTCCTATCAATCGTGATGATGGTTCTGGCTGCGGCAAATCGTGAGCTGTAAAGTAAACGTCACCGATAAGACAGGTTTAAAAAACGGGTTAGATGAAAAAGTCGTGCTATTGCACGACTTAAGTTGTGCAATATGAGCCGTGCGTAGCATTCTGAGCGTTGGCTGGCTATCTTTCTGGAGGATAATTTGCTTCCAAATTTGGCTTTAATGCTTTTGAACATGGATTCTATAATGTTGCGTTGCCAGTACTGACCGTAGTCGAAGCAGTCACGCATCTCCTTCCTGTACTGGCCCCGAACACAGCCCTTCCTCACTGGTATGATACTGCACTTGCCTTGTTCTCGGAATAAGGCATGAACCTTCTTAGCATCGTAACCTTTATCCATGAGGTTGGTTTCTGCTAGTGCGGGACTGTGTTTTGTCAAGTAAGCCACGTCTTTAACGTCGTGACGTGGCTTAGCTCTCAGCCTTGCTGAGAGAAATTTTTTATTTTTCACGTCCACATAGGCGCTTAGCTTTACATAACTTTGGTCTGGTTTACCATCTATTCTTTTGACGTAATAGCTACTGGGCTGCGTTCTGCTCAGACCAGTAGCGTCTATAGCGCCAACTTCTACTCGGTCAACTTCAGCACTCCAGCTAAGCATCAGGTTCCAAAGGTATGCTGGCATTCTGCCAGCAAACTTAATCAGCGTCGTGATGAGGTATTTTCGTAATGCCAAAGTATGGCAGAAGCTCAAGCGAATCACGCCAACTAAGTTCCTTAAGCTTCCGCTTAAGGAATACGCACTTCAAATGCTGCCACGTAGTGTACTTTTTCGGTCCAAAGTGGTGCAGAAACCTTGGCACTCTAGAACCAGTAATCAGCTTGTGAAGCTTTTTAAGCAACCTTTTCTTATCGCCTTTCATGGGGGAAGACACCTCGACAAAGTTGTTCTCTCCCCATCCCAGCCAGCCTTACAGCTGGCTGGGTTTTAATAATCTGCCGAGATTTTCATCAGACCCCCGCCTCCCTGGACTTTTTTAACTAAAGATTCCCCATCAGGAACCTCATCAATTTTAGCATCGGTTACAGCACGTCGTAGAACCCCGGCTAAATTTTCTCTAAAATGAACATCATCATCAGCAATTATTGCACTTTTGACCATTTTAGTCCTCCCTCCACGATTCAGACAAACTCCGCACAACTGCTAAAGCATAACCTCATCAAGCTCGTGCCTGCTGAGCTTCTTCTTGTTGACTACAGAGATAAAATTCTTCCGCCTCTCCCTG
>JACPIJ010000045.1 GCA_016188145.1 Candidatus Woesearchaeota archaeon | reverse complement strand
GAAAGCGTGTTCTCAGCACTTAAACGCAAGTTCGGCAGCTCGGTGAGCTGCCGTTCAGCTCGCACACAGCGAGCTGAAGTTTATTGCAGAGCAGTAATGCATAACATAACAGCTGTGATTTCGGAGATTTTCAACTATGCCTGCACGCCCCATTTGTGAATCCGGATCACGCACAGCTCGATTTGGCCCCTGTCCCGGCGCTTAATTTTGCCAAGGATTGGAAAACATTTTTAAATCCCAAAAAATTGGATTTTTCAGGGAAATAAACATGTATGCTGGCGATGTGCACCCACTTGGAACAAAGGCGAGGGTCTTGCTGTCGAGCGTTTTCGGGCCATACGCGCAGGATGACGGGTATGGAAGCAGGAAAATAAACCCGATGGAGCTTTATCACAACCAAGTCACCAGGGTGCAGGGGCCTTTCTCAATCAGGATGTTCCACCCATCGTTTGGATTAAGGATGATTCAGGATAACATCAGCGCACCATGCACAGCGCTGGATTTTCCGGTTCTTGGGAGGTTTATTGACGAAATAAAGAACAATGAGTACGACATAGTCGGAATAACTTCGATACTGGCCAATATCGGCAAGGTAAAAAAGATGTGCCAGGAAATACGAAAATACCTGCCGAAAGCGACAATTGTGCTTGGAGGCCACCTTGCCAACAAGCCCGATGTCGAGAAGCTGGTGGATGCAGACTACATCGTCAAAGGAGAAGGAGTCAGATGGTTCCGCCACTTTTTAGGCGAAGATGAAAACGCGCCCTTGAATCACCCAATTGAATTCGCGCAGTTCGGGCTCAGGGTTATGGGAATGGAGATTAAACGGCCAAAGAACAGTTGCGCAATCCTAATGCCATCCCTCGGCTGCCCTGTCGGCTGCAATTTCTGTGCAACATCAGCTAAGTTCGGGGGCAAAGGCAAGTTCATCAATTTCTTTGAGACAGGAGACGCCCTTTTTTCAGAAATGTGCAGAATAGAGAAGGCTCTTGGCAACTCGAATTTTTTCATACTGGATGAAAACTTTTTATTGCACAGGACACGGGCATTGCGGCTTCTGGAATTAATGCAGCAAAACAACAAAAGCTGGAACTTGAACATATTCAGCTCTGGCCGCGTTTTGAAATCTTATACGATTGAGCAGCTTGTGGGGCTTGGGATCTCATGGGTATGGATGGGTCTTGAGGGAAAAGACAGCCAGTATGCGAAGCTGAATGGCATAGATACAAAGCAACTTGCAAAGGAGCTGCAGGAAAACGGAATCAGGGTCCTTGGATCCACAATAATCGGCCTTGAGGAGCACACGCCTGAAAACATTGACGAGGCAATAGACTGGGCTGTAAGCCACAACACGTGCCTCCACCAGTTCATGCTCTACACTCCGCTCCCCGGCACTGCACTGTTCGAGCTGCATTCGAAAGACGGAAGCATACTTTCAGAGCAGGAGCATGACCCGGCAGACACCCACGGGCAATTCAAATTCAATTACAGGCACAAAAACATCCATAACGGCCAGGAAGCCGAGTTCATACTCCGGGCGTTCAGGCGCGATTTTGAAGTAAATGGGCCAAGTGTCATCCGAACGATAAGAGTGACCTTGCAAGGCTGGCAAAAACACAAAAACAATCCCGATGGAAGAGTTAGGAAAATGTTTGAGATGGGAGCGAGGGGCCTAAAGCATGCGTTGGCAGGCGTAGTCTGGGCCACAAGGCTGTGGTACAAGAATGACGCTGCGATGAAAGACAAGCTAAACAAGCTTTTGAACGATTTGTACGCCGAATTTGGCCTCCGCACCAGGCTGCTGGCCCCGATAATAGGGCGGTACGTTTATCGAATGATAAAAAAGGAAGCGCAGCGCCTTGAGGCTGGCTGGGCCTACGAGCCCAAAACAATATACCGGAAAAACGCGCAAGCATTAGCACTGCAAAAATCAGGTTTAAGTCATGCAGAAGCCCATGCCATAGGTTCGACCCCGAACCCGGCGCAGTTAAAACTAATGCTCAGTCAAAATGGATAAGCTTAAGCCCGGTCGTATCATCATATTTTCTTTCGAGCTTTCCCTGCAGCGGCGTCAAGAAAACTTCGCATGAAGCCCCGACAACAGCTTCTTTCAAATGCCCTCCAAAGGCATGCATTTCGTTGTCAGAAACGGTTGCGTGCGCATGCACAAGCGGCTCGCCTTCAAATAATGCGACGTTTCCGATAATGCTGTCAATCTCAAGCTCGGCTTCGGCTTTTTTCCACTTGTATGCCTTTGTCGCAAGGTTGTAGAATCCAAGCTCAGCCTCTTTCACAGCGCCTATTGCGGTGAATTGGGCAGCGGAGATGCTTTTTTCCCTGCAGAACGCCGTTACTGATTCTATTATTCTCTCTCCTGTTGAGAGCAGCAGAACAAGTGTATTGCCGAGCTGTTGGTGTTTCATTTTTCAGCTTCTTTCCGGCTGGTTGATGTCAACAACCTTCAGCTTAAAGACCAGGTTTTTCCCTGCAAGAGGGTGGTTCATGTCAAGGGTTACAGTATCGCTGCTGACGCCAGTGATTGTTGCGTGCATCATCTGCCCCTGTGGAGCTCTAAAGCTGAAGCCCATGTTCCTGTCGAGTTTCATCTCTGCAGGGAACACGCTCCTTGGCACCTGCTGCAGCAGCCTTTCATCGCGTTCGCCATAGCCATCCTGAGGCGTTATCTTAATGGTTTTCTGCTCGCCTTTCTTCATTCCAATAACGGCATCGTCAAAGCCCCTTATTACTTCCCCGTTGCCTGTAACAAACGCTATGGGGCTCCTGCCGTCTGTTGTGTCAAAGACAGTGCCGTCGTCAAACGTGCCCGTGTACTCCACCGAAACCCTGCTGCCCTTTGCAACAACGTTGTTTGTTCCCTTCGCTTTTCCATCAGCCATAAAATCGCCGTTTTTCGGTTTTCGATGCGCTTTAAATAGTTTTCCAGAAGTGGTAAGAAACGTTTAAATACAACTTACCGCTACGTCCTTATATGCCGAGTAAGAAAGCTGCTAAGAAAAGAAAAGTTTTGCAGCAGCGGCAGTCATCAGTTTCTTCTGGTGGCTCGGCAAAGGGTATGGCAACTAAAGCTGCCAAGTGGATAATCACAACCGGCGGCGTTGTTTCTGGCATAGGCAAGGGCACAGCCACTGCCTCCATAGGAAAGCTTCTTTCAAGGAACTTTAAGGTTGTGTCAATAAAATGCGACGGATATATTAATGTCGACCCCGGCACCATGAACCCGTTCGAGCACGGTGAGGTCTTTGTGCTTGAGGATGGCGGAGAAGTGGACATGGACTTTGGCCATTATGAGAGGTTCATGAACATAAACTGCAAGAAGGAATGGAACCTTACGACAGGGAAGATTTTTGATTCAGTCATCAGAAAGGAGCGGCAGGGGCTGTTCCTTGGCAAAACCGTGCAGGTTATACCCCACATAACCAATGAGATAAAGGCAAAATGGATGGACATTGCCCAGGCTGAGAACGCCGATGTCGTTACCATTGAGATTGGGGGCACCATCGGCGATATCGAGAACTCATGGTTTATAGAAGCGGCCAGGCAGCTGAAGAAGGAGGTCGGCCATGATAACATACTTTATGTCCATTTGAGCTATGTGCCGTTTGTCAGGAGCATTGGCCAGCAGAAGACAAAGCCGGCACAGCGCGATGTTGAGACTTTGAGGTCACTGGGCATACTGCCTGACATAATCATAGGCAGGAGCGAGGAAGAGCTGACAAAGGAGTCAAAGCAAAAGATTGCCCTGTTCTGCGATGTGCCAGAAGAGGCTGTGATTTCAGGCAAGGACATTGAAACAATCTATGAAGTGCCGATAATGTTCGAGGAACAGGGGCTTTTGGCGCTGCTCGCAAAGCGCTTCAGCTTCACTCCGCAAAAGGACCTCACAGAATGGAGAAAGCTGATTTCCAGCATAAAAGCGCCAAAGTACAGGGTTAAGGTTGCAATCTGCGGCAAGTATACCGCACTTAACGATTCTTATGCAAGCCTTATTGAGGCCTTGAGGCATGCAGCTACCAATCTTAACTGCGGCGTTGACATAACATTCGTTGAAACAACGGAGTTTGAGGAAGGGAAGCTGACTGTTGACTCTGCCCTTCACAGCATGGACGCAATCGTTGTGCCAATCGGGTTCGGCTCTCGGGGCGTTGAGGGCAAAATTGCTGCAATAAAGTACTCCAGGGAGAGAAACGTTCCATTCCTGGGGCTTTGTTTCGGCTTGCAGCTTGCAGTTGTTGAGTTTGCCAGGAACGTGTGCGGCCTGAAGGATGCCAACACGACAGAAGTTAATGCGAAAACGCCTCATCCGGTTGTAATGATTCTTCCTGAACAGAAGAAAGTCAAGGAGCTTGGCGGCACAATGCGCTTGGGAGCAGAAACAGCCCAGCTCAAAAAAGGCACTCTGGTAGCTAATTTATACAAGTCCAACGTAGCTGTTGAAAGGCACAGGCACAGGTACGAGGTAAATCCAAAATATCACTCGATTCTGGAAAGGAACGGCGTTGTCATTTCAGGCAGCTCGCGCAATGGCAGGCTTGTGGAATTCATCGAGCTGCCCAGCCATCCTTACTTCACAGCAACCCAGGCTCACCCGGAATACAAGTCCAGGCTCGAAAAGCCCTCGCCCCTTTACTACGGCCTCATCAGGGCAGCGATTGAGAAGAAGTACAGGGTTAAGGTGCAGTAAAATGGCAGATGTAACGCTTATTGCTGGATCAGTAAGAAAAAGGTAAGTTTCCGATAAATTTATTAAACATCCGCTAATCCTTGCTTTTTATGTCCGAAGAGCCGCAGCAGCCACAGCAATCTCAGAATTCTGACGCTTCTGTTGAAACCAAACCTGAAGAAACCCAAGTCGCTTTCGCGACTGGGCCCATTCGCCTAGTAAAGGCGAATTGGGAAAAGGAAGAAGCCAAGCCACAGCACCATACGCAGCATCAGCGCCACCAGCAGCCGCAAAAGAAGGACGGCGGAAGCGAAAAGTCCGCATTTGCTTCTGCACCTGCTGCATCACTAAAAGAATTGATAGTCAACATTTACGACAAGCAGTACAAGAAACTTCTCATAATACCGGCAGCGGTGATAATCGCCGCAGTTGTTGTTCTGCTTATGTCTTATTCTTCTACAGGCAGCTTCTTCAAGAAGGACATCTCCCTCAGCGGAGGTGTAAGTATCTCTGCTATTACAGGCTTCAGCGATGACATTGCCCTTGAGGCAGAGCTTGCCCAGCAGTTCCCCGGATTTGACGTTTCTGTAAGGAAGCTCACGCAGCTTGGAAGCAGCATAGGCCTTGTTGTGGAAGCAGGCATGCAGTCAGACCCAGACATTGAGAGCCTGTCAGGATTTCTCAGCGGCAGACTGGGCATTGCAAAGGATGACTTTACTGTCCAGAGGATTGGGGCTTCCCTTGGCGAGAGCTTTTTCAGGCAGCTTATTAAGGGTTTGCTGCTGGCATTTGTTTTTATGGCGCTTACCGTATTTGCTTACTTCAAGATCGTTGCAGGCCGGTGGGTGTTGCTTCCCGGGCTGTTTGTTGTGTGGACTGCTTTTGTTGACATAATCTGCACACTGGCTGTCGTTTCATTGATGGGCATTCACCTGTCTGCTGCCGGCCTCGCGGCGTTCCTCATGCTGGTGGGTTATTCTGTTGACACTGACATACTGCTCACCATGAGGGCCTTGAAGGGCACAGACCTTAAGCTGTTTGACAGGATAAGGTCTGCCGTAAAGACAGGCGTAATGATGACGCTTACAGGGCTGTTTGCCGTAGTGGCAGGCTATTTCTTCGCCGAGTCAGAAACTATAAAGCAGATAATGTTCATACTCAGCGTTGGCCTGGTCTTTGATCTGGTGCATACATGGATAACCAATGCAGGCCTGCTAAGGTGGTATCTTGAGAAGCGCGGAATGGCATGATTAAATGTGACTAAAAATGGCAGCGAAGAGCAAGCTTAGGAGGATAGTGACGAATCCCAGGGTTGTAATTGTAATCCTGGCAGTTCTCATAGCGGTTTACTCAACAGGAATTCCATTCTCGCTTGGGAGGGAGGGGGTTGTTGTCAGGTCTATTGAAAAAGGCAGCGCTGCTTACGATGCAGGCCTGCGAAGCTCCGAAGGCGCGGCGCTTGCAGCAAAAGAGGCAATAATCGCCATTGACGGCCGGAAGATAAGGGCTGTTGCGGATTATGCCGATGCTGTTTCCGGGCTTGAGGTGAACCAGACCCTGCTTTTTGAGACAAATAAGGCGTTTTACCGCCTTACCGTGAAGCCTGAGGTTAACATCAGGGTATTGCCCGAACTGGAAGAAAAAACCGTTATTGTCAATGCAACAACAAATGAGACGAAGAACGTCCTTGCCAACAAAACAGTTGAGGAGGTTGTGGGCGTTGCTGACCTGGGATTGAAGGTTGCCAACGCGCCAAAGACAAACCTCAGGCTTGGCCTTGACCTCCAGGGCGGAGCCAGGGTAATGCTCAAGCCGGAGACCGAACTGCCAAGGGAGGACCTTGAGCTTGTCATAGCTAACATGAACAAGAGGCTGAACTTGTTTGGGCTGAGCGATGTTGTTGTGAGGGATGCGTCTGACCTTTCCGGCAGCAGGTTCATAATCGTTGAAGTGGCAGGCGCAGATGAGGACGATGTCAGGCAGCTGATAGCCCGGCAGGGAAAGTTTGAGGCAAAAATAGCCAATGAAACTGTTTTCACGGGCAATGAGGTAACTGACGTGTGCAGGAGCGCCCAGTGCTCAGGCATTGATTTCCAGTCAGGAGGGTGTTTCCAGGGCTCATCTTCTGAAACTGTTTGCAGGTTTTACTTCACGATTTCGCTAAGCCCGGAGGCGGCTGCAAAGCAGGCAGCTGCTACAGGAAAGCTTGCTGTTGTTGGTGATTACCTCAGCCAGCCCCTGCAGCTGTACCTTGATGATGAGCTTGTGGACGAGCTTCAGATAGGCAAGGAGCTCAAGGGCAATGCTGTCACCGGAATCAGCATATCAGGCAGCGGCTCGGGCTCGGGCAAGAAGGCTGCAACGGCCAATGCCATAAACAACATGAAAAGGCTCCAGACCATTCTAATTACCGGCTCATTGCCAGTCAAGCTTGAGATTGTCCGAACCGATTCCATCTCGCCAATACTTGGCGAGCAGTTCCTGAGAAACGCACTGAAAGTCGGGCTGGTTGCAATCCTTTTTGTTGTTGGAATACTGCTGTTTGCCTACAGGAAGCTGCAGATAGCCGTACCTGTAATGTGCACAAGCCTCCTCGAAATCTTTATAATGCTGGGCTTTGCCTCGCTGCTGCCTTTCCTGAGCTGGACAATCGATTTGGCAGCTATTGCTGGAATAATTGCAGCTGTGGGCACTGGAGTAAATGACCAGATAATCATAACAGATGAGGCGTTGAAAGGCGAGCAGAGGAGGATATTTTCGTGGAAGGAGAAGCTGAAATCAGCCTTTGCCGTAATTTTCGGTGCCTACCTCACCTTGGTTGTTGCCATGCTGCCATTATTTGCGGTAGGTGCCGGGCTGCTGAGGGGGTTTGCCCTCACAACAATCATAGGCATGTCAGTTGGAGTGTTCATCACAAGACCGGCATATGCGAAAGTTATTGAGATACTGATGGAGAAGGATTGATATAACATTTCTGCCGACAACTTAACGCAATCATTGTTGTAAGACCTCATCAGAGGCGACCGAAGGAGAATTTCCGTGCCAAAATTAGAAGTTATGGATACCACCACCCCCACCGGCAAAACTTATAGATAAGCTTAAAAATATTAAATTACTCCCATAAGCTATGACTCAAGAAAAAGATTTCGAAGTCATTGAATTAAACGGTTTGAAACTGATTCGATTTAGAGGCGCAACAGCTAAGTCTATTAATTCAGATGTATATTGGACTCAAGAAATTTATTGCAAGTATTGGGGAGATTACGCCACACAGGTTCCACGATTTCGTCCTGAGTATCCAACACCACAGGAATTTGCAGATGAATCTTTAGAATATATTCTACACCGAATGTGGCCAAAGGGATTGCACGGAGATGTAAGTGATTTATTGCAGAAAGCAAGAGTTGTTGCTTTTGAAGGTCATGGAAATCAGAATGATGAAATGGGTTGGTATGCACACATCCACGATGGAGAATGCATTCCTGTAAGAGAATTATTGAACCATTTTAATTCTTCTGGCTACGAAACTGTGTTATTTGGAGTGTGCAACCCGGAAAAATCTCATTTAGAACCGCAAAGAGGTTCGGTCATATATCCACTAGGCGATTTTGGTATAGAACCCAACGATTTTGAAATAGTTGTAAAAACAGCTACGGTTAGATAATTGCGGCTGTCTCCCGTTTAGTATTATACACGGAAATTTCTTATAACCGTTCATATACACAAATCCGGCTTTTTGATGACTTAAAAACGTAAAAAAGAAAAAAAAGGCAGAAACAGTCCCTGCCTAAAGGATCCCAACCCTCATTGCTTTAACGAACAGCTATAACTAATATTTAACACTTTCGTTTTTATTTGATTCTGCAGCAAAAAAATTTCAGAAGTATTGAAAAATATTCAAAAAATCCTCAATTTTTTGAAAAAGTTTACGGCTGCTATCAAAATTCATTCGATAACGACGGTAAATTTTCAAATTTTCTTGGGCAAAAGTTATCTAGACTAAAAATAAAAGAGTTGTGGGGCTGCCGCGGATGCAGAAAGAGTCTCTGCGCCGGTCTCAGAAGCCGGTGAGGGTCCCAACTCTCATGCGGGTGCAAAACTCAGCCTAGGAGGGTGAAAGTCCCGCCCGCGGCGTCCCATCTTTTAAGATGGTGTCAAGTTACGTACATTTGTTGCCGACTTTGCCCAAGCGCCGCTTGGGTTCACTTCTTCTCCCAACGGTAACCGTAGGAGAGAGAAGTGAAGTCTGCAGGACAAAAGTCGGCTTTGACACTTAACTTAAAACTGTCAATCCGGCAAAACATTTAAAAAGAAGTAAAGGGAGAAGTAGGGTTATGGAACAGGAAATGGTGCAGATACCGAAAAAGGAATACGAGGAACTGCTAGAGGAAGTGGGCATACTCAGGAACGCCGAGGTGATGGCGGCCATTAGGGAAAGTGACGATGCTAAGAAAAAGGGCGTAAAGACTTGGGAGCTTAAAGCTCATCCGTAGATTTTGTGGGAACCTGCTGCCGCGACAACTATTTCTTTATTAACATCATCAATTTCGTAGATCATCCTAATATCTCCTCCCAAAGAACAGCTTCATTTGCCTTCAAGCTTTCCTTTAAGCTTGTGCGCGTCTAGTTCCCTTCTTGGGTCATTCTTCAGTCTCTCTAATTTCTCAGGCACGTCTGGCCTTGAGTTAAGAACTGAGTAAAACTGTTTTTCAGCCTTTTTGCTTCTCGTAGTTAGCTTGTACACTCTTTTTTAACAAACCCTTTACTGATTTAAAAACGTTGTTGAAAGGTTCAAGCCAACCAAAGAATAGTTTTAAAAAGTAAGTTACCGCAGCTAAATGCATGATAATAACCATCTCCGGCGTTCCCGGCTCTGGCAAGAGCACCGTGGCAAAGCTGGTTGCGAAGAAGCTCGGCTTCAGGCACAATTCCGCAGGTGATTTCATGAGGGAGATTGCTGAAAAAAGAGGGGTTTCCCTGCTTGAGCTGGGCAGAATTGCAGAGAAGGACCGCAGCATAGACAGGGAACTGGACAGGCGCACCATCCAGCTGGGGAAAAACGAGGATAACTTTGTCATTGACTCAAGGCTTGCCTACCATTTCATTCCTCAGTCGTTCAGGGTTTTCCTGATGGTTGAGGAAGGGGCAGCTGCAAAGAGGGTTTTCAGCGATATCAAGAGCAAAAAAACGGGCAGAAAAGTGGAGAAGGAAAGCACAACCCCGGAAGCTACATTGGCAGCGATAAAAAAGAGGAGAAAAAGCGAAGAGCTCCGCTACAGGAAGTACTACGGCCTTAATCCTTACGATGAAAAGCAGTACGACCTTGTCATTGACACGACGAAATCAAACCCGGAAGAGATAGCTAAGAAGATTGTTGAAGCTGTGAAGAAAAGCTGCGCATCATGCTAGCATAATAGGAATATATACCAAAAGGTTATAAGTCCTGTTTCAAATTAGTTTTTGCATGAGCAAGAGTTCTGAGTTCTTGGAAGATTCCTTAACCGCTGTTAAAACTTCTATCGGAAAAAATCCTGATTCTCATACAACAAAGGAGGCTGTTCAGGGGACTTTGGATGTTGTCCTTGAGGGCACACAAGGCTTCAGGAAGTTTAGCCCACAGGACTTTACTAGTCTCATGCAGACAGTCATAATTGCAGTCGGTTATACTCGCGGAGGTGTAACGGATATCCGCATACTTAACGAGCTTGCGTCAGCTGTCCCTTCAAAGCTTGGAATTGACGCCCTTTTTCCAGAAGTTCGCGAGGACGGAAGGAAGGGCTTATGGCTTGTTGGCAGTGCAGTATTAGATATTGAGAGGTATACGCAAGTAATGGGAGAGGGCTACGCTTTAAATATTCTCACCCAATGCGGAAGGTATGCCTATTTTGTAGCGGGTGTTTTTCCTGACCTGCTGCTGGCTAGTGAGAGGAAGAAAGGTGTTGATGTACGATATTTTGATACGTGGGGCTCAGCAGCATTTGATATTGCATCAAAGCAGACTGTCATAAGCGGAACAGACGCACCGGAGATTTTCAGGGAACTCGCAGCTAATTTCCAAGGCTACAGGAGAATACTCAACGCAGCAGGCGGGCTTGTAGGCACCCCAGCCAGAAGGACAGTGGAGAAAGAAATCGTGGAAAGTCACTTAGCCAGTAAGCATAGTAACTCTGCCAAAGGCGGGAAGGCAAGCAATGCAAATAGGACTAACGAAGCATTTGGCCTGCCCCTTTACAACCCTCAAACAGCATCTTCCCAATTTGGCCTCTCTCCAAAATTGAACGACACAAATTAGCCTGTCTGCACAAAAACAAGAACTTTTTTAAACCCTCCAAATTTTCGGATTCTTTATGGCTACTGACATGGCGGCAACAGGTAATGCTGCAAATACTGCAACAGCTGTGGCAACAGCACCAACGATAAAGGAAAGTGACTTTGTTGAGCTTGATTATACTGGCAAGATTGCCGAGACAGGAGAGATTTTTGACACAACTTCTGCGGAAGTTGCCAGGGAGAAAGGCATCTTTGACGAGCGCGTAGCATACGGGCCAGCTGTTGTGTGCATTGGAAAGAGGCACCTTCTTATTGGCTTGGACAAGCAGCTTGTCGGAAAGGAGGTTGGAAAGGCCTATACGTTCAGGCTTCCGGTTGAGGAGGCTTTCGGAAGGAAAAACGCCAAGCTTATACAGCTCGTTTCAACGGCAAAGTTCAGGCAGCAGCAGATGACTCCTTTTCCTGGCATGCAGGTTAACATTGACGGCGTAGTCGGAACAGTAAGGACCGTTACCGGAGGGAGAACGATTGTTGACTTCAACCATCCCCTGTCAGGAAAGGAGCTTGAATACACTGCCACTGTTAAAAGGATTGTTACAGATGTTTCTGAAAAAGTCAGGGCAATACTCAGGCTCATAGGAATAAGCATTAATGCCGTTAACGTTTCTGTAAGTGAAGGCAGCGCAGCAATAGAATTTCCGCAGGAGGTTCCTGAGCAGATGAAAAAGGACATTGAGGGAAAGCTGAAGTCAGCCATAACTGAGCTGAATGCGGTTTCTTTCACTGTCAAGGCAGCTGATGCAACTGCGAAGGGTGCAAACAAGGAACAAAAAGCAGATGTTGCGGCAGCGGCAGCGAGTGCCGTGGAAACGCAGCAGCAGCGAATGCCTTAACGAGGCATTTTTTGGGGCAAAAAAAAACAGCAAATCTTAAATAGTCCGATGCGCAATCTGCCCTTATGGCACAAGAAACAGTCACTCTGTTGAAAGAGGAATTTGAGCGAATGAAGCAGGAATTGGAGCTGTTGAAGGATTCTAGAATATACCAGCGGCTTCTTGAATTTGAGGAAAACATATCCAAAGGTAAAAAGTTAAGCAGGAAGGATTTAGGTTTCTGAGGCCTTTTTCCTTATCTTGCCAATGGTTTTCTGCTGTTCTTTTTCGCTTGTTTTTGCCTCGTACTCGAAAACGTAAATCTCGTTAGTGCTGAGGTTATGCTTAAAGTAAAGCCTTATTGGCGGGTGCTTGCTCTTCACCTCATATATGAAAAGCTTAGAATCCAACAACTTGCCGGCATCTGGGCCCAACTCCTCTATCTTGTCCAGCATCTTTGTCAGTATCTGCTTTACCTGACTATTCTTAGCTGCCTTTTTGAGCTGCTTAACCATAACGTCATCAAAAACCAGTTTAAACATCGCATTATTCATACCGCTTCTACGGTTCGCGTGTTTATTTAAAGCTTCCTGAGAGCCAGTGTAGTCTGACATGTTGCCAATAGGGCTTCGGACAAAGAACTTTTCATTTTTGGTTTCGTCACTCAATAAAACAAAAAGCTTTTTTGCATTGTTTTTCCTGAACGACAAAATATAAATAGTAGTAAGGGGGTTTGAAAGGCTGCGTTTTTACGCGTTTACGCGTTTGTGAAGAGGGGCTTGTTTATGGGGAGCGTTATACTTTCAACCAAAGATACAATAAGGTCGCTAAGCAAGACAAACACGGCAGATGCCGAGCTTGAGCAGCTCCTTTCAAAGCATAGGGCAACGATAAAGGTTGTTGGCTGTGGAGGAGCAGGCAACAACACGGTAACGAGGATTTCTGAAGTGGGCGTTGTGGGTGCTGAAACGATAGCCATCAACACAGACGCCCAGGACCTGCTTTACACAACTGCTGACAGGAAGATCCTGATTGGCAAGGAACTCACCCACGGCTTCGGGGCCGGCTCTGACCCGAAGATTGGCGAGGAAGCTGCCAAGGAAACTGAGCACGAGATTAAGGAAACACTGGCAGGCGCTGACATGGTGTTCGTCACATGCGGCCTTGGCGGGGGAACGGGCACTGGCTCGGCTCCTGTGGTTGCGGACATTGCAAAAAAGCTGGGTTGCCTTGTTGTTGGGGTTGTAACTCTGCCATTCTCCATGGAAGGCAACCGAAGGTATGATAACGCAATGAACGGATTAGAAAGGCTTGAGGAAATCACTGACACGCTCATTGTAATCCCGAACGACAAGCTTCTTGAGCTTGCCCCGGACCTTCCGCTGCTGACAGCTTTCAAGGTTGCTGATGAGATACTCACAAATGCTGTGAAGGGCATAGCTGAGCTCGTTACCAAGCCTGGCCTAATCAACCTCGACTTTGCGGACATCCGCGCTGTTATGGGAGGCGGAGGAGTTGCCCTTATAGGCGTCGGGGAAAGCGACTCGGAGAACAGGGCTGTTGAGGCTGTTGAGAAAGCCATTAACAACCCGCTGCTTGACGTTGACACTTCAGGCGCATCAGGAGCATTAATCAACATCTCAGGCGGTCCTGACATGACACTTGAAGAAGCAAGGAAGGTTGTTGAGACCGTCAGCCAAAAGCTGGATGCCGATGCCAGAGTGATTTGGGGAGCCCAAATCTATGAGGACCTTGCAAGGACTGTAAGGGCGATGCTCATTGTAACAGGCGTCAAGTCTGCCCAGATTCTGGGCGCCAAGAAGCTCGCTGTCCAGAAAAAAGAGATGGAAAACGAGCTCGGAATAGAGTTCGTGGATTGATCTTACTGCAATTTTAGTATTCTTAGCCCTTTTATTCTTTCATAATCTTTGACATTCCGGGTTATGAGGGTAAAGCCGTAGGATAATGCCATTGAAGCGTTTATGATGTCTGCATCACCAACCATTGTGCCTTTCTTTCTTAGTTCTGCCTTGATTTTGCCGAACCTGATGGCATCCCAGAGCTGCATTGTCAGCTTGCTAAACCTTTGGACATAATTGAATAAAGTGGGCAGGTTTTTTGCCGCTTTTTGGGAATTGTAAGCACCAAAGAAGAGTTCGGCAATGGTTATCGTTGTCAGGTGAAGGTCGTCAAGTGACTCTAGCAACTCGATGGCCGAAGGGTTGCCCCTCATATACTCTATCGAAACATCTGTATCAACAATGTACACCTGAACTCACCCTTAATCAAAGCTGATATCCCATTTTGTACCGGTTTTTCTACCTTCGTAAATCTCTTTTATCATCTTATCCGTGTCGACATCCTTCCATCCGCCGGCAGCAGCCCTGAACCTTCTCTTTTTTTCTATCTCATCAAGTGTTCGGTTTAGTGCAAAACTAATGGCGGAGGAAAGTGTGACTTTGTAAACTCCTGTAAGGGTTTTTTCCTCTTCAAGCACCCTTCCCAGCCTTTTTGCGTCTCTATAAGCTTCTTCAGGTATTTTCACGGCCTTCAGCATCTTTACCACCTTTGGTAGTATTTTTTACTACTAAAGGTAGAACTAGTATTAAATACTTTCGGGAGCAAAGCAGCAACAGATGGGAAACACTATTACTGCAAGCACTAAAGGTAAAAAGCAATAAGGATTAAAAAGAACAAACATCATCACATACAGAATGAGTCAATGGAGTCATAGTCACGGCAGAGGACAACCACGATGTTACGATAGTACGTGTGGAGCTACACCAGAACAAAGAACACAGAACGATTTAAATCTCGGCACTTTCTCTTGTTGTTTTTTCAGCATTCCAGCCTTCTTTTTCGCCATGTTAATACGAGAAACTCTGTTTTATTCAATCTGGCTCGGTATTCTAATCTTGCTCGGAATTATTTACAAAGCACAAGATGCCGATGGGCGCTTAATGACAAAAGTATTCGTTGTCCCAACAGCAATAATACATTTACTCATGATTTGGTTTCTGTTTTAAAGTCCCGAACTTAATAGTCCCAAAAACCGCAAGCTTTAAAAAAGGGCTCCTTATCCTGTGCAGCATAGCGACTTTTTGATGCGCCTTTGGCGCGTTTTGAGGCAAGGTTTAAAAAGGCGTTAGTTAGGGGGTTAAAGAGGCAGCAAAATGGTTGTGGGCGTTTTCATAAAACTTAAAAGTTTTGCGTGGGAGTGCAAGAGGGTTTTGACCGTGACGAAGAAGCCGACGAAAGCAGAGCTTATTACTGTTGTCAAGGTCTCGGGCATAGGCATTGCCCTGATAGGCTTGATCGGCTTTGCCCTGAACATGATTAACAAAATGATTTTCCAGTAATTTTTTCAATGAATGGTTGGTTGATGCTGAATGGCTGATGCTGCTGATGAAAATGTTGAAAAGCAGGATGACGAGCTGGACCTGAACATAGAGGAACAATCACCCGATGAGCTTCTCGAAGCATCGCTGAAGAAGGGGCAGGAAGCAGAAAAAGAAAGGAAAGAGCAGGAGGAGCGTAAAGCCGCGGCCGCATCCCAGCCTGCTGCTGAAAGCTCTGTGCGGCCTTTTATCTTTGCCCTGCGCACAACCGCAAACCGGGAAGAGCAGGTGATGGACTTCATAACCTCCAATGCAAAGAAGAAAAAGCTTGGCGTTTACTCGCTTATACACCCTCACGGTATGAGGGGCTACATCTTTATGGAGGCAAAGGACAGGCAGGACGCAGAGCAGGCCGCCTTCAGGGTCCCTTATGCCAGGGGCCTTCTCGATAAGGAAGTCTCATACGAGGAGATTGAGCACATGCTCGAGCCAGGAAAGAAGGTCGAAGTCAACATCCAGAAGGGCGACATTGTTGAGATAATAAGCGGCGCGGCCTTCAAGCATTCACAGGCTAAGGTCACCAGGATTGACAAGACAAAGGAGGAAGTAGTTGTTGAGCTTCTTGAGTCAGCCGTCCCAATCCCGATTACCCTGAAATTGGACGCTGTAAAGGTCATCAGAAGGGAATCAGAGGAAGGCGAGGCAGGCCAGCAGCAGGAGGACTGAAGCTTCTCAAGTTCATAGTTCATAGAAACCTATTTAAAGCCCCTGCTTGTTCCCAATTCTCATGCCAACCCAGACGGTAGAAGCGCTTGTTGAAGGAGGAAAAGCCAGTGCGGCACCTCCGTTAGGGCCAGCCTTGGGGCCATTGGGAGTGAATGTTGGCCAGGTTGTTTCTGAAATAAACAAGAAAACCACGTTGTTCGCCGGCATGCAGGTTCCAGTAAAGGTTTCTGTTGACACTTCCACTAAGGCTTTCACCGTAGCCATAGGCACTCCTCCTGCGAGCGCACTTGTAAAAAAAGAAGCAGGCATAGAGAAGGGCTCAAGCAACCCGCTGATGGACAAAGTGGCTGATTTAAGGATAGAGCAGATAATCAAAATTGCAAAGATGAAGGAATCGCAGCTTCTTGGCAAGGGGCTGAAGTCAAAGGTTAAGGAAATAATTGGCACTTGCAACTCCATGGGCATACTGGTTGAGGGAAAGCCCGCTTTTGAGTCCATCAGGATGATAAACGATGGCGCCTTCTCTGAAGAGATTGCAAAGGAAAAGACAGAGCTCACGGCAGCCGAGCTCAAGGAGCTTGAAGAGGAAAGGAAGAAGCTCGCTGAGGAAATCGAAAAGAGAAGGGGCGAATTCCTTGCCAAGGCCAAGCTCATTATTGACTCCATGGCAGGAAAGGCTCGTGGCGAAATAAAGGCAAAGCTTGTTGAGGCAGCCATACCAACCAAGATTATTGAGGAACTCCTCCCAGTGACAGCGGCAGCCGGAGCAACAGGTGCGCCTGCTGAGGCAGGAAAGGCAGCTGCGCAGCCCGGCGCAGCACAACCTGCAACTGCAGCGAAGAAGGAAGAAAAGAAGTGAGTGAACTGAATGGGAAGGATAAAAACTCAGCTGATAAAAAGGGTGACCGAGCAGCTCCTCAGCAAATACCCCGGCCAGTTCAGCGAGGATTTCTCTGAAAACAAGCTTCTCGTTTCCAAGCACGTTTCAGTTTTTTCTGCGAAGCTCAGGAATACCGTAGCAGGATATCTTACAAGGCTTGTGAAAGTAAGAAAGGCAAAGGGAGTATAAAGCCCATAAGGCCATGCTAAAACTCATTAACATATTTCTAAGTCGTTTCCTGCAATAACACGATTCTTCTGCAGTTCTACAAAAAGCGCTGCTTATATTTTATAAATTTTATAATCACAAGTATCAAAAAGAGGTTGCATTAACGGCAATTCTGAAAATTCACAAAAAAACATTATCCAAAAGCATATAAATAACCTCTGACTGACTTTTGTCAGCGTTTTTTCAACGTTTGACAAAAAAGGTGGATTGATTTTTCATGAAAGACCAAAGGTTCTTGCCGGCTGACAAGCGCGAACCCGTCGAGGATTATGACGATTATGCGGAGGAAAGTTCTGACGCTGACGAATTGTTCATTGGCGGTGATGCCGAGGCGGAAGAGATTCAAATGCTTGACCACAACGGCAAAAAAACGCACAAGGACGTCCTTTACATCGCGAGCTGATTCTTTTTATTGCGCGTGATTGAAATTCGCAGCTGCTGCAGCATCAGTTGAGAAAGTATTTTAAAGGCGTTAAAAGTTGCTTGTTCTTAGTTTGGGCTCGTGGTCTAACGGCATGACGCATCCTTCGCATTCGACCTTTTTATTCGCTGAAGCGAACAAAAAGCTCGACCAAAAAACGAAAGGGGATGAAACTGCGGGTTCGATTCCCGCCGAGTCCACTAAACCTTCTGTCGGCTGATGCCGACAGTAGCTTGACCAAAAAGTGATTAGAATGGAAAAGGAATTGGAAGAGTTCATGAAGCTGGCAAAGAAGGCTCTTGCCGAGTCTCCCTGGGCTAACATGCAAACCGTAAAGAGCTATTCTACCCAGCTTGCTTCTGAAGCCGATGAAGTGCAGGAAGCTGTTGGTAAGGGCGACAGTGAGAACCTGAAGGCAGAGCTTGGTGACCTGTTCTGGGATACGCTTATGGTCATGCTCATAGCCGAGAAACAAGGCTGGTTCAAGCCCGAGGACTCAATCAGAAGCGTCCTTGAGAAGATGAAGCGGAGAAAGCCCTTCCTTGTCACAGGCAGGAAGGTAACGCTTGAGGAAGAGGAAAGGGTTTGGGCTGAGGCAAAAGAAAAGGAGGAGAAGAAGCGGCAATGAATCTTCCGAAGGTTCTCAGTTTGATTCTGGCAGCTGTGGTTGTCCTCAATTTCCTTGGCCTTGTGTTTAGGGTGATAAAACCGGCAGCATTCTGGCTCGTGACAATCGTTGCGGCAATCACGGCTTACAAGGTAATTCCGAAGCTTGCGAAAAGAAAATAAGAGCACATAATTTTCTGCAAAAACATAAAATATTTATATCACGGTGTTCTTCTGTCGGTTTATGGCAGATCAGTATATCACACTGAGGTTGAATCCCATTTCATTGTTAGTGTTCTAATAGAGTTACTGCCAAAAATATCTTTGATTTAACTTGTTTTGACTTTTGGCGCAAGATAAAACTCTACTAGATCTTTCAATAGAATGCTGAAAATCAAGTTAGCGAGAGCTATGCGAGCGTGCCGAAGTGGTCGAACGGAACCGGCTAAGGACCGGTTGTGGCGAGGTCACCAACCCAGGTTCGAATCCTGGCGCTCGCATTACGTGAGGGTGCCGGAGTCTGGCTGAACGGACTAGACTTAAACCAAGGGTCAAACTCAAGCCGGGGCGGGAAATCTAGTTATGGCGAGGCCATACGCATGGGTTCAAATCCCATCCCTCACATTATGGTTGCAAAGGCAAAAAAGAGCGCACGGGGAGATTCGAACTCCCGAATAATCGCTCTGCAGGCGATCGCCTTGAACCGCTTGGCTACGTGCGCAGCGGACCTGGTGGGACTTTCCGACCTTTTTGGTTGAGCTTTTTGCGAACAAGTGTGAGCAAAAAGGTCATTTGAACCCACGACCTTCAGCTTCCTTCTTCCTTTTTTGGTCGAGCTTTTTGCCCGCCACAGCGGGGAAAAAGGTCGTTAGAAGGCTGCCGCTCTGTCCGGGCTGAGCTACAGGTCCTTGTGTTCTGGATTCCTAAATGCGTATTTAAAAGTGTTGTTGTGGTGGGCATAGTTGAAAATCTCTGAAATCACAGCTGTTGTAGCCGATACCAGAAAGCGCTAACTTCGTTGCCGCCGTTGCAGCAGTTGCCGGATATTCTTTTTCTCGTGCCAGTGGTGCTGGCCTGTGGGCCTTTCAAAGAAGTGCAGCGCGTTCAGAAATCTTGGAGACCTGCCCAGAGCGCTTACAAACCTTGGGAACCTGCCAATGGCCCTGAACGTGTTAAGCATTTTTGCAGTCCTGCTCACCTCTCCTGCTTTTGCAGCTTCTTTGGCTATTATTGCGGCTTCTTTTTCTATTTTTCCAGCGACTGAGCCTTCCTGCACAAGCTTTTCTGCAGCAGCTCCTTCATGGGCGAATGCCTGCCCTGCCTCCAAAACGTCTGATATCCTGAAGAACTCCAACAGCCTGAATATCAGGAAAAAAGGTATTGTTGCTATTATTTCAAGCCAGTATTTCTTTGCAAATGCGGGCAGCTTCCTAATTCGCGAATATTTGAAGCCGAGGTCAGTTGCAAAAACAAGTATTACGAAGCCGTCAAACCAGTCTGCGTAGTGCTTGTACCACTCAAACTGGTGCGAGAAGAACAGCTCGCCCACTATCACTATGAGCAAGGCGGCAAGGAGAGGCGGTATCAGCCTGTCAACAATCACCTCGATTTTATGGAAGGCTATGTGCATTAGCTGCTTCTCCTGTTAAGTGAGGATTTAAACCTTTGCAGAAGCAGGCTTAATGAAGGGTTCTTAGTCTATAAAATCCTTTTTCCTAATCTTCTCGGGCAGGTAAGTGTCAGAAATGAATGTAATGCCCTTGCTGCTGAGCGCCTGTATCTCTATTTTGCTGCCGAAGTCCTTCATCATCTTGAACTGCCTCTGCCATGCCTTGTTGTTCTTGAACCAGTCGTAATCTGCTATCTGCTTCAGCCTTGCGAGGTCAACGTCTTTCATTTTAATGAAGTGCTTTTTCAGGTCGTAATTGTTTATGTCATCTGCTGTTATTCCGAGAAATTTGACATCAGGAATTGCGAGGGATTCTGCCATGTGAGCCAGTCCGATTGAGCCGAACTTGATTACGCTGTAAATGTAGATACCGTAGCTGTCAAAATCTGTCAATACGTAAACCGGCAGATTGTGCTCGTTGTGCAGCCGCTGCAGCAGCCGCCTCACTCCCCTGGTTGTCTGGCCCTGCGAGCTCATTATGATGCAGTTTTGCTTGTCCCAGAACTTGTCCTCATGGAGCCTTTCCCACACTGCTGCCTTTTCCATGTAGATGACGCATTTTCCGGTGACTTTCCTGAACTCTATTTCCTCGACGTTGCTTGGGATGCTCCACCCACCAGAGCCAAGCCTGCCCCAGTCAATCAGGTCTCCTTTGTCCTCGATGACGACTTTGCCAGCTACTGAACCCATCTTGTTTGCGTTCATGTGCAGCTGCTCCCTGCTTTGGTCTGTTATGAGCTCGAGGTCCTCAATTGCGTTGTCAGTTTCAGGCTGTTCGTCAACGACGTTTATGTCTGTGTTCGGTATAGTCCTTTTTGCCATGTAATATACGTCCCTCAGGCTGGCGTGCTTGCCTGCCTCAAGAAGCGTTTTTGCTATCTTCGCGATCTCGATGGTCTGGGTGAATTTCCTTACGTGGCCTATGTTGAAGAAGAACCGCTGCGCTTTCTTGCTGCCAAGCACGAGCGTTTTTGCCTTGGTGTCAAAGCTTATGTTGCTTAGCGACCTGACTGGCACTTCTATGTTCGGGTTTGTGCCTTTCTCTATGTCAGACACAAGCTTTTTCCCGAGCTGGACTATCTTCTCTTTCGCAGCCGCTTTATCTTTAGTAGCCATTTTATCTTAGTGTGAGCTTTATTTGAGCTTCCTCTGTTCCTCCTTCCTCTTTTTTTGGGGCAGTTTGGATGGCTTTCCTTCCTCTTCTCCCTCGCTGTTTCTGTCATGTTTTGTCGGGAGGCGCATCTCCTCCTCAATCTCCGGTATCCTGACTTCCAACTGCGCCTGTATCTCCTCTTTCCCCAGCGTCGAGTTGAGCTTTTGCTGCAACATTGACTTTGATATGCCTGTAATGGATGACAATGAGTCTGAAATCTCCGGAATGTACGCTTCGAACAGGTTTGCGCGTTCAAGCTGCCTTTGGGCGTGGTGCTTCTTGTTTACGTAGATGGACAGCTTCCTGCCGCATTCCTGCAGCGCGAGTTTGACGTCCTTCATTATCTCAGGATAATGCGCAACAGCTTCCTTTGCCTCTGAAGTGAACGGCACCCACACCGAAGCCATGTGCACAAGTATCACGGCAGGACCAGTTGGGATGCTGCTTCCTGACTGCTCAAGCCCGTATGTTTTCCAGTTGGTCTCTGTCACAGCCTCGGTTATGGCGCACGCCCCCTGCTGGTAAAGCAAAGGCACCTTGTTTGCAAACCTCAGGATAGTTACAGGTTGCTCGTGCGGAAGCTGCCCTCCGTAGGCTATTCCGCACTCTATCTGGAACGGATTGCCCCTGTAAACAGACGGTGGCCTTGTTGTGGAGCAGTAGAACTCTGCTGCAATCTCCTTTTTTAGGCCTTTCTCAATTAATTCTTCGCCGATGGGCGAGATACAATCTGTTGGAGGGGCGATTATCCTTGTTGCCTTTATTCCGGCAATAAGCTTTTCCGCATGCTCCCTTCCAAGCTCAGAAGGCTTTTGATTGGGCAATAGTGCCGCGTTCTTGCATATTTCCTTTGCCGTTTCTGACCCAACGCGGGAGAATTCGTTCATTAGGAATGACTGTACTGTCCTGCTTGTCGTTGAGGAAAGCATCCTCATAAGCAGCCCTATCTCAACCCCGTACGGGTGGGGCTTTATTTCTCTTGGCAATGGCGGCAATTTGTCTGTCGCCTTTGAATAGATTATCTGCTCAGCCTTTGGCGAGGTGTATATTATGGTCGCGTGCGGGTTTATGATTGCTGTTTGCTTCAGGTACTCGTCAACAGACTGAAGGCCTTTGAGGTAAGTGGCTTCTAGCTCCATCTCTATTTTCGTGCCATGGTCCTTCTGCTTCCCCTGCCCAATACTCCATGTAACTTCTTCTTCTTTCAGTATTTCGGGCAAGTTTTTCTGCACATCAATCCTGAGCTCGTAATGGTGTGCGGGCTTTTTGGGAGAAATCCTTGAGACTATCCTTGCAGGCTTGCCTGTTGTGAGCTGCGCGTAAAGTATTGCTGCGCTTATGCCCAACCCTTGCTGACCGCGCCGCTGCGCCAGTGTGTGGAACTTGCTGCCGTAAAGCAGCCTTGCGAACACCTGGGGTATCTGGTCCTTGACTATGCCCGGCCCGTTGTCCTCGACAACAAGCTGGAACCTGTCTTCAGCGAACTCGGTCAGGGAAACTATAATCTCGGGAATTATCCTGGCTTCCTCGCATGCATCGAGGGAGTTGTGAAGAAAGATAGGTCCTTTGCCCCCTAAAAACTTTTCAAAGCCCGGAACTGAAAAGTCGTATACGTAAGGCTTTTCTGATTTAACTACCCTTATTGATTTTATTTTTAGAAATCCAATATCACCGCCAAGAAGGGACTCAAAATATTGTATATCTTCCT
>JACPIJ010000006.1 GCA_016188145.1 Candidatus Woesearchaeota archaeon | reverse complement strand
CGTCTATCAAATCCTGTGCCTGCGTTGCCTTTTCCAGCGTTCCATCCTTGTCGCAGTACGGGCATCTTGTGGGCATCTTGTCAGTCTTTGGGACAAACTGGTAGTTGCAGCTTGTGCAGTAAAGCCTTCCGATGTTCATGGTTTAAACCATACAGTGCAAAGTATTTAAAGTTTTTCTAAAGAAGCTGCGGAAGCGGCGTTTACTTTGTCCTGTTGTGCGCTCTCAGGCTTGGCCTTATTTTTTCAGCGCCAGTGCCCTTGTGGTAGAGCCCCCTTCTCCTCTTTGCTGCTGAGGTTAGGCCCCTGAAAACCCTTCTCGTACTGGCAGCGGCTGCTATCCAGCTTATGCTTTTGTCAGCCAGAACAGAAGGTCTTTGCTTATCAACCATTATTATCTCGTACCAGTAATGCGTTCCGTCCTTGCCGGCAAAGTAGGAGTTCAGGACTTTGCTGGTAGTTTTTGCTGAGGATTTTTGTTTGCCGTGAATGCGATGTTTTCCTGACTTTTCTTATCTGTGGCCTCTGCCTTCCGCCCCTGTCAACCCTTTGCCTGACTACTATGAAGCCCTGCTTTGCCTTGTAGCCAAGCGCGTGGGCCCTGTCCAGCCTTGTCGGCTTTTCCAGCCTGAGCGTTACAGGCTCGGCTCTCCATTTAATTAGCCTTTCCCGCTGAGCAGCTTTCCACTGCTCCGGCTGCTCCTGCCACGCCTCGCTGATTTGTGAGTAAAGATTCATAGTGCTAGGATTTTTGGAGCGATTTATAAGCGTTGTGGTGATTTATTTTGTCTGGTTGCCTGAATTGCATCACAATATTTATATATGACTCTGCTGATTTTAGACCGCTGTTGTTATCATTAAACAATTATTACTGAATTATTATTGTTTGAGCTGGTGATTAAAGTGTCTGCTGATTCCTTTATTGCGCTTGTTGAGCGCTTTCCCGAGCACCTCTCCGAGGCTAAGCTTCTCGGCGCTGGCGTGAAGGTGCAAGGCGTTGACAAGGTGGTTGTTGCGGGCATAGGCGGCTCTGCCATATCCGGGGATTTGCTTAAGGTTTACTGCTCTGAAAAGGCCCCGGGTTTGCATGTCCACGTTTCAAGGGGCTATGACGTTCCCGCTTTTGCTGACAGCAGGACGCTTGTGCTTGCAATCTCATATTCTGGCAATACTGAGGAGACGCTGTCCGCTGTCAAGGCTGCAATGAGGAAGGGGGCTAAAATTGTTGCCATAACGTCTGGCGGCAAGCTCATGCAGCAGGCCGAGCAGCTTAACAAGCAGGTTGTTGCTGTGCCGGACGGAATCCAGCCAAGGGCCGCCATCCCGTACCTGTTCCTGCCTTTGCTCAACGTGCTTCACAATGCCGGGCTTATCCCCGACCCTTCAGCTGAAGTTTCAGCAGCGATTACTTCGCTGAAGGCAGCAGCGGCAAACTACAAGGACCGGGCCAGGTCTCTGGCTGAAAAACTCGTCGGAAAGGTGCCTCTAATTTACTCATCTGACCGCATGGCTGGCGTTGCTTACCGCTGGAAATGCGAGTTTAACGAGAATGCGAAGGTTCACGCTTTCAGCCACGCTTTCCCAGAGCTCAACCACAACGAGCTTGTCGGCTATACGAAATTGAATGCCAATTATTATGCAATCGTGCTTGAGGACGAGGCAGATAGCAGGAGGATAAGGGAAAGGATGAGGCTCACCAGGGAAATCATTGGCAACAAGGGCATCCCCTCAACCCAGATTGTGATTAAGGGCGAGCACCTTCTTACCAGAATCCTCTCTGCCGTTCATATTGGAGACCTTACAAGCGTTTACCTTGCGAAGCTTACAGGCGTTGACCCCGAGCCTGTGACCATTATTGAAGATTTCAAGAAGCAGCTGGGAAAGGTGCCGTTTGTGTAACTTCTGTTTTGTTTGAAGTTATCGCTGCATTTAATAACCAATACAGGCTACCGTTTTTCTGTTCAGAAAAGCTTAAATACCGGGGTAGTAAAATGTATGCTAACACTAGCGGATGTTTTGGTCATGTTCAAAGAGGTGTTGTTGCCATTAACAATGTAAGGCTGTTCTCGGTTTTTGTAGCTGCTCTGATTGTTTCTTCTGCTTTTGCTTTTACCTCTTCAGCTGCTGCCGAGCAAAGCAGCCTAAGCGAGTGGCTTTCCAAGGCTAACAGGCTTGTTTTCGGCATCGGCGGCATAGGGTCTTTTACCGGTCATCAGGTAAGCTCAACAGTTCAGTGTTCTGACTCAGATGGCGGAGCGGACTATTACGTTCAAGGAAAAACAGTTTACCAGGGAAGTACGCTGACAGACACTTGCGTAGATGGGGAAACTGTAACAGAGAATTACTGTAATGATAATAACCAAATCCTTGCCAAGAATTATCCGTGCCCTTACGGCTGTAAGGATGGCGCGTGTGTCAAAGGTCCGAATGCTGCCGCACCTGCTGTTGACCTTACCATAACCTCTTTAACCTATTCTCCGAAAGAGCCAAAGGTTGAGGATGGAATAAATTTTTTATTTAATGTTCAGAATTTGGGTGATGGCACCGCCGGTTTGATAACCTTCTATTACACTATTGAGTGCAAAAATGGCGGAACAACACAATCATCTGAGATCTCAAGCAAAGCCGTTTTGAAGCCCGACGAAGCAGTCAGCGACGACTTCAGCTTTACCACTATGAAGGCTGACACGTGCACCTTTACAGTTTCAGCCGTGACGGATGGCGATTCAAACCTGCAGAATAATAAGCGCTCGGTTACGCTTACCATTGGCGAGAAGCTGGCTACAGGCGATCCTGCCGGCTGCAAACGCGCAAATCCTACAGTAAAGATAAGCCCTGATTACCAGGAAGGGAAACGCAACGAGGAAATTGCCTCCACAGTTACAGTTACCAACAACGATAACGCAGCTTGCGGGCCAAGCCGCTTTTACGTGTGGGGTGCAAGTGCCGATTCGGAAATATACGCAGACGCACCTCCTAACCTGAACGAGCCGAGGCCTGCAATAAGCCCTGGCGGCTCTTCCAGCTATACCTTTAAAACCAGAATTACGGCTTATGCTGAGGAAGGCAGGACTTATATGACGGGAGTAACGGTAAAAAATGCTGAGCTGGACTATTACTCTGCACCGAATTACCAGGCTTTCGCTAAGATTTATGTTAAACCTGCCGAAAAGGCTGCTGCCGCTTGCACAGATTCGGATGGCGGCAAAAATTATTATTTAGCTGGCATCACAATTTCAGGAGCCTGGAAAAGAACAGACTCTTGCGTTGATTTAACAAAAGGCTCGACTAGATCTTGCATAGGCGCAGAGTGCAAGCTTGCAGAGTACTCGTGCGGAGATGCCTCACAGCCTGTGGCGGAGGAGTACTACAACTGTCCAAACGGCTGCAAAGATGGTGCCTGCGTGCAACAGGCTACGCTGGCTAAGCCTTCCTGCAAGACCCTTGGCACTTTGATGTACGTTGACAATAAGGACGGAACGGGCTATATTGGCTGCGATGTCGAGGTTTCTGGCGAGTTTAACCTTGAGAAAAGCTACTGTATCAGCCAGAAGACTTACCAAAAGAGAAACTTGGTGCCTGATGCTTACGGCAGGGCAAACAGGTACTTTGCAACCCTCACAGGCCTTGACGCTAAGGAAGCCGTAAGGGTATATGTAGTTTCAATGACTGGCGAGGAGGTTGAGTGCCTTCCTCCTCTGAACTATCAGGAAACCGTTAAGCCTTCCCCTTCGTGCAAGGACACTGACGCAGGGGATACTGCTGAGAATGGCTTCCTGCCTAAAGTTCCGGGCATGGTAACATACAATGGCCAGTCTTATAAGGAGTACTGTGTTGACAGCAAGTCTGTTGTCGAGTATTACTGTGAGAACGGTGTGGTTCGGAGTAAGGTTGTTGACTGCGGCTCTGCAGTTTGCGCGCAGTATAAGGATTATGGCGCTTACTGCTCGGATTCTGCTGGCGGAGGCGGCGGTGTTGCAGAGCCTACGCTTGACCTCGCTAATTACCCTCACCCGTTCCTTAAAGACGGAAAGTTTGATGCATTAATGGTTGTTGGTGACCAAGCAAGCAGTGCCGACATCATTGCGTCTGTTGACATAGCTACAGGGTTGCAGCTTGGCAGTGGGATTCAGGTTGGCCCTGCAAAGCTTGCTTCCGAAGTTGCCGATGCATTTGCCCAGAACGTCATAAGTGTAGGAGTTGGCTGTTCTAACTGGGTTACACAAAAGATTCAGGAGAAGTTTGGTCAGTTAGATACCAGATACAAGTGCTATAACAGCGCACTTAGTGGCGAAGGCGTAGGCGCAATAACGCTTTACGACTTCGGCAACGGCAAAGCCGGCTTGGTCGTTGAGGGCTACACAGAATTTGATGTAAGAAGGGCTGCGGGAGTTTTGAAGAGCTATAAGGATTGGCAGGTATCAAGCCAGTTGCAGGGCAAAGGCATCCTTGTAGAGGCAACATCTGGCGGCGGCCTAAAACTCAGCGGCTATACCGGGGCAGCAGCGACAGACCAAACAGCGTGCACTGATTCTGATGGCGGGAAAAACTATTACGTGCAGGGAGTCGCATTGGGCCGTGATAAGGAAGGCTCTGATGAAAAGAGGAGGGGTGATGACTTTTGCTCCCCTGGTGGCTACCTTGTTGAGCACTACTGCGACGAAAACGGCATCGTGGGCATAGAGAACTATTACAACTGCGTGTGTGTCAACGGCGCATGCGTTGAGGAAAAAAGCAAGGAAGAGCCGACTTTGCCTCCTGGCGGCCATGGCGACCAGGTTTATGTGGCTGAGATTAAGAAGGGTTGGAACCTTGTTAGCTTTGCACTAATTAATGACGTCTACGAAAGCGAAAGCGCATCATCAACCTGCTCGTGGCTTAAGCGGTACTCAGACCTCACCGAAGAATATACCGCCAAAAACATGTTTAGCTACGACAGTAGGAACAAAAAGTATGTAAGTCTCGGAGACCTTGACTACCTGCCTTCAACACCTCCGGATGGCTACTTGGTGAACACTCAGCTTAACAGCTTCTGGCTGCGGTCAACCGAGGACTGCACAATAACCAGGGACTTTAGCAGTGTAGCTGCGGGGGATGCGGTGTTTGACACGCTGCGGTACATTTCAGCCAACAAGTACAAGCTCGTCAAGAGCTGGAACTTCTTTACAGTCTTTCCGGGAATGGAAGGGAAAACTTTGGAAGACATCAAGGGTAGCTGTGAGGTGCAGAAGGCTTACGCTTTCGACTCCCTGAGCAACAAGTGGGTTAACTTGAAGGGCGTGGAGTTCAGCCACGGCTCGGTTGGCTACGGCTTTGTGCTGAAGGTGGCTGGTGAGTGCGTGCTTGGATATGGCAGTGAAAGCCCGCCGCCTTTGCCGGAAGGTGAAACGGCTAATGCTGCCGTGAGAATAGAATAGTTTGAGGTGGTTAAAATTGGTTAATGTTAACGCTAAGTTTGCAACTTTTTTGCTGTGCATGGCTTTTTTTGCTTCAGTTTTAGTTATTGGCGGCTGTAAAGGCGAGGACAAAAGCGGTGACGTGAAAGTCAAGGTTGACCTTACAACACCACCCGCTTTACCTGAAGAAGCTGGCGATGTAGAAAAAGAGGAGCCTCCAGCCCCTCCTTCACCGGATGGCGGGCAGTCAGTTCCTGGGCAGCAGCCAGCAGGGCTGCCTTTGCTCGGCTGATTGGTGCCGTGTCATTTCTGTAGGAACATGACTCCCTCCCTGTTCTTGAACTCCTTGTCGCCTGTCACAAAAGCATATTCGTTTTCAATTGCAAAGGTGTAGCCGACTGCGTCGAATATCGAAACTTCGCCTTTTTTGTTTTCTTCCCTGAATATCAGGGCGTTTATCAGCGTTTGTCTTGTGACTGGCCTGCAAAAAGGCGCCAGCCTTTTGTGCCAGTATTGCGCTGTTTGGTCATCATGCTTTTTTCTTATTATGATGTAAAACTCTGCCATTGTCGGGTCTGTTATTACAAAATCTTCTTTCATAAGCAGCGAAAATTTCGGATTGCCGCCACTCACTTCCATTAGCGCATAAGTATCCAGGCATCTCATATGTACTTGCTCTCTCCCCTTCTTATCTCTTTGAGTATTTTCTCGGTAGGCTCGTTAAACTTAAGCGCTCCAAAGAGTTCCCTCAGAGGATTCCCTTTTTTCTTTATTTCAACAACTACTTCTTGCT
>JACPIJ010000047.1 GCA_016188145.1 Candidatus Woesearchaeota archaeon | reverse complement strand
TGCTGTTTTATTCTCATCAAAACCAGCAGCATTTCTGCTCTTTGCTATCTCAGATGTGACTTTCTCGCCAAGCATTGTGAAGATTAGCTCCAGGTCATTCATGTGGTCTCTGAGGTTCTCTTTCTTGAGTTGCTTAAACTCCCTGTAGTCCTCAACTGTCTTGCCAAACGTTGCCTTGCTAATCTCGTTTGTCAGAATTGCGTATTCCCTGTTTTCGTCAACTCCACGTTTCTTCCACTCATCTGTAAGCTCCTGCCTGACTGCGATACCTCTTAGTCTCTTTTCTATCCACTGAGGCGAATAACCTTTTTGTTCGTATAACTGCTTCATGCGCGCCTGAGCTAGCTCGGGATTCTCAATTTCCTGTATACGCTCATAGCCCACTTTCGCAAGCCATAGCTTGAAGGGCTCTGCTTTTGGCGAAGGTATTGACTGAATTATCCTGAAGGCGCCTTCTGTGTTGACGCAGTTCATTTTCTGCTTTCCGCCAGCAGTGTCAACTGGAAGGGTATGTACAATTTGTACCCACCCTTGAGCCAGAATAGGATCCCTTTGCTTAATTTTTTGAATGTACTGCTTAGGGTCATTAGAATCAGTAAGGGCGGCTACAACATCCTCTACCACGAAACACCACTCCTCCTCGTGCCATGTTCTTCTGATGCCTTTTCCCTGAAATGCCACTACTGCATTATTAGAGTCCATTTTCCGCAACAAGGTATCATCTGCTGTTTATAAATCCTCGCCGCCTATTTGTCCAGTGTCCAGTGGCATGACCCCTTTAGGAAAGCGGTCAATCGGAAAACGATATTACCTTTGCTGCTGTAAAAGCGCCCCTGGAAAACGGAATAAGCTCTACCAAGAAATCCACATGTCGTCGCTGAAAAGTTTCCGGAATGTCCGATAAGACTCTACAAGAAAAGCGGAAGATTTATGCTATTAATTTGAATCGTGGCACTTTCTTCCCGTCAACTTCTACCGTTTCAGAAAACATCTTCTTCGGCCTCACCCATAAAGCATGCTCGCCGTACAATGCGCGGTAAACAACAAGCTCCTCAAGTGTCTCGCTGTGCTTTGCAACACCTATTACTTCGTACTCGTTGCCCTTGTAGTGGCGGTAGCGGCCAATTTTTATTTCTGTCATCTTTATTTCCTCAGCGCGTCATAGAATATGTCGAAAATCGGGGTTGCGGTTGTTGCGACGCAGAAGTCTGCCTTGATGCCTGTGCAGATTTTCCCGATTCTGGCAATGTGCTGCTCGAGCTTGTTCTCGTACTCAACAACGAGCTTTGGGCCTATGTAGGTTCTCAATGTTTCCGTTGACTCAGCGTCCTTAAGCTTCACATCGCCCTCTACAGGAAGGTCTTTCTCTGTTGTGTCAAGCACCTGCATTACCTTTATCTCGTGATTGCCGGAGGCAAGGGTCAGAAGGCCTTCCCTTATCTCGTCAATGTCAAAGAGGAAGTCCGAAACAAGCACAATGTATGCCCTGCTGGTCAGGAACTTCTTGTACTTCACCATCATGTCCTTAAACCTTGACTTGTTGGTTGGCCTGACAGAATTCAGGTAGTCAATCATGCTCGCCAGATGCCCCAGGCCCCTTCTCGGCTGGAACACCTTGACGTCCTCTGAGAAGGTCGCGAACTGGAACTTCTCATTTTCCTTCAGGGCAAGATAGGCAAAGCCCACTCCCAACATAGCGCCATACTCGAATTTGGTGACTGGCGAGCCGTAGTTCATGCTGGCGCTGGAGTCAACGAGGGCGTGCATAACAAGGTTGCGCTCTTCTTCATACCGTCTGATGTAAAGGTGGTCTGTCCTTGCATAAATCTTCCAGTCAATGAGGCGCCAGTCATCACCTGGCGAATAAATCCTGTAGTCCTTTATCGTCGCGCCGGTTCCTGTGTAGAGCGAGGTCCTTTTGCCGGTGTAGTTCGAGGTCACTTTCTTGTTTATTATGAGCCTGAACCTGTCAAGGTAGTCCAAGAATTCCGTAGTAATCATGGTTTCGTTACCCTATTAGAACTAAATGCGGTATAACGCCTTCATTTAGTTCTGATATCGGTATAAATCCAGACCCCAACGCCTCTTTTACCTCGGCATAAATAAGTTCTGGAGGCACTTGCATTACTTTAACCGCCATCTCACCGCTCACATCTATTTTCTTTGAACCTGAACTTATCACAGCAAAGTGAAGCCACAAAAATATACCCTGATTCGTTGTTTTCTCAAGATAAATCCCTGATTTAAGACAAGGCTCCACAACATAATCTCGGAACTTGTCGTAGTCACTTATGAAGTCTGGAACGTCATAATACTTTAGAAAATTTGAGTCTACTTTTATGGCCAATAATGCCATTTTGTTTTCCTTTCGCAATATTCTGCCAAATCTCCAGATTGCCCTCAAAACGAACCTTTCATCTTCCTTCAGTTTGCTTAGCAACTTTTCTTTCAAGTTGCCCAACTCGGCCTCATCCAAAAGCTCATATATAAATCTAGGAAGCCCAAAAGTCGTTGAGCGAAATTTAAAATTGGACCCGCTTAACCAGATTGGCCCACTTATCGTATCAACACCAACTTTGCTAAGATGCCTAAGATCCGGGGTTGGTATTGCGCGGGCATATATGTCTGAAATAATCTCAATTGCACGTTTTATCCCCCTTGAAAGTTTTGAAGTATCCAAACCGTATTTCTTTATTGAATCTAAAAAAAGAACACTTGTCCCGTGATAGAGCCAAAACTCTTTGTTATGGACGTATTGCCTCCAAAACCTTTTGTGCACTTCATAAGTTATAGCAGAGTGGTTTAGTTTGCCCCTGATTTTCAGCGATTCCGTAGCAATTTCTTGATACATTCCCAATAGTCTGTCTTTAATGGCGTTAAAATGCTCAGTTAAATTCCTTATGTCAATAGCACTTTTCTTAAAATTTTCTGTATGTTCAAAAAATCCTAGATCGGCGGGGCTTTTACCAGCTGTTACCTTATTCTCTAGTTCGGAAACAAAAGCGAACAGATTTCCTAAGTGGTTTCGTAGAATTTCAATGTCCGCCTCCACTCCGCTGCTACTAAGATCTGGTATGTCTTTTTTAATTTCTTTTATACGTTTTGCTAACAATGATACAGTTTCAATCACATTCACCAAATCGGATTTGAGGTGAGGTATTGAAGCCAAAACGTCGTCGATGATTGGGTGTTCAACTATTTTGATAGCATCGTAAATAAATTTTTCGTAACTATTTACCAAGTCCGGAATTTCAGCTATCTCTTCAGATTTCATATCACTTGCTACTTAACCTTTTCCAGCAGCAGCTTAACAGCTCCATCTGCTGTGAGGCCTTTCCTCTCAGCTTCAAAGTTCAGTATGATGCGGTGCCTGAGCACAGGATAAGCCATTGCCCTGACGTCTTCGATGCTTACGTGGTTCCGGCCGCTTATCAAAGCCCGGGCTTTTGAGGCAAGGACCAGCCCTGTGGATGCCCTTGGGGACGCGCCGTACTCGATGATGTCTTTCCTGTTCCTGGTCTCGTTTATCAGCGTTACTATGAACTGCTTGATGTCTGAGCTCACCGGAACCTGCCTTGTGAGTGCCTGGAGGTCGAGGAGTTGCTCCTTGCTTACCACGACCCTGAGCTTCCTTTCCCTGTCCTCGACTGTATAGCGGTTAACTATCTCCATCTCCTCATCAAAGCTCGGATAAGTAACCTTGATTTTAAGCAAAAATCTGTCTGCCTGGGCTTCGGGCAAGGGGTATACGCCTTCCTGCTCGATTGGGTTCTGGGTTGCCAAAACAAAGAATGGAAGCTCAAGCTTGTAAGTGGTGTTGCCAACAGTAACCTGTCTCTCCTGCATTGCCTCCAGGAGTGCTGATTGTGTTTTTGGGGCTGACCTGTTTATCTCATCGGCTAGGACGACATTGGCAAATACAGGGCCTGGATGGAACTTGAATTCCCTCTTCCCTCCTGACTCCTCAAGCACGTATGTGCCTGTGAT
>JACPIJ010000044.1 GCA_016188145.1 Candidatus Woesearchaeota archaeon | reverse complement strand
CTCAATAAACTTCCCAGCGGCATACGCCCATATAACAGGCTCATCGTAATCAAAATACTGGGTGTTCAGGCTGTCAATCCGGTAATTGTCCCACAACTCTCTTTTAATCTCGTTCTTCCTCGCAGCAAAGGTTGCAAAATCTATCAGAACAGCGTCCGGCTCTGACTCAACAAGCCAGTTCCCGTAATGGCAGATGATTCCTTCGCCCTTTAAGCGCTCAAACGCTGCCTTAAACAGCTCAGGGGGAATTTTTTCGTTGAACTCGCCGCTTACCTTGTTCACGAAGTAAGGCCCGACAACCACGTAGCCGTCCTCATAATGCTGCTTCATGAAAGAGGCCTTTGACTTGAGCACAGTATAAATCCCGCCCACCTTGTTGCAGGCCTCCCAGGAAACCTCAAAACAATAATCGGCCGGTTTCATAATTACAAAATGCCTCTTTTTGTTTTTCCCGCTTTCACTACGTTTTTCTGCGAAAAACAGCATTACTTACGCTGCGAGCTTTTTAAATTTACTCCTAAAATTGCTTTATTGGCACTTTATCGGCCCTTGCATCTTATTACTATTATAGTCAGAACTTCTGACTAAAACAAAGATTTTTATACGGCAATTGGTAGTGGTTGGTAAAAAGGCGGGTGTAGTGGGGCATTTGGGGGCATTAGTAGTATGAACGGCATGAACGGCAAAAAGAGGACGTTCAGTGAGTTAAGGCACACAATTCTGATAGCGCTCTTGCCAGGCCAGCAGACAACAAACCAGGTTTCCATCATTACAGAAATCAACTGGCGAACAGTTGAGGCGCACCTGACCTTTCTCATCGGCAAAGGGCTTGTGACAGAGGTTCTGAAGTCAGAGTATGTGAGGATTTTCAGGCTTACTGATGCTGGGCAGCAGCATGCTAATGGTTTAGTGCAACAGCGTCAGGAGACAGGTGCAGGTATGGAAAAAATAGAAAAGGAAAAAATGGTGGACGCATGAAGGTGCTGATGTTTGGGTGGGAATTCCCTCCAATGAACACAGGCGGCCTTGGAACGGCGTGCTACGGGCTTACGAAAGGGCTAAGCCAGAACGGAGTCAGCATAACGCTTGTCCTGCCTCAAGCGGCAGCAGATACGGGAAGGTTCGGATTTTTGAAGATAAGAAATGCGAACATATCTAATGTCAAAGTCAAGCCTGTGAAGTCTGCAATGGTTGCGTACATGAGTCCCTCTGACTATGAGCAGTACATGCTTAAGATGAAAGGCCGGAAATCAATATACGGGCAAAACCTGTTTGAGGAAGTGGAAAGGTTTGCAAGGCAGGCAGCAATAATAGCGAAAGAGGAACTTGGAGAAAAAGGAGAAGGCTTTGACATAATACACGCCCACGACTGGATGACTTACAAAGCCGGAATGGCTGCCAAAAGGGTTTCAGGAAAGCCCCTTGTTGTCCATGTCCATGCCACAGAGTTCGACCGCACAGGCGGCCTGGGGGCTAACGAGTACGTTTACGGCATTGAGAAGGAAGGAATGGAAAAGGCCGATGCAGTTATTGCTGTCAGCGGCTACACCAGGCAGAAGATAATGGAAAACTACGGAATACCTGAATCAAAAATAAGGGTTGTCCACAACGCAATTGACAAGGACGACATACCCTGGATTGGCTCACTTGACCATGGCAAAAGCTCCGGCAGCACAAAAACAGTGCTTTACCTCGGAAGGATAACCCTGCAAAAGGGGCCGGACTACTTTGTTGCAGCCGCGAAAAAAGCGCTCGAGGCAGACCCGAACATAAGGTTCATAATTGCAGGCTCAGGGGACATGGAGCCAAGAATAATAGAAAAGGCCGCAGAGCTCGGCATAGGCCACAATGTCCTGTTTGCGGGGTTCCTGAGGGATGAGGAGATACACAAGGCATACAGGATGGCCGACCTCTACGTAATGCCGTCTGTCTCAGAGCCTTTCGGCATAACGCCACTTGAAGCAGTGATGAACCAGACGCCGGTCATTATCAGCAAACAGTCCGGTGTCAAGGAAGTGCTCAAGCATTGCCTTCAGGTTGACTTTTGGGACATAGACCAGATGGCCAACAAGATGGTTGCGGCGTTAAAGTACGGGGAGATGCACTCTGAGCTGCAGCGAAACAGCTACGAGGAAGTCAGCAAGCTGAGCTGGAGCAAATCCGCGCAGGGATGCATCGAGGTTTACAGCAATGTGATTGGAGGGATGCGGACAGGATGGTAAGCGTCTGCTTCTACTTTCAGGTCCATCAGCATGACCTTCTTAGGAAGAAGGTCAATCAAGAAACGAGGAATACCCCATGGTAAGTGTGTGCTTCTACTTTCAAGTGCACCAGCCGGTGAGGCTTAGGCCGTATACTGTCTTTGAGATAGGGAAGAGCAACAGCTATTTTGACGAGCAGAAAAACAGGGAGATACTTGACAGGGTGGCTAAAAAATGCTACCTGCCTGCAAATGCCATAATGCTCGAGCTGCTGGACAAGCATCCGGAATTCAGGGTGAGCTATTCAATAAGCGGCGTGGCCCTTGAGCAGTTCATGCGCCATGAGCCAAAGGTGCTTGACTCCTTCAAGGAGCTTGCAAGGACAGGCAGGGTTGAGTTTCTTGACGAAACATACCACCACAGCCTTTCCTTTGTATACTCAAAGCCCGAATTCATTGAGCAGGTAAGGCTTCACAACAGGCTAATCAGGAATTTATTCGGGAAAAGCCCGCAGGTTTTCAGGAACACCGAGCTTATCTACAGCAATGAGGTTGCGGCAATTGCAGAAAAAAAGGTTTTCAGGAACACCGAGCTTATCTACAGCAATGAGGTTGCGGCAATTGCAGAAAAAATGGGCTACAAGGGCGTTCTTGCAGAGGGAGCTGACCACGTGCTGGAATGGAGAAGCCCGAACTTTGTTTACAAGCCGAAAGGCGCCAGAAAAATCTCGTTGCTGTTCAAGAACTACCGCTTATCAGACGACGTTGCCTTCAGGTTCAGCGAAAGAAGCTGGAGCGAGTGGCCACTGACAGCCGAGAAGTTTGGCAACTGGATAAGCAAGGCCAATGGAAACGGCAACATAGTAAACCTTTTCATGGATTATGAAACCTTCGGCGAGCACCAGTGGCCTGAAACCGGCATTTTCAATTTCCTGAAAAAGCTTCCCGAGGAAATACTGAAGCACCCTGACAACGGCTTTGCAACCCCAAGCGACATAATACGGACGCACAAGCCCGTTGCCGAAGTGGATGTGCCCAGGCTTGTTTCGTGGGCCGATGTTGAAAGAGACCTGAGCGCCTGGACAGGCAACAGCATGCAGCAGTCGGCTTTACAGCAAATATATTCAATGGAAACTGCAGTCAAAAGCTGCGGCGATGCAAAGCTTATTGAGGACTGGCGAATGATGCAGTCAAGCGACCATTATTACTACATGTGCACCAAATGGTTTGCTGACGGGGATGTGCACAAGTACTTCAACCCCTACGACAGCCCGTATGACGGCTTCATATCGTTCATGAACATCCTGAACGACATCAGGGAGAGGCTTAAAAAAGCCGGGGAAGAAAAGGCGATGAAGGCAGCGCTGAATGCGGCAATAGGATAAGCGAAATAACACAAATTTTAAAAACAATCAAAACACGAAGGATTTAGCTGTAAAAGAGGTGAGTTGGATGTCAAAGGCAAAAAGGTCTTCTGAAAAGAGCTCTGGAAACGCCGGGAAAGGCGTGACTGTAGTTCAAAAGAGCGTTTACCGCACACCAAACACAACACGGCTTGAGATACTTGTCAAGAAGATAGGCGAAGCACCGCATGATAAGCGCTTTGTGCTCAAGGACGGCCGGGTGCTTAAAGACCTTATTGAACTGTCTCATGCAATAGAGCACATGAGCGATGACGTATTCAGCCACCACGTCAATGCCTTCAAAAACGACTTTCGCAACTGGGTGAGGGACGTTTTCGGCAAGAAAGAGCTCGCCGCAGAGCTGGAAAAAGCAAAAACGAGGAGCGACATCCAGCTTGCGGTGCTTAGGCACATAGTGAAGGAAACATTTTCGTGAATCGTAAACAACCGCTAAAAAAAAGAGGTGATTTTGCTGGCAAAATTAAGCCGTGAGGAAGCAATAAGGTTCCTGCTAAACGCCCCTACTGAAAAGGCATTCTGGGTAAACAACGGTCCTGTGCTGAAAAGCGTGATTGAGCTGGCAACAGCAGCGAAAAAGCTCACGCAACAGCAATTCATGCACCACGTCAACAGCGCGAAGAACGACTTTGCAAAATGGGTTGATGAGGTAATCCGCGATTCAGAGCTTGCAAAGCAGCTGCGGCGGATAAAATCAAAGGACGAGCTTGCCCATATCGTGACAAACAGGCTGAGGCAGCTGCAAAAGCTGCTAAAGTAAAACTACTTTGAGCAGTTAAAAAGGGTTGGGGGAAGTTTGAGTTGGACATACTTGAGAATGCAAAGCCCGAGGATTGCTTCTACTGCATAGACGGCTCTGTCCTGCGCAACATGCTGGAGCTTGAGCAGAAGCTCAGGACAATAAGCAACCGGGCATTTTACCACCACGCCAGCCAGTCAAGGAACGACTTTCGCAACTGGGTAAAGGACGTTTTCCACGAGCACAATCTTGCGGATGAGCTGCTGAAAGCGAGAACCCCTGCCGAGGCGTCAGCCGCCGTGAGAAGGCACATCCGGAAAACTTTCCTGGCAGAGGAGGAGATTGAAAGCGCCATAAGGAAAGTTGTGGAAGCGAGAAAACCTACAGAGGCAAAGGTAAAGGCGAAGGCGAAGGGAAAAACCATTGCGGCAGCTGCGAAGAAGATGCCGAAACTGGCGAATTTGCCGAAGCTGCCAAAGCGGAAAGCACAGGCTAAAAAAGCTGCAAAAGTTACCATTGCTGCAGCAGCAACTAAAACGAAAAAACAGCGCCCTAAAAACAAGATTAAAAGAAAAAACAAGAAAAACAAAAAGCTTAATAAGAAGCAAAGGAAAAAGACAGTCAGCAGAAGTAATCACGGAAAACCCAAATCGCCCAAACGCGATTGGGCCCAGTCGCCGGGAAGGCGACTTGGGAGAGGCAAAACCGTTCACAGCCGCAATCGTAATGGCGGCGCCGGGCTGCAAAAAACAGTCAAGAAACAGATGAGGCAGTGGCTAAAATGGCTAAACATAAACCCAGAACTATAATCCGGCTTTCACAGGCCCCAAAAACGCCGAAGGCAAGCCAGTTTCTTGCACACTACTTCGCAATGGAGCGGCCCAACACCACGCACCTTTTCTTCTCAAAAGGCATCATTGACTTCCTGCTGGGGTTTGTAATTGGAATTCTTGTTGGGCTAATAATTGCGATAATGGCGGCAGGAACAGTTTAACGAACGTAAAGCTGCGACGAAGAGAGTTTAAGACTGTAGCTGTGGTCTAAAATAAACAGTGACTGACACTGGCAGCGAAATTGAGCCTATCCTTCCAAGCATCACTTTATCTTCTTGCTCATCAACATATCTCTCTTCTGGGAGTGGCCCTTTTACATAGGGTCGTTTAGAATAACCTACAACTTTACACCCAGTTGGCTGTACTTCATAGCAACTATCGGTAACCACTTTGACAACAAGAAGTGCCTTTTTGGGGTCTATGTCCGACAGCTCAATCCCTTTTAACAGTTCAGCAATATCCCTATACATCCTCATAGCCTGCACTGTGTCTGTAGCAGGAAAGCCGAACTGCACACCGTCTGTTGTCTTAATTTCAAGGTCATCCATTTGTAATTTATGTAGAATAAATGATTAGTTATAAAAGTTATGTGCTGCTGGTGATTTCAAGTTAAGTGGGAAACCAACCGTGGTCCTGCGGACTTTACTTCCCTCCCCTACGCTTAGCGTGGGGAGGAAAAGTAAACCTGAGTAGAACTCAGGCACGGTTGGCCACTCATCCCGCATTACTTGACATTATCTGTGCTGCTTTGCACTACTTTAGCAAAACCGCCATTATGCTGTGCGAGCTGCCGCAGAACAGGCGCAGTGATATCGGTATCGGCTAAAATTTGCCATAGCCGATACATTTATAAATGCAGGCATGCCTGTTATTTCTATGCTAATGGCAGAACGCCTCTACAGGAGGCTTTTGGAAAGAAAGAAAGCCCTGGATGCACACCGGCCTCTGAATCAGTTGCAGCTGCAAAAATTGAAAGAGGAGTTCATGGTTGAGTACGTTTACAATTCAACCTCAATAGAAGGGAACACATTAAGCTTAAATGAAACCAGGCTTGTCCTGCAGGAAGGCATCACCATCGGAGGGAAAAGCCTTCGGGAGCACCTTGACGTCACTAACCAAAGTGCAGCTATTGAATACGTTGATGCCTTTGTCAAGGAAAAAAGGGAAATAAGGGAATCTGACATTTTAACGCTGCATGGAATAACCTTAAAGGGAATTTCTGATTACTGGGCTGGCCGCTATAAGACGTCGCAAAACAGGATAGTTGGGT
>JACPIJ010000046.1 GCA_016188145.1 Candidatus Woesearchaeota archaeon | reverse complement strand
TGGCGGCGACAAGTACCAGTTCGGCCATGCCAAGGGCATGGTTGCCTACGTTAACGCCTCTGTTGACAGGCCCCCAACCATCCCATCGTGGTTTTCCGAGATGCTTCCCTTGAGCTTTGACCTTGCGATGAGCATTGGCAAGTTCAGAAGACTGGTTGAGGAAAAGTTCAACCACAACCGCAGCAGGAAGGAAATTCTTGAGTTCATCAACAGCTACCTGTATGTTGACAAGAACGCTGCAGACTCTGTTTACAATTATTTCCACGAGCAGTTTCTCTTTGCGGAACTGCCCCATGATAAGAAAATCCTGGTTGAGCAGTATGTTGACAACAGGCGCCATTACACTGTTTTCCATGCCCTTTTCGGCAGGAGGGTGAACGACTGCCTTTCAAGGGCTGTGGCATTTGCCATCTCAAGGACCCAGCACCGCGATGTTGAGGTTGGCATCACCGACAACGGCTTTTACGTTGCTTCAGGGAAGCCGTTCAATGCGGCAGCTGCCCTTAAGCTGCTCAAGTCGGAGAAGATTTCCCAGGTCCTCGCAGCCGCGATTGAGCAGACGGAAATCCTGAAGAGGAGGTTCAGGCACTGTGCGGCAAGGGCTTTGATGATACTGCGCGAGTACATGGGCCACAGGAAAAGGGTTGGCAGGCAGCAGGTCTCAAGCCAGATACTGATTAACGCCGTGAGGCGCATCAGCCCCGATTTCTGCATCCTCAAGGAAGCCAGAAGGGAGGTGCTTGAAGACCTCATGGACCTTCCCAGCACGGCAGCAGTCCTGAAGCTCATAGAAGACGGCAAAATAAAGGTAAAGCAGCTTAACACCACGATGCCCTCCCCATTTGCCTTCAACATCGTGCTTGAAGCCCATACCGATGTCATGCGCATTGAGGACAAGATGGAGTTCCTGAAAAGGATGCACCAGAAGGTGCTGGAAAAGATTGGGGAGAAAAATAAGGAAGCTGCTAATTAGAAGAAATAGTGGTTATGTGCAATATTACTCGGTGGCACACTCGCGATTTGGCTACGCCCTTGACGATTTATTAAATGGAATCGGGGCAATATTAAAACTACTTTAAAAATAACATAACTTATTTAAGGTTGCCTAACATACTAAATCCACAAATGGTTGGCAATACCTTAATTGAGAGTACTGCAAAGTGGATTGTAAGAGAGTGGAAAGATGATTTGATTTTTCCAACTTACTTAGCTAATGTTCCAAAAGAACTAAAAGAAAAACTCGTCAGTCATTATATTACTTGGGCATTAAGAAGTTGTAATGTTAAAAAAGCTTTTATCGCCTCTAAACTTCTTGGAAAACAAATTACAGTATCTGAACTTAAAGATGCCAGGAATTATATTGTTAAGAATGGAAAATATGCCAATGAGAAAAAATATCTCACAAAAGAAGATTTAATTGATGATCTTAATGAACATAATATCAAAATTTCTAAATCCGAAGCGTTAAATCTATTTAAATTACAGCAATTTGAGTTTAAAGAGTTGGCAGGCGTATTAGATTTATTTGAAGATAAAGAAGACTCTTTGAATGTTTATCTTAATTTATATGTGGGAATGTGTGAAGCAGCAATAGAAAGAAAAGACTTAAATCAATTTTCAAGTTATTTTCCAATGCTTTTGGAGCTTCCGATACCGAAAAAAATAATTTCTTTAGCTCCTAAAGTTAATTCTTTTTATCTCGGAGATTTGAAGAAATTGTTTGGAAAATTCAATAAATCTGTTGATTCATTCAAAAAGAGAACCATTGATGGTTTAAACAAAAAAGTTGATAATTGGCTTAATTCAATAATTACTTTTTACCCAGATCTGATTAAAGGAAAAAAAGATTCTGTAGGTTATTCTTACACATTAGGGAATATTATTGAACCTTACCTAAAATACTTTAAATATTCCAAAACAACTGTTGATAAAATTGGGCATATTTTCATCTCTAATAACCTTGATATCAGTCCTTGGAAAGCCATAGAATGTTTTAATGCTTCTAATAACAAAAAGATGAAAAAAAGATTAGAATTATTCGCAATTGATCGGAAAGCTGCTGAATCGTTCTCCCAACAAAAGTTAGAAAAAACACTTCAAAATGCTATAAAAGAAGCAGACTTGTTTTCAGAAGAAAACCTATATCTGCTCGCATTTAAATTGCTTGAATCAGCACAAAACTTAGTAGAGGGAAACAAAAAAGAGATTTCATTTATCAATAAAATTATAGAAAACAAATTAAGATTGGCTTTAACGGTCTTAGAGAATACTGGAGAATTCCCAACAATGTATCATATGCCGGGAGATATAATAAAAGATATTGAAAGAATTGATAATGATAAATTCTATGTTGACATCCTTAACCAAGTATTAATTAGCAAACCTTTCCTGACTGAAGAATTCATTTCTGAATTCTTTTCTAAATGCTATGATTTATTTGATAAAACTTTCATTATAAAAACTATTGAAAGTGTAATAAAAGATAAAACCAATTTAAGTAGAAATTATTATATATTTAAACTGATAGAGAACAAAAAGAATAAATTTTCAAAGAATGAAATTGAAAAGTTTGCTGAGTTATTTGAGAATATCCATAATTACTATTATGCCATAAAAATCTACAAACTTCTTGATCCAGAATTAGCTAATCTTACTGAAGAATTAAGAAAGAATAATCCAAACTTTAATTCATTAGAGTTGATGAAAGAAGAAAACAAGATTCTTTCTAAAAAAAATAAGAAAATCAAAGCAATTCTAAAAAAACAAGAACAAGAAAACAAAGATAAACAACAAACAGAAATAAATGAGAAAACCTTAGCAGACGATTTAGATAAATCTAATTTTTATGCCATGAACCCGAAAGATTCCAGAAGAAGAGGAATCGTAAAAAAGATTTCTGGCGATTCAACATTCAAAAAATTATATACTTTCATTGAAAGAACTGCTCTTTTGAAACAACAGATAGACTTAATAGACCTAGATGCAGATATCCCCTTGGATAAAGAGGGGGTATATTCTTTAGAAGTACCCATAATAGAAGAAGAAAAACTCCAAAAAGAGGCTGTTAAGAAGAAAAATGATCTGTTAATAACTTTTGATACACGTCCACGAATCCGTAGAGAAGCAAAAATAAAACTAGAAAATGCAACTCCTTTGCAGAAAAAGCTTATAAAATATCAAATTTTAAAACAAATAAAGAATCAAAATTGGCAAAGATTCTATATGTGCGGCAATGCAGTTCCAGAAATTGATAAATCCAGTTATTATTTTAAAATTATAGAAAAACACCTTAAAGAAGATATGAAAATTGAAAAGATCGATAGCTCAATTTTAAATAAATTTAGAAATGAAATTGATAAAGAAATAATTAGAGTATTCCTGATTTATCAATCAAAATCTGAGCAATCCTACTTTTAATGCCACGATTCTTTATAACCTTAATTGAGTGTGCCCCTTGATAATTGTCCTTAATGCCGCTGACCTGAAAAAGCGCCTAATTGCTCGCTTGTGTCTTTGAGCATTATCTGCTGAAGCCTTGCGTTTCCCCCAATAAGGTTCCTTTTGGCCAGCTCGTTAAGAAAACCCCTGTAATCCACCCTGCAAAGCTCTGCGCATTCCCTTATGGTCCTTTTTCCTTCCCTGTACGCTTCTATCGCTTTCTCAATTTTGAGCCTTTTCATATTTCTTTTTGTTTGGGCTTTCCTTTAAATGCTTTACCAAGGTTGTCGCATAATTCAGCCAGCTGTGCCTTTGAGTTGCGAAGGTTCTTTTCTCTCCCCAACGGTTGCCGTGGAGAGGAGAAAAAGTAAGTTCGCGTTTAAGCGAACCACAGCTGGCGTGGCAGACGATTTTCGCAACAACCCTAATTTCACCAAAAACTATTTAAACGTTGCAGCCGAGTAAAAAATGGGTTTTGGCTATGAAGAAACGCAGCAAGGCTGGTAAGGCTAAGAAAGGGCGTTCTGGCAGGAGGCCGCATAAGGCTGCCAGGGCTGCCAGGCGAAAGGCTTCTGTTTCTCGAGTTTCAAAGAGGCATGGGGCAAGGCACGCAAAAAAGCATGCGAAGAGGCGTGCAAAGAAGCAACAGCGGCAGCCGAGGCAGCCGAAAACAGCAGCTGCCGTGCCAGTCAAAAAGGCAGCTGACGAGGTTCCCACTCTTGAGCAGGTGACGATTACCTGTGCCAATTGCGGCAGGCCGTTCAAGCTGTTCAAGCTCAAGGGGCTTAGCCTTGAAGGCACAATCTGCCAGCGCTGCTCCCTCGGCGAGATGGAGATGCCCGAGAGCTTTGGTTAGGCGTTTTCTCAGCAACCAATTTATACCCTTCTCTCTTCCGCAGCAGCCATGGGCTTAGTTGACGTTTTGCCTGGCATCGCAATAGCTGACTTGGCGCTCTACCTCAAAAAGGAAAACATCCTCATAATTGGCGACGTGCACCTCGGCTACGAGGAGGCAATGGCTAAGCATGGCGTTTTCATACCCAGGTTTCAGTTTAAGGACACCATTGAGCGCATTGCGAGGATTTTTTCTTTGCTGCAGCACAATTCTGCCATGCAGAACGTGCAATCGGCAGCTGCCGATTTGCAACAACGAAAAAGCGGCAGTGGCGGCAAAGAAACAAAATTTGAGGCAATCGTCGTAAACGGCGACCTTAAGCACGATTTCGCTTCCATTTCAGACCAGGAGTGGCGCGACATTTTGAAGCTGCTGGATTTCCTGCTTCAGCATTCCGGGCAGGTCATACTTGTGAAGGGCAACCACGATGTCAAGCTTTCCCCGATAGCCCGGAAGAGAAACATCGTCGTTGTCGAGAACATAGCTATCAATGACAAGTTCATCTGCCACGGCCATGTTGTTCCTACTGGCAGCGAGTTCAAAAAATCAAAAATCATCATTGTAGGGAATGAGCACCCTGCAGTCTCGCTTCGAGATGGCGCCAGAACAGAGCTTTACAAGTGCTTTGTCCTTGGCAGGTGGAAAGGCAGCGGGAAAGAAAAGAAAATGATTGTAATGCCATCCTTCAACCAGGTAACCATAGGCACTGACATTCTCAAGGAAAGGTTCATCAGCCCGTTCATGCAGCAGAATCTTGGAAGCTTTGACATTTTCGTGGCTGGTGATGAGACTTACCATTTTGGGAAGGTGAGGGATATTGCTTAAAAAGGCATTAAATAAAATTTAGCAAAGTTTTTATAACTTAAAAAGCGGAATTTGCCATATGCCGCCAAAGCATAAGTCAACTGTTGGCCTTGCAGCAGCACCTGTCAGGTACGATGCCGTGATCAAGGCATTGGAGCTGGTTCAAGATTCAGTCAGTGACAGGATTGCCAGCAGCATGCGCATTGTAATCAAGCCAGACTTCCTCTTCACAAGACAGGGCATGCACACTTCAGCTGATGCCGTGAGGGCAGTTTTGGACTTTATTCTGGAGTTCACCAACAAGAAAATAACGATAGCGGAAGGGCTTTATGACGGCAGTGAGGTTCAGCCGGTATTCCACAAAGCGGATTTGCACGAGCTGCATGATGATTATGGCCTGAAGTACGTTGACCTAAACAGGGACGAGTTTGTCACAATTTCACTGAGCAATAAGCTTCCTGTCCGTGTTGCAAAGACCATTCTCAATTCCGACTTCAGGATTTCAGCTGCTGTCCCCAAACTCTCGGGCAGTCGCTTCTCGGCTGCGTCTGCAAACATGGCGATAGGAAGCGCGGCAAGCACCGGCAGGTCCCTTTCAAAAAATGACAAGGAAAAGCTCCTGTCCAGCAAACAATATGATGCGGCATTGGCAGAGCTTCTGAAGGTTGCGAAGCCATCATTGGCTGTTGTTGACGGGTTCGAGTCTGTAGTCAATAAAAAAGGCCTTGAAACTAATTTTTGCGTTGCGTCTGCAGATGCGGTTGCTGCCGATGCCGTTGCGGCAGCAGCGTTAGGAAAAGGGCTGAACAAGAGAATCACAAAGCAGAAATACCTTGAAGCGTGCGACAAGGCAGGCATTGGCCGGTCGTCAATAAGCAAAATCGCTGTTGTTGGAGAGAAGATATAAGAAAAATAAAAAGAAATCGGGCTCCGGAATGGTAAACGAACCCGAAAGTTAACTTCGCAGCCTAGCAACATATTACATTGAACTTATATCTAAACCTTTGTCCGGATTTTCTAAAAGATTTTCGGGATTTTGCCGTTTTTGTAAAAATCTTTCACTCAGATGGAAAATTTTGTGCCAGACACTAAAAGACCTCAATTAAGTCAGTTGGAGCGTCAGCAAAAGCAACAACCCGGGTTAGTTAGAGCTTACTCACGCTAGCGTGACTTTCTTGCCCTCCAACCATAACCTTAATATATTAATTTCAAACCACTTGCTCAAATGGATGATAACTTGCCAAAAGAGCAGCGGCTTGAAGGATTGTTGCCAGTTGGCCAAGGAGCTGCAGTTTCCTTTCTGGAAGAAGCGCTGGCTAAATCCAATTTAAAGAGTGTAGTCAAAAAATATTCTGAAGCTTTGGGAATTCTGAATGGGCTTCGTTCTTATGGTCTTCTGGATCCCAAATCGCAGCTCTTTGAGCCGCCAATTATAACGGAATGGAAACGCGTGGTTTGGCGCTTAAAACAAGCTGCTGAACAAGCTGCTATGAATCTTGAGAGCCTTTTAGAGCAGACTGATAGTTCAGAAACGCTGTTAGCAAGATATTCTGAAGCTTTGGGAATTCTGAATGGGCTTCGTTCTTATGGTCTTCTGGATCCCAAATCGCAGCTCTTTGAGCCGCCAATTATAATGGAATGGCGAAGTGTGGTTAATCGCTTAGAACAAACTGCTGCGATTCTTGGGAGAATGTTTTTAGAGCGAACTGATAGTTTAGAAACGCTGTTAGCAAAACTGCCGGGTGTTGTAAACCGCGAAAAACATGAGGGAAAGTACATGTTTTTTTATATGTGGGCACACGCCTGTCTGACTGTGGCACACCTCTATCACTACAATATCCCGTCCGAGATGGCGAAGGTTCAAGGGAATTTTGAAAGATTAGAGGAACTTCAACTCGTAAAGTTTGGTTCCGAAGTGCTTGAGGCCAGCGACAGACAGATGGGGAAATACCTTACCAGAGCCGTAGGAAAAAGAACTATAAATAAATACTTTGCCACTTGCGAAAAGGCTTTGCAGTCCTACGCAGCTGCAGCTTCGGTTTATGACATTGCGAAAGGGGCAGGCGTTGAACTTAACCGCCAATTCAAAGCCCTGCCTGAAGAAATGCCCCCTAAGATACTTAATTTTATGCTTTCAGTTGCCAAGTGGACTGGCAGGCAGGACATTCTTGACAGATATTCGTCGCAGCGGGGCTAACTGCGCAACTTGCAGTCGCCAAAGACTTTTAACAGAGCTTGTTTATCCTATTCTTTTGAGCACGTCTGCCTTCGTTATCACTCCTTTCGGCTTCCCGTTCTCGGCAACTATGACCAAGGGAGCGTGCCTGAGCAGCTCTGTAACAGCAGGCAATGGCGTTGTCTTGGCCACCACGGGCGGGGCTTCCTCCATGACATCCTTTACCTGACGAGAGGTTGGGTTTTTTCCTTCGGCAATCTTTTCTATGATTGCTGTTTCGGATACAAGCCCGATCACCATGCCAGCTTCTGTCACGGGCAGTTGCGATATCCCGTAGCTCTTCATTTCCTTTATTGCTTTTGAAAGGGGCTCGTTTTTCCCGACAACAATTATCTTGTGCGTTATCAGCTGCTCCGCCTTCGGCTCCTTCTCCCTTTCCATGCCGTGCAGGACTTCGAGGATTCTCCTTACGTGGCTGAAAGTCGGGTCAATCCTCCCAGATTCTATCTTCGCAATGAGGCTCTGGCTTACGCCTGCCAGCTTTGCCAGCTGGGTCTGCGTGAGGTTGTGCTTCTTCCTAAGTTGCCTTATCTCCTGCAGTTCGGGATTAAGGTCTGTTTTATGTTTCACGTCTTTAAGCTGGAGGTTGTGGTTTAAATTTGTTGCGGTTGTGGAATAAAAATTCAGAAAGATATTCCTAAAATAATACTCGTTATCTGGAAAAGAGTTCGCCCTCTTCTCCGCTGGCTTCCTCAATGAGGTCCTGTGCCTTGCCTTCGTACGCCTGGCTTACAGATTCCCTTCCGCAGTAGGGGCACGCATTAACCTCTGCGTCTTTCTTTCGCGAGAACTTGAAGTGGCACATCCTGCAGTAGTAGCTCACCATGCCTTCGCCGCCTTCGCCTGCAGCTGCCGCGCCTGCTGCTCTGGCTTGCTGCAGCCCTGCAGTTTCCGGAGCGTTATCCGCCCTGCCTGTAACGCGCATCTTCTGCTGCATCTGCTCCCGCTGGAGCCTGATTGAGGTTGCGTGCGTTGTTCCTGGCTTTATTGAGCTTCGCTCTTTTTCCACGCAGCCCTGGCAGATAAGCTTGCTTCCGCTGAGGTTATACCTCATGGTGTTCATCTGCGTTCTCGCTCCGCAGCTTCCGCATGTAAGCATTCCGCTTAGGGGCATGCCTTCCTTCCTGCTGCTTTGTATTTTTAAAGTTTGTTGTGTATTTTCGTATCCCTGCCACCACGCCTTCGCGATGACTTTTTTATTTCGTTCCGGGATTTGGTTATTTACTGGCTATAAACACAGAGGAGAAAGGAGATTAGAGTGCAAAATGTTTGTCTACTTTGTTCCGAAAGAAGTTCGTAAACCAGATCTGGCTTGAATTAATGGTCTAAATGCGTCCGTTAACTCTGCCCTTATTTGCGTAGCTAATCCGCCATAGCGGTCACTCAGTCCACTTGACCTTACTTCATAAGGTTTACTTGCCTTAATATGAGTTGGTCCCATGGAAGGCGATAAACTAATGCTGACGTTGCCGTAATTAGTATTAATCCGAAATTCAGGAAATCCCATTTCGCCAATCACATTTAAGCCATCCGCGACAAACATTCCCAAAATACGCATATTTGCTTCATAGACTTTAAATCTAATTTCCGCGTCGCCTTCCACCCCAGTTCCCACTTCGTGGTTGGTTATAACATCAGCAATGCTTTTCGTAACCTCTAAAATTTTTCCTTGTCTAGTTAAGTAATCTTCAACAGAAGAAACTTGGACATTATTCGTCATCCGTGTATGCTGTTTGGAAAAAACGTAAAGTCCCTTTTCATTTTTAGTTGGCGGATCGTAGGTTAATCTCATGTTAATTTCAGAACATGGAATCATTATTTACTATTTAAATGTTTTTAACAGACAAATCCACAACCCAAACCCACGTTTCGAAACCTTTAAATAGTGCCGTTTCATTCTCTTGTTTGTGAGTGTAGAAGAACCTGAGCTAGATTCTTCGTTTACTGGCACGATCTTTTTGGCGAAAAAGCTCGACCAAAAACTACGCCAGCGGAAAAAATGATTAGCACGATGAGAATAAGCAGCAACAATAGCAGCATCATAGCAGCAGCCATAGCAGCTTGCGATAAGTTTTTGATTGACCTTTTCCCAAGTCGGCTTGCGCCGACTGGGCCCAGTCGCAACAGCGACTTGGGTTCCAAAAAGGTCATGGAGAGGTGATTTGAAGATGCAGCAGCCTATGCCTCATCAGATTATGGGTTACGACAGAGCCATTACCATGTTCAGCCCTGACGGAAGGCTGTTACAGGTCGAGTATGCCAAGAAGACGGTCAGGCAGGGCAGCACAGCCATCGGGATGGTTTGCAAGGACGGGATTGTGCTTATTACTGACAAGCGCATCGTTGACAGCCTGGTTGTTGCTGAGGCTGTTGAAAAGATTTGGCAGATTGATGACCACATGGCAGCGACCGCTTCCGGGATATTGTCTGATGCAAGGGTTCTGGTTGAAAGGGCTCAGCTGAGGGCACAGCAGCACAGGGTGACTTACGATTCTGCCATTGACACGTTAACCGTTGTCAAGGACATCTCCAATCTTAAGCAGTTCTGCACCCAGTCCGGCGGCCTTAGGCCATTTGGGGTTTCTCTCTTAATTGCAGGCGTTGATGACACCGGTGCAAAGCTATTTGAGACCGACCCAACGGGCATCTATTTCCAGTACAAGGCGACTGTGATTGGCGAGGGGGAGCCTGAGATTGAGGAGTTCCTGAAGAAGGAGTACAGGGAAGACCTCAGCCTTGATGAGGCGATTAAGCTTGGCCTCAGGGCGCTTTACAAGGTCATTGAGAAGGACTTTAATTATGACAGGATAGCTGGCGCGTACATAACCCTTGCTGACAAGAGGTTTACGAAGCTGAAAAGGGCTGAGATTGAGAAGCACATGGAAGATGTCAGGAAGTCTGCAGCGGCCGCAAGAAAGAAGGAGGAAAAGTAACCGCTTGAAAATAGTTTAGGCATGGCATGGACTACTGAGCATTTTGGAAAGGAGAAGCCTCATTTCAACCTTGCAAGGATGAAGGCGGGCGGGGAGAATTTTGAGGTTGTCATTCATCCTGAGCAGGCCATTGCTTTCAAGCAAGGGCAAGGGCAGGGTGACATTAAGGACGTCCTGGTTTATGACAGGATTTTTGCCGATGCCAAGAAAGGCCTTGCCGCTTCAGAGCACATCATGAAAAACATGTTCAAAACCACTGATGCCCTGGAGGTTGCCAGGCAAATCATCCAGAGAGGCGAGATTCAGCTTACGGCTGAATACAGGGACGGCCTCCGTGCAGAGAAAAGAAAGGCGGTCATTGACATTATCCACCGCACGGCAGTTGACCCGAAGACCGGCTTCCCTCATCCTCCCAACAGGATTGAGGCTGCTCTTGAAGAGGCAAAGGTCAGGATTGACGAGCACAAAAAGGCAGAGGACCAGGTCCAGGACATAGTCAAGCAGCTGATGCCAATACTTCCGATAAAGTTTGAGGTGAGAAAGATAGAATTTCGCATACCTGCGCAGTACGCAGCCAAGTCATATGCCATCCTTAAGGGCTTCGGCTCTTTGCAGAAGGATTCATGGCAGAATGATGGCAGCCTTCTGGCTGTTGTCGAAGTTCCTGCAGGCCTGCAGCAGGACCTTTTTTCAGAGCTGAACAGGCTTACGCATGGCTCTGTTGAGAGCAAGGTTGTTGGAGCACGGTGATATTGCAGCATGGTGATAGGTTATGGCTGAATTGTTGGTTCCGGATAAGAGCATTGTAGTGCCAGGCGAGGAAGTCGCTGCCGGCATGGATTTCCTTCCTACTGAAGGCATATACCGCGATGGCGAGAAGCTTGTGGCTTCCAGGCTTGGCTTGCTTGTTGTTGACGGCAGGCTGGTAAAGCTAATCCCGCTTTCTGGCAAATACCTTCCCAAGCGCGGGGATGTCATCGTTGGTAAGGTCATTGACGTTGCAATCTCAGGATGGAGGATAGATATCAATTCAGCTTACACTGCCATGCTGTCCATGAAGGAGGCAACCGCGGAATTCATAGCCAGAGGCGCTGACCTTACAAGGTATTTTACATTTGGCGATTACATTGTTACAAAGATTGTCAACGTTACGTCCCAGAACCTTGTTGACATCACGATGAAAGGGCCAGGCCTTAGGAAGCTTTCCGAGGGCATGATAGTCACTGTTGCCCCGAATAAGGTTCCCAGGATTATTGGCAAGCAGGGCAGCATGGTCAGCATGATTAAGGATGCCACCGGCTGCAAGATTATCGTTGGCCAGAATGGGGTTGTGTGGCTGCAGGGCGAGCCCGAGCAGGAACTTCTTGCCGTTACCACGCTGAGGAAGATTGAGAGCGAGAGCCACATATCGGGCCTTACGGACAGGATTAAGGCGTTCCTGGACGAAGAAATGAAAAAGCTGCAGGCGGGAAAGTGAACTGGAAAGTGAATCTGAGAAGGTGATTTTCATGGGTTATGACAAGCGCATTGACGGAAGGAGGCCTGACGAGCTTAGGCCTATTGTTGCAAAGGCCGGCGTGATTAAAAGGGCCGATGGCTCTGCAATGTTCAAAATTGGGAATACTGTTGCTTACGCTGCGGTTTATGGGCCTAGGGACTTGTTCCCAAGGTTCCTTCAGGATCCCCAGCGCGGCACCCTGCGCTGCAGGTACAACATGATGCCTTTCTCAGGGGCTGGCGACAGGGTTAAGCCCGGCGGCTCCAGAAGAAGCAAGGAGATTTCCATGGTCACAGAGAAAGCGCTACTGCCTGTGCTTAACCTTGAGGATTTCCCTAATGCGGTTGTTGATGTTTTTATTGAGCTTCCTCAGACCGATGCTGGCACTCGCTGTGCGGGCATTTGTGCTGCAGCAATAGCCCTGGCAGATGCTGGCTTGTCAATGAAGGACCTTGTCTCGTCAGTTTCTGTTGGCAAGGTGGGTGACATGATAGCTATAGACCTTGACTACGCTGAGGAGTCGTATGAGGGCGTTGACGTTGCTGACATTCCACTCGCCTTTATTCCAAGGACAGGGCAGATCACTCTTCTCCAGATGGATGGCCTGATTGACAGGGACAGCCTTAAGAAAGCGTTGGAAATGGGCAGGAAGGCGTGCCTGCAGATTTACGGGATTCAGAAGAAGGCACTTAAGGACAGGTTCGCTTCAGCGGCCGCAGTAAACGGCAACGGCAACAGTGACGGGAGTGGCGATAAAAATGAATGAGCTCTTGAGGGCGCACATTCTCAAGTGGTTTGAGAAGGGCAAGCGCTATGACGGCAGAAAGCTGGACGAGTTCAGGCTGGTGTCTGTGGAGTACGGTGTTACAAAGAATGCCGAAGGCTCTGCCAGGGTCAAGATTGGAGACACCGAGGTTATAGCCGGCGTCAAACTCGCTGTTGAGAAGCCTTACCCTGACACGCCGAAAGAAGGCACGCTTATGGTTGGAGCAGAGCTTCTGCCGCTTTCAAGCCCTGATTTTGAGGCTGGTCCTCCAAACGAGGAATCGATTGAGATTGCCAGGGTTGTTGACAGGGGCATAAGGGAGGCCAAGGCCATAGATACGAAGAAGCTTTGCATAGATGAAGGCGAAAAGGCGTGGGCTGTCATTGTTGACATCTGCACGATTAACTCGGCCGGAAACCTGCTTGACGCTGCCGCCCTGGCTACATCAGCTGCACTGCGCAACGCCAGGTTCCCAAGCTACAATGGCAAGACTGTTGATTACAAAAAAATCACTGACAACAAGCTTCCGATTGTGAGGCTGCCTGTTTCGGTCACTGTAATAAAGCTCGGAGACCACATTTTTGTTGACCCGACAGTTGAGGAAGAGAATGTCATTGATGCCAGGCTTACGGTTGCAATAACCGAAAGCGGCAAGATATGCGCCATGCAGAAAGGCGGCAATGCTCCCATTACAGTGGACGATATCGACAGGATGATTGAGCTTGCCGCGGCGAAGGCAGGCGAGCTGTCAAAGAAGCTGTAAAGCTGTAGTTAATCTTTCAAGGGGCATGCTCAGTAATGCTTAAATAATGGTGGCTGCTGCCAACCGTGAAAGGAGATAAAAGAGATTAAAAGGAGATTTTTATGGCTGATAAAACTGCAAAGGAATCAGGTGCCGAATCAGGCGAAGCTGTGCAGAAGTATACGAAGTACGAGAGGGCCAGAATGGTTGGAGCCAGGGCTCTCCAGATTTCGATGGGAGCTCCCTTTCTTATTAAGCTGGACGAGGAAGGCCTTAAGAAGCTGAAGTACAACCCGATAGAGATTGCAAAGCTTGAGTTCGAGAAGGGCGTTCTTCCCATTACGGTCAAAAGGCCTTTAACTTCTTCGGCTTCGAAAGAGTAAAGAAAACTTTAATGTTTTCAAATTAGCAGTTCCAGCCTCCCAAACCATAAAAAAGCCGGATTTGCGCATATAAACGGTTATGCTCAATTTTTTGGGGCAAAATAGTGGAAGGGGCAATAATAAATTCACTACTATAAAGTGCCTATAAAACCAAAGATTTATATACTTCAGCAATTTACCATATCCGTAAGGTTTTGAAAATGCCAATATCACCAAAAGATTTACGACAAACAGTTGCACAAAGAGAATTACAAGTTCGGAATAGGGTAATCTCCTTAGAAAATGCAATAGATATGATGTTACGACAAAAAACTCCAAAACCGGGAGAGACTGTTCAATACAAACTACATATGGAGGAACCAATAGAAGTTATTGAAAGAGTAATTGAAGACTATCAGCGTGCTGGATGGGAAGTTACCAGATGGCAAGGATCTCAAACAGATGCATGCAACGATCTTCGTTTTAAATATTCATAATAGATTATACTAATTTCTTCTTGCCCTTGATTCTTTTTTCTTTATTGAACTTCGTTCTTGATATAATTTTGCCCAAAAAAACTTTTCGATCGAAATCCGTCGGGACTTCGTAACCGGCGGAAAGCATAACAGGGCTTAGGTAAAATTCTTCGCTGCTGCTCACAACTCGAAAGCTTTACTCTCAGCCCTCAACCTTTTCCGGCGTGTTCGGCATTGCTATTTCATTATCTGCCGTTGGGTGGTTCTGCCGCTGTTCAGGTTTCTTTCTATTGTCAATAGAAACTATTGTCTATTGTCAATAGAAACATTTAAATAGCGTTGAATTTATGGCCTGCATTATGATAACCAGAGAAACATTGAGGGAGGTTATAGTTTCTCAAAAGGAGTCCTTAAGTAAGCTGGACTTGGGAAATCCGAGGGAAAAAGAAGGGGAGCTAAAGATAGAAGACTCTTTCGCCCTTATAATCACGGGGGTAAGGAGGTGCGGGAAAAGCACGTTCCTCAACCAGATATTAAGAAAACAGAAAAACGGGCACTACCTGAACTTGGAAGACCCGCGTTTAGACGGGTTTGAGCTTTCTGACTTTAATAAGGCCGAAGCAATAATGAAGGAGCTTTTTGGGGAGGGCGGCACATATTTTTTTGATGAGATACAAAACATAGGCAAGTGGGAAAAATTCATTAGGTATATGATTGACAAAAAAGAGAGGATTGTCATAACCGGCTCTAACGCATCGCTTTTAAGCGGGGAGCTTGGCACAAAGCTGACTGGGCGGCATCTCCAGATGGAGCTGTTTCCCTTTTCGTTCAGGGAATTTCTCAACATGAATAAAGAAAAGCCATCAATTGAGTCCTTTGAGGGATACCTTTATGGGGGAGGGTTTCCAGAGTATCTTAAAAAGGCAAATCCTTCGATTCTTCATGAATTGCTTTCGGATATTGTTATGAAGGATATCGCAATAAGGTTTGGCATTAAAAACACGAATATCCTGACTAAAATTGCCATTTTTTTGATTAGCAATGTTGGAAAGGAATTCTCATACAATTCGATTAAGAAAATGTTTGAAATCAAGTCCGTCCAGAGTGTTATTGATTATGTCTCTTACTTCGAAAACGCTTATCTGCTCTTTACCGTGCCCCGTTTTAGCTATTCATACAAGAAACAGCAGGTAAATCCCAAAAAGGCTTATTCCATAGACAACGGGCTTTCCTGCAATAATTCAGCTTCTTTCTCTAAAGATACGGGGAAAATGCTTGAAAACACTGTTTTTTTGGGTTTGAGAAGGAAATTCAGGGACATTTTTTATTTCAGGGAAAAGAATGAATGCGATTTTGTGCTTAAGGAAAAAGGCAGGATAACAGCTGCAATTCAAGTCTGCTCTGATTTTAATGAAGAAAATAAGGACAGGGAAATAAACGGCTTGCTTACTGCCCTGAAGTTGTTTGGCCTAAAGGACGGGCTTATTTTAACTTATAATCAAGATGACGAATTCACGATTGAGGGCAAAGGAATAATAGTTAAGCCCGTATGGAAATGGCTTCTCGAATAGATTGACCTCGGGCATTTACTTATTCTCGCTTGGTCAGTCTTTTCCTTTCCCTTTGTTCCTTCCCCTTCCCTCAACCTTCCCAAGCCTGTTAAGCACATTTTTCCAGCCGCTACTGTTGGCTTCTTTGTATGCGGCTATTGCAGCAGCGAAACATTCATTCGCTACCCTGTTGTGCGAGCTGTTCAATGCCTGTCTGAAAAGGTGCAGGTCAACTGCTTTGTCTTCTTCTTTGTTTGAAAAAAGGCTTAATCCAAAGTCTACAAAGAATATTTTTCCGTCGTGGCTGCTGTGAATTATGTTTGAGGTAGTCAGATCACCGTGTATGATGTTGTTCCTGTGCATAATCCCGACACATTTCCCTATTTCGCCGCAAATGCCCTTGTAGTTACTGCAGTCGAGGACGTCCCTTATTTTCTTCCCTTCAATAAGCTGCATCGTTATCGTTGCTGTCTTCTCATCAGAGCTAATCAGCTTAGGCACAGGTATTCCGAGCTTCTGCAGCGATTCAATTACCTTTGCCTCCCTTCGCATCCTGTGAAGCCGCAGCCTGTCGTCAAGCTCCTTTATGCGGTAGTTTTTCGGCAGCCGCTGTTTTTCTACAGTCTTTCTGCTGTCGTCTGCGTAAACCACAGCCTCTGCGCCTATTGACAGCTTTCTCATCACATGAAAGAATTAGCTGCTGGTTTTAATTAGTTTCTATCTCCCGCCTACCCACTTAACGATTCTTATTATTTGTCCTGTTATTGCTGCTGCGGTGCTTTGCTCGCCGCTTGGCGCAGGCGCACTGCTGCCTGAATCGCCTCCGCTCTCACTCCCGCTGCCTTCGCTGCCAGAGCTAGGGCTGGGGTAAGATCCGCCACTACCGCTGTCACTGGGATAACTTCCGCTGCTGCTTGGCTGCTGCTCCCTTGGGTACTGGCTTGTTGGGTACTGCTCTTGCGGAAAGCCCTGCCGTATTTGCTCTATCTGCCCTGCTTGCCCTGCCTGCGGCATCTGCTGTTGTTGCTGCATAGGCTGCTGGGATGGCTGTTGCGGATATTGTGCCCTGAATTTTTCTTCCATTACGCTGCTGCATTCTGAAGCAGAAAGTCCCTGGCATTCCGAAGGCTGCCCTCTTACTGGCTCTCCCAGTGGCTCTCTCAGTGTTTGCCTTGGTCCTGGTCCCTCTCTTCTGTCAAACCCTGGTGGAATTTCGCGGTGTTCACCTTCTCCTCTTATTTCTCCTTGTCCTTTGCCTTCAAAGAATCTTTGCCTGCAGTCCTCTTCACTCAGGCCTTGACATTCTGGGGGTACGCCTGTTCCTTCACCGCCTGGCCCTGGCCCTCCTCCAAACCCTCCTCCCTGCTGCCCCTGCTGCTCAAACCTGTCCCTCATTGTCCTTCCGCATTCTTCCCTTGTAAGGCCGCTGCATTCCGGCGGGGCAAACTTTTCGAACATTTTCTTATCGCATTCCTCTCTTGCCAGGCCCTCGCACTCATTCCTGAAACCACCTTGTCCGCCTGGGCCTGGAACTCCGCCGGGACCAGGGCCTCCTCCAAACCCGCCGCCTTCTGTGCCATACTTCTCCTTCATTATTGCCTCGCACTCATCCTTTGTGCTTACATCTTTGCACTCTGGCGGCCCAAACTTTTGCATCATTACAAGATTGCACTGCTCCGGCTTCAGGCCTGCGCATTCCGCAGGTATCCCTCCAGGCACTCCCCGGCCTTCAAACGCTCTCTGGCACTGGTCAGGATTCTGCGCGCATTCAGGCGGTAGCTCATTGAACTCCTGCAGCTTTGACCTGCATTCTTCCGGGCTTAGCCCTATGCAGTGCCCGCCTCCTCCTTTCGGGCCCTCTTTTACCATATTTTGGAAGCATTCGTCAGTGCTTAATCCTTCACACTCCTGAGGTGTTCCGTGAAGTTCCATCATTAGCAGGAAGCAGTCCTTTCCTCTAGCTCCTTTTTCCGTGCATTCCGGCGGCTCCTGCCCTTCAATGCCAGTCTGAGGTCCTTGTCCTGGGCCCCGTTTCATCATCTCCTTAAAGCAATCATCAGTGCTTAGCCCTTCGCATTCCGGCGGGAAGCCGTATTTGGCAGTCATAATGTCAAAGCACTGCCTTGGCTGCGTTGCGCCTGCTTCCTGGCATTCCGGAGGCATTGCATTTTGCATCGCGTCAGGTCTTTCATGCCTCATCAGCTTCATGCATTCCCTTGTGTCAAGCCCTTCGCATTGGGGCGGCTTTCCGTATTTGCTGAACATTAGCTCTGCGCATTCAATTGGCGTTTTCACGCCAGCTTCCCTGCACTCGGGCGGAAATTGATTCATGAGCTCTTCTTCACTTGGCGGCGGCCTGCTCTTCATCAGCTCCGCGCATTCGTCATCACTCAGGCCCTCGCATTCCGGGGGCTCGCCATACAGGTCTTTCATTATCTTGAAGCAGTCCTCGAATGTTGCAGCTGCTTCGCATTCAGGCGGCTTGAACCTATCAAACATCTGCTGCTCCTTCTTCCTCAACAGCTCCAGTATTGTTCCTTTGCCTTCTTCCCCGAGAAATTCCGGCAGAAACTCGTCCGGTGTTTCTTTGCTTAGCTCTGCGCAAGCTCCGTTATCGTTTTCATACTCGCACCTTATTGCCAGCGCCTTTTTGACCTCGCAGTCCTGGCTGTGCTTTGCAACCGGGATCCGGCTGCAGTCGCACTTTTTCGGGTCAACTATGCACGTGCTCACAGAGTCCAGGATCTGCTTCCTGGCGTTTTCTTCCCTTGCCATGAACTCCCCTTCAACCTTGCCCCTAAGCCATTCCGGAGCCTTTTCTATCTGGCACAGCTCATCGCCCTTCATTAAGTCATAGTCTTCCTTTGCGATGGAATCGCAGTAGGCAAGCCTGCTTTTTGAGACAAGCAGCGCTACCCTGACCTTTTCCTCCTCGCTGAGCTGCTCGTCAAACGCTTTCTTGGCTTTTTCCCATTCCTTGTCAGACAGCTTTTCTTCCAAGCCGCTCAGGAGCCTTGCAGCCCTTCTCACATTTTCGTTGGTTTCTTTTTCAAGGTCAGGCGAGAGGTCCTTCTGCGCCTGCTCTGTTGCTTTCTTTGCAAGCTCAAGCGCGCTCACTGCCGCGTCTGGCTTCTTTTTTTCAACCATCACAGCAGCTTCGGCTATTCTTTCCTCTTTTATCTCAAGGGCTTTCTTTGTCTTGTCGTCCCCCTTGGCCAGTGCCAGCTGCACATTGTCAACAATCTTGTCAAAGACGTAGAGAGGGCTGTCAGGTGTAACCCCTGCGCTTTCCTCAGGGACAATCTCCTCCTCAACAAGCACTTCCTCTTCTAAGCCCTCTTCTTCCTGGGCAAGCACAGCAGCCATTAACAGGCTGAAAGACAGGACAATTACTGCTAAACTTACTAAAGCCATTGCTGAGTAAGAAATGGTTACCTCTTTTCTCATATACTGGTATCTTAAAACGTATACTATTTAAACCTTTCTGTGAGGTTTTATTTTCTTTGCCAACAATAGCGGCAGCAGTCTAAAAGTTTTTAAATCCTGACAGCGGTTTTGCTGTTTATGAAAAAAGGGGCAGCAGCAACGCTTTCCGTGTTTTTCTTTTTGTTATCTATTCTTATAGTTACCCTAGTTGCCATGTCAACTCAGGCGCAGCTGGTAAAGCCTTCTCCAGAGACTCTATGCCACGAGAATGGCGCGTTCAGCATTTCCAACCTTGACAAAAGGGGCATGTCAGTTTCTATAAAGAAAAGCGGCGGGTCTTCCTTGCAAGCATCAGGCTCCTGGCGTGAGATGGCTAGCGGCCTGTATAAGTTCACTTCCGATGATATGGCTGTTGTTGACGTCAAGGGCGGTTACTACACCATTACTGTTGATAAGAAGGGTTACGGGGTAACATGCCCGCCTTTTGAGTTCAGCTGCAAGCTCATCAATATCACGGTCAACAGCTGCTACAGGCGCAACAGCACGTTCTTTGGAAAGTACACTGCTTACAGCTACCGCTACGATAAGAAAAACGAATTTCGTTTTGAGAAGCCGTTTATGCTGAGATATGACGCAATAGCTCTTGTTGATGGCAAGAAAAAGGAGCTAACGCACTCCTCAAACATTAAAAGCCCCGATTTTGAAACAATAAACATAACAAGGATTAAGCGCGTTGGCTCAAACACCTACACGCTGAAGTGGCAGACTCCCTTTGACATTTCAAGGTTCAAGATAAGGTATGACGATTGCGAAACGGCAAAGTACAAGTTTTATGATTCGTTTGAGTGCACGGACAGGCCCTCCTGCAGCAGTGACGGCCAATGCCTCCAAAGCGAGCGCTGCGATGGCGGTTTCTGCATTCCCGTAAGCTGCGCTGCCTGCCAGTACCAATCCAACCACACGTGCATTGATTATGATTGCTGTACCGATTTGGATTGCGACTCAGGCTTTGTTTGCAGCAGCAGCAAATGCCAGCCGCTAAGTTGCGAGTTTGACGAATACGTTGCTGGCCACGGCTGCGAGCAGCTCGAGTGCGCAGAAGACGAATATCTTTTCAACCACACTTGCAGCAAGCTTAACTGCCAAAAAGGGCAGGTTGCTGTTAACCAAATATGCAAAGACATTACCTGCAATGACGACGAATCCATAAACTTTGAGACTAATAGCTGCCAAAAGCTGAGGTGCGGGTTCCTCAAAAAAGCCAAGGGTCACACGTGCGTTAGCGTGTTCTCATTGTGGTTTGGCAGAAAATAGCCCTGAATAACCCAAATTTTTTTAAACACCCGCTTTTTCTGTTCTGTTCACAGCCCTGTAGTGCAGCGGTCAAAGCTGATGACCAGCGACTAGGCACATCGGACTCTGGCTCCGGTAACCTCGGTTCGAATCCGGGCAGGGCTATTTTTTTATTCAATGACGAAATAGCCTTAGAAACTGTTTCTCCTACCGTTTGCTTCTCATTCTTCTTTCAGAAATCTCTTTTGTTGGCGGGTTCCTGTTGTTTCTTAGGAATCGGTCGATTCTGTCCTGGTCAAGCTGCTTTTGCTTGTTGGCTTCCTCAGTCAGTTCGGGCATGGTGATGTCAACCACTGCCGGCTTGTCCTTCTGGAACTTGGCATAGCGGAGCGCCTTTGCGCTTATTTTCTTTTCCTTCTTTCTTTTGCCCATAAAAACAAGCTTTAGCTCACTTATTTATATTATTTTTGGCTATGGCACAAGGAATTGGCCTGCAAACGTCAAATTCGCCACTTTTGCAAGGTTGTTCGTGAAAACAAGAATCCCCAGTATTATCAGTATTATTCCTGCCGCTATGCTGACGTATTTCATTACATTCTGATACTTATTAATGAGTTCTGTTGCTCTTGAAGTGAACAGCCCTACTGCTATGAAAGGCAGCCCCAGGCCGAGGCCGTATGCGAACAGCAATCCGAAAGCAATGGATGGCCTGGTTAGCGCAAGTGTGAGTATTGCTCCCAGTATTGCGCCCACACATGGCGTCCACCCTACGGCGAATGCGGATCCAAACAGGAAGGATGTCATGTAGCTCGGCTTTATCCCTTTGAGCCTGAGCTTGTGCTCCTGCTGCAGGAATGCCGGCTTTATTACGCCAAGAAGCACCAGGCCAAGCAGTATTATTACAATGCCTCCTGCCTTTGCAAGGACGTCTTTTACCGTGTAGGATACGTTTATGAGCACGCTGTTAATCAGCGCTCCAAGAAGAGCGAATATCAGAGTAAAACCAGCTACAAAGAGGACAGTGTTTATGAAAATCGCTGCCTTGGCCCTTGCCCTGTCCTGCTTTACTTCTGCCGCTGATGTTCCCGACAGGTAAGCTACAAATGCCGGCACCAGAGGCAGCACGCACGGCGAAAGAAAGGATGCAAGCCCTGCCGCAAACGCGCCAAACAATGTGAGTTCAACCATTTCCCTTTATCACCTTCATGTGCTTATCCTGCTGCTGTGATGGATTCCCTTATCTGGTCCAGCACTTCCTGTTTGCTTTGCTGCCTCAGTGTTCTTGACAGCACCTTCTCATCAGGCGTTGTGACAATCTTTGTGTGCTGGTATGCTATGCCGAACTTCTTTGCCAGTGCCTTCTCGTCTGCATCGGTCTGGTCGTCGTTGTAGTTGACCCTGAATCCAACGACTTTCTCAGCATCTGCAGCGTCCAACTCATTGAACGCCGCCTTTATCGCCGGCTCCTCCGCCTTGCAAATAGGGCACCAGTTGGCGTAAAAGTCAAGGAATACAAACTTTCCTTCTTCCAGCGCACCATCGTAAGCTGCCTTGTCGAACTCGTAGAAGTTTTTGGCAAGCTGTTTTGGATTGGCTGCTGGCTCATCAGCAAGGCCATCAGAGGCAGGAGCGTATGCTGCTGGTTTTTCCTGCGATTGCGGTGATGCGCACCCTGTGGCAACAACCATAATTGCAGCTAATGCCGCAGCCAATGCAGCAATTAACCCTGCTTTCATGCCAACTCCCCTCGCAGCACCATATTTATAATTATCCCTTTTAGTAAGAAACAAGGTTTTAACTGTGATTTACAACCAAGACAACCAAACGTGATTTACTTTGGTTTCTTGTGCTTTGCGCATGTTCCGCACATTGGTTATCACCTCTGCTGAGAGCTATTGATGATCCCGGCGTTTAAATTGTTTTTGGTTCAGAAAGCTTTGCACTAAAAGTCTCCAAAAACTGCCACTTGCACAAAAAGTCAAACGCTTGCACAATAAGTCCTAATTAATGTGCAAAGCGGGTTCAGAAACCGTAACATTGCTCTGTGTGGAAATGTTTATATTCAAGCCTATTTTAGCGGTTATTTGTGAGTGCGAATGCCAGATAAGTTTTTGCCTGAAATCCAGCGACAAAAAATGAAGGAATTGTGGGATAATAAAGAAGACGAAGTCTGGGAAAAACTTTAAATAACCCTTGCAACGGGTTTCTTTCGTCATGCCACTGAAGCAGCCTGAATCAATGGACGAGTGCGTTTACTTCACGCAGCGCTCTCTCGACAGTGGCAAAGGCTCTGTTAAGGTGTGGGTTTTCAGGCAGACCTGTCCCAAGTGCAAGAAAGCCATTATGGGCAAGCCAAGGGACAGCAAGGGCAAGGTCAAGACCAGGGCTAATGAGTACGTTTGCCCAAGCTGCGGCCACAGCGTTGAGAAAAAAGCCTACGAGGAGTCCTTAACTGCCAATGCAGAATATAAATGTCCCGGTTGCGGCAGCGCAGGAGAAGCCCAGATTCCTTATAAAAGGAAAAACATCGATGGCATTCCCACGCTGCGTTTTCAGTGCTCAAAGTGCCATGCCAACATCGACGTTACCAAGAAGATGAAGGAAAGGAAGGGGAAGGGCGGTGATTTTGATGATGATGGCGACTAGTTTTTTGGTGCAAAAGCTTTTTATTTAGGCCTTGTTTTCTCCATTGCATATGATTAATGCCCTGGCTGGCAGTTGGAGTATGGTGATTGATAGGCTTAACCATTCCGATGCTTTTGAAGTTGATGAAGCCGCAAGGGTAGTTATGAAAGCCCATTCAAATTATCACGAAATTAGCCAAGCCGATTATTTGAGTCTTGTTTTTCCTGACTTGGTTAGGGACCTAAAAATAAAGCCTGTGGTCATAGGTAAGGGGGGTTTGGATATCTTGGCAGTATATGAGATTCCTTTTTCTTTTGAGCGTGAAAGGAACGCAATAGCGTTAGGCATGGCGCGCTCCGTGTCCAGTTCCCCGTTTGGCGGCGTCACTTATGACGGCAGCATAGGGTTTTTCGATACTCTGGATGGCCGTCTTGAGACAGCACAAGCCTTTTTTGGAGGCTTCGGAGAAATTGTTGAGCATCTGGCTTCCCTGGCAGGGCTGCCCATAATTCACCGTGATGCCGTTGCCCACACAGCGCTTGGTACTTGGCTGGCGTTAGGGTATTCTTCGGTTCATGCCTCTCCAGGCTTGCCGTTTAATATGCACACCATGGAAAGAACTTATGAGCCTCGTGTTCACGCGTTACCCCCTGGCGCTTTGCAAATAGCTGACGGATTGCATCGCTTCATGACCGCTCATCTTAACAACCTTGCAAGAAAGCTTCCGGCTGAGTAACTTCTTGGCCCTCTGCTATTCAGCAAACAATTTAAATAACACTCTCAGCTTCTTTTTCTTATGGCAAAGGAATCTAAACAGCAGCAGAACCTTTTTAGCGAAAAAGGTTCATCAAAAAACGTGCAGCAGAAGGAGAAAATCCTCGTAACAGCAGCCCTGCCTTACGCTAACGGTCCCATTCACCTTGGCCATCTGGTCGAGTACGTCCAGGCAGACATGTTCGTGAGGTTTCTGAAGCTTTCCGGCAAGGACGTCGTGTTTGTCTGCGCTGATGATACCCACGGCACGCCTGTAGAGATAGCAGCTGCAAAGGAAAAAATTCCTCCGGAGCAGCTTATTGCAAAATATTATGATGACCACAAGGAGGATTTTGCCTCGTTTTTTATTGACTTTGATGTTTACCACTCAACCAACAGCCCAGAGAATAAGTTCTACAGTGACTTCTTTTTCGAAAAGTTGACCGAGAAAAAGCTCATTTACCAGCGCCTGGTTGAGCTTACTTACTGCGAAAGCTGCAAAAGGTATCTGCCTGACCGTTATGTTAAGGGGAAATGCCCAAAGTGCAATGCTGAGGACCAATACGGCGACCAGTGCGAGAAATGTAACGCAACCTATCAGCCAGTTGACCTCGTTGAGCCTCATTGCTCAATCTGTGGTGCTGCGCCTGTAAGGAAGCAGTCGCTCCACTACTTCTTCAGGCTTGGCAGCTTCTCGCAGCAGCTGCAGCAGTGGCTGGAAAGCAACAGCAGCGTGCAGCAAGACGTTAAAAACTTCGTTGCCGAATGGATAAAAAACGGCTTGCAGGATTGGGACATCTCGCGGGATGGTCCTTACTTTGGCTTCAGGATTCCGGGCGAGCTTAACAAATACTATTATGTCTGGCTTGATGCGCCCATTGGCTACATAGCGGCAACGGAAAAATATTCCAAGGAAAATCTGAACCAGACGGCAACAGCAGCATATTGGCACAGCGAAAACGCCAAAATAATTCATTTCATTGGCAAGGACATAATCTATTTCCACTTCCTGTTCTGGCCTGCAATGCTTATGGGCGTTGGCCTTAACCTCCCGGCGGACTTGGCTGTGCACGGCCACCTGACGATAAATGGCGAGAAGATGTCAAAGTCCCGTGGCAACTTCCTGACGGCAAAGGATTATCTTGCTGTGGCTGACCATCGGCCTGAGTTCTTAAGGTTCTATTACGCCTCTCACCTTGTAAAGGCAATAAGCGACATAAACCTTGACTTTGAGGACTTTAAGACTATCATAAACAGCGACCTTGTCAGCAATATTGCCAACTTCGTCCATAGGACTCTTGTCTTCATAAACAACAACTTCGATTCAAGGCTTGGCGACCTTGGTGATGATGAAAAGTTCTTCCTGCAGCAGCTGCAGCCGAAGTACAAGGCCGTAATAGAGCACTATTCCGAATACAATTTCAAGGAGGCTGTCAGGGGCCTGCTGGAGATAAGTAGCATTGGCAACCGCTATTTCCAGGATAACCAGCCTTGGCAGCTTGTCAAAACAGACAAAAAGAAATGCCACAGAGTAGTCACGGCAGCTGCGAATATAGTTAAAGACTTAGCACTTTTGTCCCTTCCTGTTTTGCCGAAGTATTCGGAGAAGGTTTTGCGGCTGCTTGGGACTGATGACATCGAAAAGCTCAGCTTTGACAGCCTGGGCAGGCGGCTTGCGGGCAGCAAAATTGGCCGGTCCGGGATAGTTTTTGCCCCAATTGAGGAAACCATCTCGCTTGCCAAGGTTTTCCCTGCCGTGCTCAGGGTTGGCATAATAGATGAAATAACCGAGCACCCCGATGCTGACAAGCTTTATGTCCTGAAGGTTGACATTGGCACGGGCAAGCCAAAAGTTATCCAGCTCGTTGCAGGCCTGCGCCCCTACTACAAAAAGGACGAGCTTCTGGGCAAAAAAATAATTGTTGCCTCAAACCTCAAGCATGCAAAGCTTCGGGGATTTGAAAGCCAGGGAATGCTTCTAGCTGCCGATGACGGGAAAAGGGTTACAGTGGTTTCGCCGCAGGATTCTGCTCCTGGAGACTTGGTTTTCCCGGAAGGCTCTGATCCCGAAAAGATAGCCGGAAACAGGAAGCAGCTTGCCATTGACGAGTTCTACAGGCTTAACCTCAGGGTCAGGGACGAGAAGGTTATGTACGGTGCCAAGCCGCTGAAAACCAGCACGGAAATCATCCCTGTTGACGCGGCTGATGATGCGGTTGTGAGGTGAAGACGCAGATTGCTGCGCTTTGTCGGCTGAGAACATTTTTAAGCAAAAAGCAATTACCAACCTTTATGCTTGAGCTTATACTTTTTCAGGAATTGAGCAGTGAACAAAAACATGCGGCTGCCGTGGTCAGGGCTGGAGAAGAGTTTAAAACGGTACCTCCAGAACAACGCCCTGCGGAGGCCGTAAGAAATAACTTAAAGATATTGTATTCTGTAGCCAAACAAAAGGTAGTTGTTGCTGCAATTATTAATGGAAGTGTAGTTGCATTTTATGAGCTGCCCCCATTTTCAATGAGGTCCAATTACGTATTAACAATACGTGACTCTGGGTTCATAATGGTAGAACCGACAAAACAGCGCCAAGGCATTGGCACACAAGTCATAGCCTCTCTACAACAAATCTTTGAATCTTTCGCATACTCAGCGCATGCTGCTGGCTTAAAGCATTCAGCGTCTGTCCACGCTGGCGCCGTAGTTCCATTTGAGAGGTGTGGGTACACGAGCGCCTCGCCTCAATACGCTCCATTCAGCAACGACCTTAGAATTTTTACGCGCCAATATAATCCGCAACAACATTCTTTAGGAAAGCATGGAGCTTTTATAGTAGCGAAATTTCTTGAAAAACTGCAGACTTAGGACTAACAATTTTTTATGTTAATGTTTTTTGTCACCAAAAACTATTTAAATTGTGTTGCAGAGATTTTCGTTCATGGCAAAGGCGGCTAAGGAAACCGAAACAGTTTCAACTGAAAGCAAATCAAAACTTGATGTTGTTACCGGCGAAATTTGCCCTGTCTGCAGCCAGAAATCCCTCGCCCTGACTGAACGCGAGCAGGAGATTCCTTACTTCGGCAAGGTTTTCCTTTTTTCAATGACGTGCAACGGCTGCAAATTCCACAAGGCAGACGTTGAATGCGCGGAAACAAGAGAGTCCGTGAGGTATTCTGTTGAGGTTTCGGGCTCCGATGACATGGGCATAAGGATTGTGAAGTCAGGCCAGGCAACTGTCAAGGTTCCCTACGTTGCCAACATTGAGCCTGGCGAGGCATCAAACGGCTACGTTACCAACGTTGAGGGGCTTCTTCAGAGGATAAAGAAGCAGATTGAAGTTATCAGGGACACTGAGGAGGACCAGGACGCCGTCCAGAAGGCGAAAAGCCTCATTAAGAAAATCAACAGGTGCGTGTGGGGCGAGGAGAAGCTGAAGATAATAATTGAGGACCCCAGCGGCAACAGCGCAATCATAAGCGACAAGGCTGCTGTGCAGAAGCTGGCTGGAAAAGCAAGTGCGGCAGCTGAAGAATAAAAACTTGTTTCTAAAATGGTCAAAGTCGGGATTATCGGGGGAACGGGCATGTATGATGCTGATTTCCTTTCCGAGCCGAAGGAAATATCTGTTGAGACGCCTTACGGAAAGCCATCGCAGCCTGTGACTGCTGGAAAAATAGGCAACGTGGAGGTTGTTGTGATACCAAGGCACGGAAAGGGCCACGTTTTAAACCCAACCAATGTCAATTACCGCGCCAATATCTGGGCGATGAAGCAGCTTGGCGTTGCAAGGGTAATCGCGCCCTGCGCTGTCGGCTCGCTGAAGGATGAATTCAAGCCCGGTGACATTGTTTTTACAGACCAGTTCATCGACCGCACAACAAAAAGGGCTTCAACCTTTTACGACAAGGACAAGGTGTGCCACATCTCGATGGCAGAGCCGTTCTGCCCTGAGCTGAGGAAGCTGCTTCACAATTCTGCAGAAAAGCTTGGTCTGCCTCATCATAAGGGAGGCACTAACGTTGTTATCGAGGGGCCACGCTTCTCCACGCTTGCTGAGTCAAACCTTTTCAGGAGCTGGAACTGCGATACCATCAACATGACGATGGTGCCGGAGTGCGCTCTTGCCAGGGAAGCGGAGATGTGTTATGCTGCAGTTGCCCAGGTTACCGATTACGACTGCTGGAAAGGCGAGGCCGTTACAGCCGAGATCGTCATTGCGACACTGAAAAGTAATGTTGAAAAAACAAAAAGGCTTTTGCTTGATGTGATCCCGAAAATACAGGAAAAAGCAGCGTGCAGTTGTCATACCGCTTTGAAGAACGCGTTGCTGTGATGCGAAACGTGATGCAACATGGACCTCAAGTCAATCATCCGCACAATCCCGGACTTTCCGAAGAAGGGTATAATGTTTAAGGACATTACCCCGCTCCTTTCCGATGCTGAAGCGTTCAGGCACGTTATCCGGCAGTTTCTTAACCGCTTCAGGAACAAAGGAGTGACTGTCGTTGCATCTGCAGAAAGCCGCGGCTTCATTTTCGGCTCTGTGCTGGCCTACGAGCTTGGCGTTCCATTTGTGCCGCTGAGGAAGCCGGGCAAGCTCCCTTATCGGAAGATAAGGCAGGAGTTCCAGACCGAGTACAGCACCGACGCTTTTGAGATTCACGAGGATGCGATTAAGAAAAACGACAGGGTCCTGATTGTAGACGACCTGATTGCGACCGCGGGAACGGCAAAGGCGGCAGCCGGCCTCATTGAAAAGCTCGGCGGCAGGGTTGCGGGCTTCGCCTTTGTTATCGAGCTTTCTTTCCTTAACGGCAGGAAGAAACTGGAAGGCTACGAGGTTTTCAGCCTAGTTAACTACGATTCTGAATGACTCCTCTGGCTCATTTCGTCTATGAGCTCCTGTATCGATGCGTAAGCCCTCATTGCGTCTTTCTTCTGGAAGATGAAAGTCAGCTCAGAAGCCGTCGTGACCAGCTCGAATATATTGATGTTGTCCCAGTAGAGCTTTCGCGCTATTGCAAAGATATATCCCGGCGTGTAGCGAAAGTTCTTTTCAGGGCTCAGAGATATTGAGACGAGGCTCCTTTCTTTCGTCGTTACCTGCTCTGCCCCTATAGCTGCCATAACCCTCTTCTCATACTTGTCGTTCGTTATTATTGAAACCTCCTGGTTGCCGTGGATTAAGTTGAAAGTGTCCTCGGCATCGTAATCAAAGGACTTGTACACGGCTTCCAGCTTCCTGAAAAGCTCCAGAGACCTCTTTACTGAAAAATAGGCAAGGTTTGTTTTAAGTATTAGCTGAGTATGAAGCTCAAACCTTATCCTCCTGTCATCACTTTTTTGCATGTCCTCGCTGTGCCTTCGCAGCGCCATCACAACAGCAGCATCGTTCACGTTTTTTCCCAACTGCTGCTCCACCTCCGGCTTTATTTTCTCAGTAAGTGCTGCAAAGCTGATAATGCCCTGATGGAGCCCTTCCTGCAAAAGGGGTTTCTCATTCACGATTTTTTTAACGATTGCGCTTACGGTTACCATGTCACAGCACCAGTATATGCCTCAGAGGAAATAACTGCCATATTTAAATTTTGTTATTATTATAACATTAAGTTTTAATAGTGGCTGTTTTACACCTTAACAGGTTATCAAAAGGCTATAATGCTGTAGTCGGTGAACCAGGATAGATTTAAATAGGCGTAAAGCTACGCTTTTGAAAGGTTTTGGGGGACGAATAAGACATGATTGTGATGAAGTTCGGGGGCACGTCTGTAGGTAGTGCCGGGAGCATCAGGAACGTGATTGGGATAGTCAAGGCTAGCCTGGGCAGGAATCCTCTTGTCGTTGTTTCGGCTGTTTCTGGGGTTACTGATGTGCTTCTTGCTGCAGCGCAAAGGGCTTTGGACAGAAAATCCTTTGTGCGTGCTATTGTTAAGGAAGTTGAGGAGAAGCACATGCCGATTATTGAAGAATTGGGCCTGGATGCTGGCATGGTTTCTGAAGAGTTGGCTGAGCTTGAGCACGTCCTTTTTGGAATATCATTAATCAGGGAGCTGACTGCCCGCACAACTGACTCTGTTGTCTCTTTTGGGGAAATGATGTCCTCAAAGATAGTTGCTGCTTACGCTAGAAAATCAGGCATTAATGCCCGGGCTTTCAATGCTTATGACCTTGGCATGGTTACTGATAATAATTTTGGCAACGCTGAAATCCTGCAGACCACTTACGGGGCGATTGCAGCTGCCGTGAAAGGCATCCCGGCAGGAGTAATTCCGATAGTGACTGGCTTTATTGGCAAGACATCAGAAGGCGAGGTAACAACCCTTGGCAGGGGCGGTAGCGATTACACCGCAGCAATCTACGGCGCTGCCCTGAATTCCGAGGAGATTCAGATTTGGACCGACGTTGACGGGGTTATGACGGCAGACCCGAAAATCATCCCTGATGCCAGGACAGTTGATGTTGTTTCCTTCGAGGAAGCTAGCGAGCTTGCCTATTTCGGGGCAAAGGTACTCCATCCGAAGACCATAGTGCCTGCAATGAACAGGGAAATACCCGTGAGGGTGCTTAACACGTTCAACCCTTCAGGCAAAGGCACGCTTATTTTAAAGACTGTCGGCAAAATCGAAAGGAGCGATGTGACTGCGATAACCTGCAAGAAGGACATATACGTAATAAACATAAACTCTGCGAGGATGCTTCTGGCGTTTGGCTTCCTTCATCACGTGTTCAAGCTTTTCGACGAGTTCAGGGTGCCCGTGGATCTAATAGCGACATCCGAAGTAAATGTTTCGGTTACGGTTGAGAGGAAGTTTGGCATTTCAGAGCTCGTAGAGCGGCTTAAGGAATTTGCGGATGTTGCTGTTTTGTCGGACAGGGCATCGATTAGCATAGTTGGCAACGGAATAAGGTCAACGCCCGGCATTGGCGGCAGGATATTCTCCGCACTTGGGAAGATGGGGATTAACGTTGAAATGACGTCACAGAGCTATGCCGACGTGAACGAGAGCATTGTCATCAGGGAGGAGCGCCTTGACGAGGCTGTCCGTGCGCTGCACGACGAATTTTTCAGCGCGTCTGCCACGGCTGCTGCAGCTGTTGCAGCAACTGCCGCAACTGTTGTGCCAATAGTCGCCGCCGTTAAAGTTAAATCCGGCAAATTAAAAGTTTAGAACAAATTTGATGAAGCGGATGAGGTGGGAATGATGGGTTCAAAAGCAAATGTCAGGATTGAGGGCGCGATAACAGCCATGGTGACGCCGTTCAAGCAGGACGGCAGCTTGGACATCGCAGGATTGGAGAAGAACGTTGAATTCCAGATACAGCAGGGGATTTCAGGCCTTGTCCCTCTTGGCACTACTGGCGAGAGCCCCACAGTCAGCGAGGAGGAAAGGGAGACAATCATAAAAACTGTCGTGGCAGCCGCTGCCGGCAAAGTTCCTGTGATTGTCGGAACTGGCACAAATTCAACTGAGCACTCAATTGAGCTGTCAAGGCAGGCTGAGGAGCTGGGAGCGGATGCCGTGCTTGTGGTTTCGCCTTATTACAACAAGCCAACCCAGGAAGGCCTTTACAGGCACTTCAAGGCGATAGCAGAATCAATAAAAATCCCGCTTGTTGTCTACAACATTCAGGGCCGCACTGCTGTCAACATTGAGACAGCCACCCTTGCTAGGATGGCGCAGTCCTGCAGCAACATAATTGCTGTTAAGGAGGCATCCGGCAACCTTGCCCAGATGATGGACGTGCTTGACCAGCTTCCCAAGGCTTTCAGCGTTGTGTCAGGAGATGACAACCTCACACTTTCATTGATGGCGCTTGGCGGCAGGGGCGTTATCTCTGTAGTCAGCAATCTTCTTCCAAAGAAGGTAAGCGACATGTGCGCGGCAGCGATGAAAGGCGATTTTGCTGCAGCGCGGGAGCTGCACTTTGAGCTGATGCCTATTTTCAAGACAGCTTTCATAGAAACAAACCCAATTCCGATAAAGGCGGCTATGGGCATGGCAGGCCTGGCTGCAGGCCCTGTGAGGATGCCTTTGTGCGAGATGCAGCCTGCAAACCTGGATAAGCTGAGGGCAGCTGTTCAGAAGCTGGGGTTGGCAAAATGAAAATTGCCCTGATTGGCTACGGAAAGATGGGCAGGGAAGTGGAGCGGGTTGCAAAGCTCAGAGGCCACACTGTTTGCGCGATTATTGACCGGTCTGAGCCTGCAGCAACTCACAGGGAGATTGACGGCTCAGGCAGCTGATTTAAGGATGCTGATGTCGTGATTGACTTTACAGTCCCTTCTGCTGTCGTTGACAACATACGCAGGGTTGCGGCTGCCAGGAAAAACATGGTTGTCGGAACTACTGGGTGGTATGATGGCATGACTGAGGCAAAGCAGCTTGTTGGGGCTGCAGGAACTGGCTTTATTTACAGCTCCAATTTTTCAGTTGGCGTTAATGTTTTTTACAGGGTTGTTGAGGCAGCTGCCAAGCTGATGAATAAAGTTCCGGACTATGACGTGTTTGGCTATGAGCTTCACCACAACCAGAAGCTTGACAGCCCTTCAGGGACTGCAAAGAGCATTGCTGAAATACTTGTCAAAAACATCAGCAGGAAGAAGCAGGTGCAGTACGACAAGCTGGACAGGAAGATAAATCCTGAGGAGCTTCACTTTGCCAGCGTCAGGGCTGGCTGGATTCCCGGAACCCATATTGTTGGCTTTGACAGCGAAGCAGACACGATTGAGCTTAAGCACACAGCAAGGAGCAGGGCTGGCTTTGCCCTTGGCGCTGTAATGGCTGCCGAGTGGCTCAGGGGCAAAAAGGGCTTTTTCACCATGAATGATTTCATCAGTGACTTTTTCAGGTGACGTCTCGCTCTTGCAATAAGTTTGCAATAAGTTTTAATACTGACCGCAGTCGCAGGCAGCACAAGCAATGAGCTAAATGGGGATGGAGTGCAGCAATGAAAAAAATCAAAGTCGGGATTTTGGGGGCAACAGGGATGGTTGGGCAGCGCTTCGTGCAGCTGCTTGACGGGCATCCCTGGTTTGAGGTTACTGAGCTTGCAGCCTCTGAGCAGTCTGCAGGCAAGACATATGAGGAAGCTGTAGCCGGCAGATGGAAAATCTCCGCAGACATCCCGGAATACGCCAGAAAATTGAAAGTGAAGGAGTGCAGGCCCAACCTCGACTGCAAACTGGTTTTCTCAGCGCTTGACGCTGCAGTGGCTGGCCCGATTGAGGAGGAATTCGCGAAAGCAGGCTATGCCGTGAGCAGCAACTCTCGCAATCACAGGATGGATGCCGATGTCCCTTTGCTGATTCCAGAGGTTAACGCTGACCACCTTGGTTTGGTCAAAGTCCAGCAAAAACAGAGGGGGTGGAAGGGGTTCATAGTTACCAATCCGAACTGCAGCACCATCCACATGGTCATGGCGTTAAAGCCGCTTATGGACTGGTTCGGCCTGGATAAGGTGATGGTAACCACGATGCAGGCATTGAGCGGTGCAGGTTATCCCGGAGTTGCCTCTATGGATATCATTGACAACGTTTACCCTTACATCGGGATGGAAGAGGAGAAGATGCAGACAGAAACTCTTAAGCTGCTTGGCAGGCTTAACAGCAACAGCACCGGAGTTGACTTTGCAAAAGCAATTGTAAGCGCCCAATGCAACCGCGTTAATGTCTCCGATGGGCATACGGAGTGCGTTTCTGTCAAATTATCAAAACCGGCAACAGAAAGGGACATTATCCACGCTTTTGAAAGCTTCAACCCTTTGAAGTCGCTGAAGCTGCCTTCCTCGCCAGAGCATCCGATAGTTGTGAGAACCGAACCGGACAGGCCGCAACCAAAGCTGGACAGGATAGAAGAGAAAGGAATGGCGTCCATAATCGGCAGGATAAGGAAATGCCCTGTGCTTGATTACAAGTTCGTTGTGCTTGGCCACAACACCATAAGGGGAGCTGCAGGCGCAGCCATTTTAAACGCCGAGCTCATGAAGGCAAAGGGGCTGATTGGTTAGGATGAAAGGAACTCCGACATTAGAAACTACTGTTGCGTCCTGTTATGGCATCATGCTTAGGGCTTCGCAGTTTTTGGAGGATGCCGCAGCCAAGGATGGCATCAGCCGCATAAGGGATTATCTGCCGCTAGTTAGTGAGGCGCTTTTCCATTTACGGGATTTCCATAATGCCACTATTTCCCGCCCTTGCTACTGCCCTACTAATTCGCCCAATAAGTCAATGATAGATTTTTCGCGATCGTTAATTAAGATTGGGAACCAATTGAGGCTTAACCCAGAAGGCGCCAGATTAGCATATCTTACATCAGAGCAGCTTGCTGGGGCTGGAAATGAATTTATCAGAATCGGGCGCGCATTGGAGTCTTGGGCGCATTATGCAAGCTTTGGTGCTTATCTGGTCAAGCCGGCATTTTCAAATGATTTATCGCTTAGAAGCTCGGAAGCTATTGTGAGCATGCTGGTTGAGAAATCAACGCACTTAGAAGGGCTTGTTGGGGAAGCCGAGTTAGTGGCCCTAATGAGCGGGTCAGTACCACTTTATGTTAGCCCTGCTGGTCAAAGGTGAATGTTAATATGTCAAGCCCAAAGTACACCCGTTCAGGCCGCCTTCAGCAGATTCCGCCTTACCTTTTTGCTGAAATCAGCAAGAAGATTGAGCAGGCCAGGAAGAAAGGTGTTGATGTCATAAGCCTGGGCATTGGAGACCCTGACATGCCCACGCCGAAGCACATCATTGCCGAGCTTGAAAAGGCAGCAAACGACCCGAAAAACCACCAGTATCCCGACTACGAGGGCATGCTTTCGTTCAGGGAGGCTGTCGCATCATGGTACAAGAAAAGGCACAACGTTGCCCTTGACCCTGTTAGCGAAGTCCTTGCCCTGATTGGCTCAAAAGAAGGCAGCCTGCACTTGTCGCTTGCGTTCGTGAACCCCGGAGATTACGCGCTTGTTCCCAACCCGTGCTATACGCCTTACAGGACAAGCACGATACTTGCCAACGGCATTGTTTACGACCTCCCGCTTCTTGAGGTGAACGGCTTTTTGCCGCAGCTTGACAAGATTCCGAAGGATGTTGTGAAAAAGGCGAGAATACTTTACCTCAGCTATCCTAACAATCCAACAACAGCTGTTGCCGAAAAAGACTTTTACAAGGGGGTTGTTGATTTTGCAAAGGATAACAGCATCATTGTTTGCTCAGACAATCCTTATAGCGAGATCGCCTTTGACGGCTACAAGCCATTGAGCTTCCTTGAAGTTCCCGGCGCCAAGGACATTGGCGTGGAGTTCAACTCCCTGTCCAAGCCCTACAACATGACCGGATGGAGGATTGGCATGGCCGTTGGCAACGAGGAGCTCATATCTGCAATGGCTACTGTGAAGAACAACGTTGACTCAGGGGTGTTCAACGCTGTGCAGCATGCCGCGATAACCGCGCTGCTTAAAACTCCGGATTCCCGCATTGATGCCCTTAACTGTGTTTACCAGAAGCGAAGGGACCTTGCTTATGATGCGCTCACGAGTGTTGGCATAAAGGTAAATAAGCCTAAAGCAACGTTCTACATGTGGTGCAAGACTCCAAGCAGCTACACCTGCGAGGGCTTTGCAACTCACTTGCTGGAAAAGGCAGGCGTAGTTGTAACTCCCGGAGCAGCTTACGGCAGCTACGGCGAGGGCTATTTCAGAATCTCTCTGACTGTTCCGGATGCAAGACTGGCTGAGGCTATGGAGCGCATAAAGAAGGCATTGAAATAAATGCCGGAAATTGGTGCAAAAATGATTTCGGTAAAGGGCAGCAGGCTGTTCATTGGGGATGTTGCAGCTTCTGATTTGGCAGGGAAGTTCGGAACGCCCATTTACGTTTACGATGAAGAAACTATACGCTCGAAAGTCAGGGCGCTTGTGCAGCACGTGGCTTATCGCCCGCTGAAGGTTTATTATGCCGCAAAGGCAAACACCAACCTTTCCATCCTTAGGCTAATAAGGGATGAGGGAAAGGAAGCTGTAGGGATTGATGCTGTCTCCCCGGGCGAGATTGAGCTTGCCCTGAAAGCCGGCTTCAGGCCGGGGCAGATAATGTTCACCTCAACATCCGTGACCGATGAAGAGATGAAATTTGCCATAGGCAAAAAGGTCCTTGTGAACTGCGACTCGCTGTCGCAGCTTGAGCGTTACGGCAGGCTGAATCCAAACTCGAGTGTGTGCTTCAGGATAAATCCTGACGTTGGTGCTGGGCATCACAGCCATGTCATTACAGGCGGCCCTGAAAGCAAGTTCGGCGTCTGGGCCGATGACGTGCCAAAGGCGTTTGCCATTGCCGCAAAATACGGGCTCAAAATTATCGGCATGCACCAGCACATTGGCTCGGGCATTCTTGAGACTGGTAAGTTCTTGGCAGCGATGAAAGTGCTGCTTTCTGTAATCAGTAAGCACAAGGGTGAGCTAAAGGACATTGAATTTGTGGATTTTGGCGGTGGAATTGGCGTGCCTTACGGGCCTGACCAGGCGCAGATTGACGTGAAGGCCTTTGGCTCTGCTGTCAGCAAGCTCTTTTCGGATTTCTGCAGCGGCTTTGGCAGGCAGCTCACAATGGCGTTAGAGCCGGGCAGGTTCATCGTTGCAGAATCAGGAGTGTTGTTGTGCACTGTCAACACGATAAAGCAAACGCCGAAGCACAGGTTTGTTGGCGTTGACACTGGCTTTCACCACCTGATAAGGCCCATGGCTTACGGCTCTTACCATCCAATCGTAGTTGTTGACTGCTGCACCAGCGAAAAAACAGAGAAAGTGGCCGTGTGCGGCAATGTGTGCGAGTCAGGCGACGTGTTCACAAGGGATGAGCATGGCATTGTTGACAGGGAGCTTCCATCCGTAAACGAAGGTGATGTGCTTGCTATTCTCGTGGCTGGCGCTTACGGCTTCTCCATGGCGTCAAACTATAACACAAGGCCAAGACCCGCCGAAGTGCTTGTCAACGGCAAAGAGGCCAAGGTCATAAGGAAGCAAGAGGACATTTCCCACGTTGTTTATGGGATGTAGCGTGAAAATGGCAACGGCATTGAAGTTTGTGAAAATGCACGGTTTGGGGAATGATTATGTAGTTTTTGACCTGTTTGGTGGCGATAGCAGGAAAGCGTTTGACAAGCTGTCAGAGTCAGAATTGAAATCATTTGCCAAAAGGATTTGTGACAGGCATTTCGGCATCGGCGCAGACGGCATTCTCCTTGCCCTGCCCTCTAAAAGAAAGGGTTACGATGGCGTAATGCGCATTGTAAACGCTGACGGCTCTGAAGCTGAGATGTGCGGCAACGGCATAAGGTGCATTGCAAAGCTGCTGATTGACAAAGGCTACTGCAAAAACAGGCGTAGGGAGCTGAAAATAGACACTTTGTCAGGAATCAAAAAAATTGCAGCAACAGACGGGATGTTTCGTGTTGACATGGGTTCTCCGCGGCTTCTCAGGAAGGAAATCCCGATGAACGGCAAAGCAACGGCTATTGCAGTTAATGAGCCATTGCAGCTTAAATACAAGCAAACCAAAATCACTGCTGTGTCAATGGGCAATCCGCATGCTGTAGTGTTTGCCGACGATGCCAATATTGACATTGATGCTTTTGACATTGAGGAGATGGGGAAGGAGATAGAGAACCACCGCGTTTTCCCAAGGAGGACCAATGTTGAGTTTGTGCGTGTCTTAAACAAGGGCGAGATTGAGCTTCGCGTCTGGGAACGCGGAGTGGGTGAAACTTTGGCCTGCGGCACCGGCTCATGCGCTGCAGTTGTTGCCTGTGCCCTTAACCAGAAGACCGGCAGAAAAGTCAATGTGCACCTTACTGGCGGAGACCTCATAGTTGAGTGGGCAAAGGACAACCACGTCTACATGACAGGGCCTGCAGCTTACGTTTTTTCTGGCGCAATCAGGGCTTAAATCTGGATTTTAGGCTACAACAAAATTTAAATAGTAGATGCGGCGGCAGTCTTCACCATAGTGAACGTAATGGCTGTAATGATAGTTGTAAGGGCTGATATAAAAGTGAAAACAATCGTTGGAGGCGGTGAATAATGGCTGGAATTTATATGCTGCTGAGCGTTTTTGGCGTGCTGCTTGGCGCGTTTTTGGCGTACAGGGGCTTTGGCGGCCACGGCTTGGGTGCGGTGGCAACTGCATTGGTGGGGCTTTTCTTCGTTGGCAAGGAAATCCTGGACATGATACAATCAGGCGGAAAATAAGGCGCGGAGGTGAATGTATATGTGCGGCAGTTGCGGATGCAGTGACGATGAGGGAAAGTAATAAAAAGAGGCTATTCTTTTATTTTTGAAAATGTTTTACCACAACATCAGCCCGGTTCTTGCCGAGATAGGTCCTTTCTCCATAAGGTATTACGGCCTGATATTTGCGCTTGGGCTGCTTGTTTCTTTCTTAATAATCAGGCATCTTGCCAAAAAGCGGCAGCTTCCCCTCAGCAGCAGGGATTTTGACGAACTCTTAATCCTGGGGACCGTTGCTGTTGTTGTTGGTGCAAGGCTTGGTCACATCATTTCATCATGGGGCTATTACTCTGACAACCCCGCCCAGATTATTGCCGTATGGAATGGCGGAATGGCGTTCCACGGCGGCTTTATAGGGCTAGTGATAGCGGGATATCTTTTTGCAAAAAGGAAAAGACTTGCCTTTTACGACATTGCAGACATAGCTGTTATTCCTGTCGCTTTGGCACTTGCATTTGGCAGGATTGCCAATTTCATCAACGGCGAGTTTTATGGCACCCCAACCGGCTTGCCATGGGGAGTGAAGTTCCAGGGCGTTGAGGGCTTCAGGCATCCTGTCCAGATTTACGAGGCAATAAAGACTTTTTTTATTTTCGTAGTTTTGTGGCAGCTACAAAAGAAAAAATTGCCAAAAGGCACAGTATTCTGGACATTCGTTTTCCTCTACGGCAGCATCCGTTTTGTGCTTGAGTTTTTAAAGGATGAAGTTGCAGTTCCTGATTATGCCTTTGGCCTGACGTGGGGCCAGTTCTGGAGCATTCCGATGCTCATTGTTGGGGGTTATATGCTTTGGAAGCTTTTGAAATCTTTTTCTAAAGGCGAAGGTTTAAAAGCGTCATTGGCGAAAGCTGGAATGTCGAAGTAAACTTACCCATTCACCGTAAGCAGTGGGGTATCAACGAAAATGAAGATTCAGAAGAAGGTTCCAAGGCCTGAGGCGCAGGAGGAGCACTCCAAGGAAGGCAAGCTCATCAGGGAGGTTGTTTTCGGCATTCAGGATGGCATAGTTACTGTTATTGGGGTTGTTGCCGGCGTCAGCGTTTTGGGCAACAAAGGCGTCATCTTGCTTTCCGCAGCAGCTGCCCTCCTTGGCGAGACCATTTCAATGTCGCTTGGCGGCTACCTTTCAACCAAGAGCCAGAACGAGTTTTACGAGCAGGAGCTTCGCAAGGAACGCGAGCACCTCGAGAAATTCCCCGAATGGGAGCGGCAGGAGGTCAGGGAATTTTACGCTGCCAAGGGCTTTAAGGGCAGGGAGCTTGACAACATTGTGAAAATAATAACTTCCTCAAAGGAGCGCTGGCTTGACATTATGAGGGCAGAAGAATTCGGCTTCCCGAAAGAGCCTGACAAGCCGGTTGTTGTTGGAACTGTCATAGGGCTTGCCTCCGTAGCCGGTGGTGTCCTGCCCATAATTCCATTTCTGTTCCCGTTTGTTACAGCTCAAAGCGGCGTTGTTGCGGCAGTGGTAATTACTCTGGTGTCTCTGTTTGCTGCAGGAGCTGCAAGGACTTACGTGACAAAAAAGAACTGGCTCGTGAGCGGCTTGGAGATGGCAGTCATCGGCGCAATCGCGGCAGCAGCCACCTACGCTATCGGCAAGCTACTTACAGGCGGCTTGGTGTTCTAAGCTGTTTTTTTTGATAAACCTTTTCCCAAGTCGACAGCGGTCGACTGGGCCCAATCGCAGCAGCGATTTGGGTTCCAAAAAGGTTTTGCGCAAAGATTTATAAATTCGCCAAGCCAGTTCTGATTCTGGTCTGTCATGGCAAAATACGATTTCCTTGTTGTCGGAAGT
>JACPIJ010000043.1 GCA_016188145.1 Candidatus Woesearchaeota archaeon | reverse complement strand
CTTAGCAATCTTGATGACGTTGTAAAGCTGATTAAGGGCAGCAGGGACACAGCTACAGCAAAGAAATCGCTTGTTGAACAATTCTCTGTTTCGGTGAAGCAGGCCGAAGCCATCTTGGACATGAGGCTCCAGCGCCTGGTCTCCCTGGAGCAGCAAAGCATCAGGGACGAGCACCAGCAGTTGCTGAAGGACATTGCCGACTACTCTTCGATACTCGCATCAGAGTCAAGGGTCTCTGACATAATAGTTTCTGAGCTTTCCGAAATCGCGCAGAAGCATGGCGATGCTAGAAGGACGCAGATAGTCGAGGCAGGGGAGGAGCTGATTGCAGAGGACACCATAAAGCCGGAAGAGGTTGCTGTCACAGTAACTCATGCCGGCTACATCAAGCGCATCAGCGTTGATGCCTACAGGCAGCAAAAGAGGGGAGGGAAAGGCATCATAGCTGCAACAACCAAGGAGGGTGACTTCGTTGAAAACATCTTTGTTGCCAACACGCACTCCTTCATCCTTTTCTTTACAAGCCTGGGCATCGTTCACTGGCTCAAGGTTTACGAGGTTCCTGAGGCTTCAAGGTATGCTTCCGGGAAGGCAATAGTCAACCTGCTGCAGCTGCGGGAAAGCGAGAAGATAGGCGCTTTCATCCCAGTAAAGGAATTCGTTGGCAATCTCATGATGATTACAAAGAAAGGCACGATAAAGAAGACAGAGCTTGCAGCTTATTCAAATCCGAGGAGGGGCGGCATCATAGCAATCACTCTGGAAGACAATGATGAGCTCATTAACGTCGCTTTAACAAATGGCAGCCAGCAGCTTATCGTTGCAACTGCCAATGGCCTGGCAGTCAGGTTTAACGAGCAGGATGTCAGGCTGGTTGGGCGTTCAGCCAAGGGAGTCAGGGCAATCAGGCTTAGGGGCAATGACGCTGTTGTTGGCATGGTCGTTGCCAACGAGGCAGAGTCGCTGCTTACAATCACAGCCAATGGCTTCGGCAAGAGAAGCCCGGTTGCGGATTATCGCTTGATTTCCAGGGGAGGCTCAGGCGTCATAAACATCCAGACGAACGAGCGCAACGGTCCAGTCGCGGCAATAGCTTCGGTAACCGACAATGATGAGGTTATAATGGTTAGCAGGAGCGGCAACATAGTGCGCATAGCTGCAAAGGGCATATCAGAGATTGGGAGGAACACCCAGGGAGTAACGCTTATGCGCCTCGACACTGGCGATTCTGTTGTCTCGATAGCCAAGGTTCCCAAGGATGCAGCTAATGGCAATGGTGGTGGTAGTGCAGAAAAATGAAATTAGCTCATTTTGTAATCCTTGCCCTGTTTCTGGCTTTATTGTTGCAGCTTTTCGTGGTAGTTTACGGCTTTGGCTTTGCTGAGGACGCTTATATCCATGCTGAGATTGTCAAGGTTGTTGCAAACAATTTCTTCCATCCAACTTCTTACGAGCCATTGGCTTCGGTTAAGCTGACTTATCCCCCTTTTTTTCATTACCTTTCCATGATTCCCTTTCTTTTTGTCCATGACTTCGTTTTGGCTGTGAATATCATGGGAAGTCTGGCGGCCCTAGCTTTTCCTTTAGTGATGTTTCTGGCTGGTTCTGTTTTTGGAAGCAGGGTTGCGGCTTTTTCTGCCTTGTTTTCAGTAATAATTGCCACTTTTGCGCACGTTTCTTTCTTTGGGGAATTTCCAGAGGTTCTAGCGATGGATTTGCTTCCGCTTTTCTTTTATTTCTATATGAGGAAGAGATATTACGTTTCAGGCATTTCTCTTGGCCTCACTTTTCTCTCGCATTCATTTGTGGGTCCTTTTGCCTATTTTACGGCAGCTTTCCTTCTCGCCATTGATTTTGTTAAGAAGAATTTTTCAGCTTTTAAGCTGCTTCTGCCAGCTGCATTTCTTTCGTTTTTGTGGCTACCTCAATACCTTTTGATTGTTGTGAATGCGGCTTTTGGCAGGTGGCACAACACAATCAATTATTCCGCTTACCCTGGTTTTGTGCCCTTGGCTATTCTTTCTGAATACGTTAACAAGCTTAATCAACCCCTTCTGTTGCTTTCCCTTATCGGCATATTTCTGTCATTCAAGGAGGTATTTAAAGCGGTAATTGAAAAGCGTTTCTCCACGCCTTCTCCTTATCTGGCCTTGGCTTTCTTGTTTTTGACAACCTCTGCATTTACAATTTATCACTTCCCGCCCTTTCAGCTTAAGATGCTTGACTTGTTCACAATCCCTGTTGTCCTTGGCGCGGCAGTTGCTGTTGACAGGGCGCTTCTTATTTTGCCTCTTCATAAGCATTCTTTCCTTGCTGCGGCTTCAGTTGTTCTGGCTGTCTTTGTTGTTATTTCCTTCATTTTTGGGCCATTTAAAGCCATGAGCGATTACAAGGAAGGGAAGCAGTACCATTTGCCTGGAGAAGTTAGGCAGGCATCAGATTTTTTGAAAGATTACGACTCAGGCGAATCCAGGCTCGTTGTTGTTGATGAGTACAGGAAATATGGCAAATCCGAGTTAATTGTCAGCCGGCTTTCCGGCAAGCTTCCCCTTGAAGCCGCTATTTCTGACCTCGAGCACTACTCACCAGAGTATCAGCAGAGGCTTGCAGACAGGCAAAAGGTAATAGAAGCGTTCAAATCAGAAGGTACCTCTACAGCCTTTACAGATGTTATGCGGTTGCTGCAAAAGCACGGCGTTAGATACGTTTTTGCCAGAAACTGCGTTCTTGGGAAAATTGTCTTTGAAAACGCGCTGGTAAGGGTATGCCAAATCTGAATTTCTTAAGTCAGAATTTCTTTTGCAAATGCTTTTAAGCAGCCAATATTAGCTTATTGATATGCCAATCCACGAAACTGCCATCGTTACAGTTCCTGGCTTTGAGGACATAGCCGCATTGGAAGTTAAGGAGCTTGTAGGTGCCAAAGCAACTATAGCCGCAGGTGGGAGGGTTGCTTTTCAAACCAAAAACTTAAATGATTTGTGCAAGCTCTGCTACTTGTCGCAGTCTGCAAATTCGGTTTTTCTTTTGCCGCAAAAAGCCCCCATTAACCTGTTTGAAATGGGTAAGCGGGAATACGAGGTCTTTGGCAGCAATGGTGGAATAAGCGGAAGCCTTTCCTACCTCATGTTGAGGGTCTCTGGTTACACCGGCAGGGAATCCCTCTTTGACCCTTTCACAGGGACAGGGACAATTGCAATTGAAGCAGCCCTTTTCAGCTCAGGATTCCCGGTCAACCACTACCGCAAGGATTCTTTGGCTGCGGCCTTTTCCAAGCTGCCGCAGTTTTCAAAAGCCGACTTCAGCGAATTCTTTGCCGCCACAGAAAGAGAGGCTGCCGCTGCTGCCAAAAAACGTGTTAAAAGTTCAAAGCCAAAGATACTTTCCTCATCGCCATCAATGCAGAACGTCAGGTTTGCGGAGAAGAACGCCAAAGTAGCAGGAGTTAACAAGCTTGTCAGGTTCAGCCGCCTGGATATTGAGTGGCTTGATGCCAAGCTGGCTGAGAATTCCATTGACTTGGTTGTTAGTTATCCGCCGCAGTTCAGGAGCGGCAGCGGTGTTTTTGCTGCAGCAGAGAATAAGAAGCTCACCAAACTATACAAAGATTTTTTCTACCAGGCGGACTTTTTCCTGAAAAAGGACGGAAGTATGGTGTTTCTGCTTCGGGATGGCTTTGTGGGGATAGCCTCTGCCGCAGCCAATCACAAGTTTAGGCCGGGCATTTTGAGGAAATTCCAAATAGGCGGCGAGTTGTTTGAGCTGGTTTCGTTTACAAACCTTTAAAAAAGCTTTCTGTGTGCTTTCTGCTTATGATTGGTGGTGTTGAGGTTTTGGTCTGGGCCATGTACCTTCTTGGTCTGTACTTCACCATTTTCTGGCTCTACGCTTTTCTTGAGAGGTATGAGCTGTTCAGGGAGGAAGCTAAGAGTTCTGCTTCAGGTAAGAGAAAGCTTAGCCGTTTCCCAAAGGTTTCTGTGATAATCCCTGCTTATAATGCTGAAGCAACTATAAGGGAGTGTGTTCTTTCAGTTGCCAACTTAGACTATCCGAAAGACAGGCTTGAAATAATGGTTGTCAACGACGGCTCCACAGACAATACGGCAGCAATTGTTTCTGAGCTAATCTGCAGCTGCAAAGGCGCTGATATAAAATTAATGAGCCAGGAAAACCTTGGTAAGGGAGCCGCCATGAACAACGCTATCAAAGAGTGTGTGGGCGAGTTTTTTGCCTGCCTTGACTCAGACTCGTTCGTTGAGCCGGAAACGCTGCACAGGATGCTTTACGTTTTCGGGCAGCACGGCCCCGAGCTTGCGATAGTTACCCCTGCGATGAAGGTCTTCAGGCCCACGAGTTTTATCCAGAAGTTCCAGCGCCTCGAGTACATCGTCACGCTCTTCTTCAATAGGTTATTGTCGCACTTCGATGCCCTCTACGTTGCGCCTGGGCCGTTCAGCCTGTACAGGAAAGGCATTGTGATGGAGCTCGGGGGGTTTGATGAGCATAACCTTACTGAGGACCAGGAGATTGGCTACAGGATGCAGAAGCACAATTACAGGCTTAAGCACTGTTTTGACGCTTATGTTTACACGACAGCTCCGGGCAGCGTAAGGCAGCTTTACAGGCAGCGAAGCAGGTGGTGGAGGGGAAGCCTGCTCAACTTCCTCATGTACAAGTCTATGTTCCTGAATCCGAAGTACGGCCATTTCGGCGTTTTTCAGCTCCCCATGATTATGCTCGGCTACATTACAGTCTGGGCAGTGGTTTTTTTCTTCACTTATTTCACAATCCTGCCATGGTGGCAAAGGTTTTACGGGCTTTACCTTGTCGGGTTTGACTTGCCAACCCTGTTAAGGGGCATTAATTTCTCCTTCGATGTCTTAAGGTACGACTTCGGCAAGGTTTTCATAATACTTACCCTTGCGGCATCCGCTATTACAACTTTCCTGCTCGCTCACAGGAGCAGCAGAGAGGCTGTTTTCAGGCACGGCTTGGTCTATCTGCCGTTCTACTTCCTTTTTTACTATATACTTCTGTCTTTCATGTATATCCTGGCAGCGCTTCAGCTAGTTGTTTTTGGGAGGAGGGATAAATGGCTAGGCAAATCTACCTGAAAACGTATGTTGTCGTTGGATTTATCTCCCTGCTGGTCTTCAGCCTGGGCTTTCTGCTCAGTGTTTTGATTGATGACCAGCGCCTTGTGAAGGTCGAGAAGGCAACCAAGGTGCAGGAGCTCAACTACAAGAGCCTGCAGTTCCAGCAGCTTTACCTCAACACGCTCACGAACAACACCGATTCCTGCCCTGTGTTCGGGCTTAGCCTCCAGAGCAGCATCAAAAGCCTTACAGACTCGCTTGAAAGGATGGAGGGCTACAAGGTTTCCGCTAACTTCAACCAGGGGGAGTTTAACGAACTCGCCAGGGCCTACGTGCTTGACAACCTGAGGTACTGGCTTTTTGCGAAGAGAACAAAGGAGCTCTGTGACCTGGACTTTGTATCAGTCCTCTACTTTTATTCTGACGAAAAATGCAGCATCTGCCCCGACCAGGGCGTAATACTGTCCTACTACAAGAAGCTCCTTGGCGACAGGCTGCTTGTTTTCCCGATAAACACCGACCTTGAAGCTAATGAGGCATCGATTGAGATGCTGAAGAGGCGCTACAACGTAACCACTTACCCAACCATAATCGTGGGGGAGGGCAAGTACGAAGGCGTCGTCTCCAAAAGCAGCCTCATGCCCATAGTCTGCGGCTCTTTCAAGGCCCCTGTTGAAGAGTGCTCAGGTATTTCTTCTGCAATTTTGGAGGAAGACGATGAGGCTGCTTCAGAAAACACTACGGGATAAGCAATTGCAGCCACTTCTGCTGGTCTTAGCTGTTTTTGCCGCCGCAAAGGCCGCTTTCCTACTAAGGTATCATCTTCCAATCTGGGACGAGGCAGTCTACCTCGGCATGGGCAAGTACGTATACTCCTTGGGAGGCTCAGGCTTATGGGAGATACTGAGGCCTCTAGGTCTGCCGCTAATTACGGGCATGGTTTGGAAACTGCATCTGCCACAAGTGCTCTTTTCAGAAATCGTAACCGTTGCTTTCGGAGCAGGCAGCATAGCCCTGTGCTACCTTATCGGAAAAAGACTTTTCGGAAGGAACGTTGCGGTTCTTGCCGCTGCACTCCTTGCAGCCTCACCGGTTTTCTTCCTTTACTCCTCTTACATCCTCACAGAGGTGCCCTCAACTTTTTTCGTCCTGGCAGCAATCTACTTTTTTATCAGCAAACGCTGCTATCTCTGCGGCTCTTCCGCTGCTTTGGCAATGCTTTTCAAGTTCCCGAACGGGCTTGCGCTGGCTGCAATAGCGGCAGCAGTCATTATCCCTGGGGTAATTTCCCGGAAATCGCAGTTGTGGCCTTTAATTAAAATTCTAGCAGCATTCTTCCTGGTTACCCTGCCTTTCCTTGTTTTCAATTACGTCTTCTACAGGCCATTCACCAGCAACCCTTTCGATGCCATTTTCAGGCCTTTCATATTGGGAGCATGGCACCAGTCAAACCCTGCAAAGGCCATAACCGACCCGCTGCTCAACTATTCTTTCTATGCGATTGAGGCGTTCAAGCAGCACTTTGTTTTTGTGCTAGCCATTGCCGCAGCATTCCTGTTCTGGAAAAGGAAATGGTTTTCCGACCCAGGCAAGCTGCTGCTGGCTTCTTACTTTGCAATTTATGCAGCATACTTCACTTACATCCCGAATAAGGACGAGCGCTTCCTGATTTTGTTCCTGCCGGCAATCTGCATTTTTGCAGCTGCGGCGTTCTTTGAAGTGTTGAAGCTTAGCCGCGGCATAAATCTGAAGCATCTGAAGCCTATGCGTTCATTGGCCCTTGTTGCCATAATGGCGCTTTTGCTCCTCTCCTTTGCCGTTGCAGGCTACAAGGACTACCACTTTTACAGCTGGAGGCCGTCTTCCGAGCCTGCTGTTGCTTCCGAGCTTTACAAGTCTTTGCCAGGACTTGGCGTCAAGGGAGCTGTTCTCACTTCCGAACCGTTTTTTTCGGTCTACAACGATAATCTGTTTATCTATTACTACTTTACATCTTTCGAAGGAATTCCGCAAGAGCTGAAGGCGTTGAATGACTGGCAGCAGAACAGGACATTTCAGGGAATAATATACTCCAACTATCCCGGCACACTTTTCTGCCCTCAAAGCGATTCCGAATGCACGGCAGCACGGGCAAACCTTTACGATTATGTGGAGTCGAGGTTTAAGCCGGTACTGAACGGAACCTATTACGACGGTTTGGTAAGTTATACTGTTTTTGTCAGCCCGTCAAATCAAAATAAACAGAATTCCTGATAGTGCCCCGATTACAAATTTATAGGTGTGAGAGTTCATGTGTCAACTGCCTTCATCGAAAATACAATATTGCGAAACTTGCCGCCAGGTAAAGTATTCCGCTCGCCACTATTCTTTTGTCTGTAAATATCCTGCTTAAAGACCGGGTTTGTGGCTCGGCGGTCTCGAGCAGGTACATATACCTAAATATGGCGTACATTGCTATTGGCAGCGTGAAAATAAGCTCCTGCTTTGTGCCAAGAAAGCTGTACATGGCGTAGGAGAGCAGAAGGGTTGTTGCGCTCATTTGCAGAAGGAAGCTCAGATTCTGGTCTGAGTAGTTATCAAGAAGCGGTCTGTGCTGTTTCGTGCCTGCTTTCAGGAAGGCTTTTTCCGATTTTCGCTTTCCAGTTGCCAGGAATAGCGCCAAGAAGAACGTGCCAACAATGAGCCAAGGTGAGCTTTTGACACCGATTACGGCAGCTCCCGCCATGGCCCTTAGCACGTAGTTAAACGATATCGCTATTATGTCCAGGAACAGCTCATTTTTGAGCACAAGGGAATACAGCGTTGTCAGCGCGAAAAAGCTGGTTGCAAATAGGAAGAAGCCTCTGCTCAAAAAGTAAGATGCTCCAAGTGAGCCTGCAGCCAGTGCTGCCGCAATGATTGCTCCCTGGTAAACAGACACCCCTCCATCAGCTATCGGTCTTCCGGCTTTCTCCTTGTTATGCCTGTCCCTCTCCCGGTCTACAATGTCATTGATGATGTAATTTGCTGATGATAGCAGACACAGCAGAACAAACCCGATGCCCGTCGCTAAAAGCTCTCTCTGGTTCAGCAGATGCCCTGAAAAAAATATGGCCAGGAATACAACCAGATTCTTGTAGTACTGTTCAGGCCGCAACAGCTTTAAAAAGTTTCTGGCATTCATTTCAACGAAGGCCTCCTGCATATAACTGCCATATAAACAAACAGAATTGAAGTAGACAAAACAGTTATTAAGCTGCCAAATATAAAACTCTTTGGTAAATAGTAAAATTTCATCCTCTTCGTTTCTGGAGTTACTCTCTTTGAAATCAACCCATCCATTGCATCAGCCTCGCCATAGTTTGTTCTCCAGCCTTTATAATAATTTTGATTAAGAATGAGAGTGTCGTTCTCACCTGCATCTATTTTTACAATAATTTTGTTTGGAGAAAAATAGCTGATAGTTGCGTTCCCCCTTCCGTTTAAGAGATATACCTCTCCTCTGTAGCCGCTGTCTTCAATGTGGAGTGCGCTTATTGGCGGATGGGTTTCCTCGTAGCAATCAACCTTGCCGCGGTTTGAAAGGAAAACAGGGTATAGAGAACTGTGCTCGTAGCCCTGCAGCTCATACGTGGCGTTCGTCTGGTAGAAGTGTTCTGAAGCTTTAAAATTTGCTATGGCATTCAGCGGCTCAAATGTGAACGTATTTGCAAGGTTTTGCCTGCTTACAATGGTGAGGTCAGCAAAGCTGAATGCAAGAATGCCAAAAACAATAAGGTATAAAGCTGTTTTAGCTGCTGTCACGGCAATTCTCTTTTTGGCAAAAAACTCCGATAGCTTTCGTGCAACGTAAGACAAGCCTATTCCTGCGATGAGTGCTGAGCAGAGCATTATGAGTATGTCAAACCTTGATGGTATTCGCATTGAGCTGAACACCGGAAAGCTGTGAAGCACGGACCACAGATTTACCGGGGACTTGCTGCCAAGGTATAGGATGAAGAATAACAGCGCCATTAGCGCAAGTTTCCATGTTTTCCTAAAGCAGAATACTGCGCCCAATATGAATAACAGCAGCGGCACGGCCCCTACATACGAGCCATACTCGTGCCACCAGTACTGCTGTCCTTCAAGCCACTGAGTATGTTCCTGATTCCTGTCCAGGAAAGCATGTGCTGCTATGTTAAGAGTGGTCCCTTCGTTCGCGCTTGTAAGCCTTGGCTGCTCGTCGAAAAATTCCAGGGAAGGGAGGAACTTTACGGCTCCAAGCAGCAGGGTTAGGGCGCATATAAAAACCAGTTTCAGCATTGGCGTTAAGTTTCTTTTTTCAAACGAATGCAGGCTTGCATAGATGGCCAGGAATAGAATGGCGTAAGGCAGCGCGTAATGCCCGCCTCCAAAGAAGATGAGCGCAAGGACAAGTGCCGTGGAGATAATGTGTTTTTTGTCGGTAAGCGATTTCAGGAAGAAGAGGAAGGCCCAGGGCAGCAATGCTACCGGGAAAAATGTCGTGGTGCCTTCCCTGACTTTCAGGCTGAACATGCTGCTCATCATGAACAGCATTGGTGGCAAAATAGCAGCCGGGCCCTTTATTCCGGTTTTTTTAGCAAGGAAGTACATACCAATTAGTCCAGCGATGAAGTATGCCACTACTTGCAGCTTCATCCCGTCTATTTCGCCCAACAGCAGGGGAAATACGAAAAACGGCGTTAAGAATGCCGACTGTATGTTTGCCAGCAGGGGGCTTCCACCGCAATAATACGGGTTCCAAAGCGGGAACTGGCCGTATTCCCTTACTGTTTTTATTGGCACTGCATTGTAGAACGTGTGCTGGTCCCAGTCCTTCCTTCCCCATTTTGAGAAATCAGTGAAAATTGGTGAGAGGAATATTAGTGATAGAAGAACAAGCAAGGCTAAGGCGTGCAGCGTTTTCATTTTCAAGGCTCTTCCCTAAGCGCTTTTGCATAACTCCTGATTGCCTTCTCTTTGCCAAAGAACTTTGTTATCGTGGCTCTGCTTTTAACACACAAACTCCTTTTCTTCAGGATTTTCTTTATCGCTTCGGCTATGGCAGCTTCATTTTTCTTTGGTATTACTAGCCCCATCCCTGTTTTCTGCACAGGCACCCTGGCGCCAGGCAAGTCTGTTGCTATTAGAGGCGTTCCGCAGTACATTGACTCTAGCTGGACAATGCCAAAAGCCTCAAGCGGGTCTATGCTTGGCAGCACAAGAACATCACAGGCAGAATAAAACTCTGGCAGCTTTTCGTAAGCGACGTTTCCAAGCAGCACAATGTTGCCTTTGTGTTTGCCAATCATGTCACTAAGCTCATGAATAATGCTCCCTCCTGCAACTCTTGCATATTCTCCTGCGAAAACGAATACTGTATCCGGCATTTCTTTCAGCACAAGAGGTATTGCCATTAGAAGATGTAGCAGCCCTTTTTCGTACACAAACCTCCCGGCAAAGCCGACCACCTTTTTGCCTTTCAACCTGTATTTCTTCTTGAATTCTGAGCTGTCAACCCTTCTGAAATGTGCCTCATCAACAACAGGGGTTATGTAACGGCATTTGTTAACGTGATTCCTTAGCAGCCTTGAGGCCTTTGCGTAGTCCTGTGTGTAAGTTATAACGCGTTTAGTCATGTTCAGTGCGGCAGCAGCTGAAAGATAGTACAGCCTCTCAACCAGCCCGTCAACTGGTCCTTTGCCTAGCCGTAAGTCTGAATGGTAAGTTATCACTGACTTCCTGCCAATTAGCAGCTGCAGTATTCCTGCCTCGAACATTGGCAGATGCAGGTTTACGCGGTCATGCTTTTCCGCTTCTTTCACGGCGGTTAGAATGAAAGATGGGCCGACCAATCCTTTCCCAATCCTAAAAAGGTAGCCGCACCTTACCACGTTCACTCTATTTATTGTCTCTTCTCTGGGCAGCTTCCCGTCATGCCGTGAGGTTACCACAGTGACTTGGTGACCTTTTTTAACCAGCTCTTCCGAAATCCTCCTGCAGTACTCGCTCAGCCCGCTTATGTAAGGGAAATAGTAGTTCAGCACCATCAGTATTCTCATTTTTTCCACTCGTAAACCGTTTTTTGACAGTCATTGTTTGTTTCGTCATAAGCAATGTTGAACTTAAGCCTTAATCTTTCCAGCAGCTTTTTCGAGTTTTCAGGGCAATCAGCGTCGTAATTAACACACTGGATATCGCACGTGTTTATAAGGACGTATTGCACCGAACTATCAAGCTTTTCATTGAGTTCCCTTATCTTCTTATTATCAAAAACAGGATAGTATGCGAGTTCATCCACTTTCACGTCTGAATAAAGTGCCACTGCGGGTGTTGTTGACCACACCTTTCCGGTAATGTTTTTGCCGCCAAGGAAGCTGCCAAATTCGTCCTTATAAAGGTTGGCTGTGCTTCTGCTTTTAATCACAGCCTGGGCAGCCGTTATTGCTGAAAAAACAAGTTGTGCGGCCACAAAAGCCGCCAAGCCCAACTTTGCCCACTTTATCAGTCCGCCCTTTGCCTTTTGTTTCATCAGCTCGCCAAACACTACGGCTGCAAGTATGTAAAAGAACGGCGCGAATGCGAAGGCGTACCTTGCATCTTTGCAGTTCAGCAAAAGCGAGTGGTAGATAAGCAGGAATATGCCTGAGGCTGCCACCACAGCCAGCCGCCAGTCCTTCTTCTTTACCACAACGGCAACGGCAGCCAAAGAGATTAGCAGCAATGGAATCTGAATAATTGCCTGGTTAAGGTAAAAAACAGGCGAGCTAGGGCAGGTGTAGTTCCCTACAACGCTGCCGATAAGCTGCTGTCCAGCGATAAGGGGGTAAATCGGGTTTTTGTAAACAAGCGCGTTTATTGCAAGGTAAGGCACAATCAGTCCTGAAAAGCCTAATACTAAGCTCTTGTAGCCGGGAAGCTGTTCTTTCTTTCTTAGCAGTATTCCGGTTAGCATTACTGGAAGAAGAATCAGCGAAGTGAACTTGGTCAGCACAGCCATAGCCGTAACTGCCCCGGCTAGGGCAAGCCTGTTCATTATAAGCAGCCAAACTGCAGCCAATGTAAGGAACATTGCCGGGATATCGGCAAGCACTACCTTTGAATATATAATCAGGTAGATGTTCAGTGCAAACAGCAGGGAGAAGATTATCGCAGCCTTTTTGTCGGCAAGCTCCTTTATTATCAAGTACAAAAGCAGTATTGATGCTGCGCTAAATACGACTCCCAAAATTACTCCGGCAATCGCCGGACTTATCCCGATTTTCCAGAAAAAACCAAGGAGCAGGGGCATCATTGGAGGTCTGGCAGGCTCCCACAGCCCGGACTGGCCTAGGGAGTAGATGTACTTTCCCATGCCAACGTAAACAGCAGAATCCCACCAAAGGCTTTCCGTGGCGTACACAACCGCTGCAAAAATAAACACACTGAGTATTAAGAAAGCGTACTTGTTTTCTTTAAACCATTCTGGCCAATTCATTTCCTTTTTACCTTAATCATGTCGCCCAGCGTGAGCTGGTCATTCTTCGGCTGCGGCACTATGTCTTCCACAGCCTCAGCCTTTTCCACAAGCTTTATTCCAATGGCCTTTCCTATCCTTTTCGCTTCCTCCACGCTTGGCTTTAAAGTTCCGGTTTCCATCTTGTGAAGCACAGACCCCTTCACTCCAATCACCTTGGCAAAATCCTCCAGCTTCATGAACCCGTCTTCCTGCTTCCTGCCGAGCTCTTCCCTCTTCTGCTTGACTAGCTGGCCGAAGTTTGCGACAACGGCTTCCAGCTCTTCCTCATTAGCAGGCATCTGCATCTTTTCCCCTTTTTTCATTGCAGCAGCCGCAACCGGAACCTTCCCAACAACCTTCCCGTATTTGCTGCAGCCATTACATACCGATAGCACAGTGCCTTCCACAGATGCCTTGAGCACTGCCTGCTCCCTCCCGCACATGTCACAATCCATTTTCAGAACTACCTTTTTTTACCCTGTTTTCCTTTCTGCAGTGGCTTTTTATTTTTATCGCTGCTACTGCCGCTATTGCGAGTTAAGCTTATCCAAACAAACCCCGTACTCTGCAGTCTCCTTCCAGCCGCACTTTCCTTCAACGCACCCGCAGCTCGTCAGCTTCAGGCAATCATATTCTGTCCGGTATTCGCACGTGGTTATTAACCCTTCAGCCTCAGCAGCGGTTGTGCATACCTGTCCTGAGCAGCCTCCAACGCCGCAGTCAGCATCAGATACGCATTCCGCACCCTCAGCGCTCTTATTTTCTTGTGGCTGCTGTGGTTGCAGTGGCTGGCAAGCCGCAATCACAATGGCTGCCGCTATAAGAAACACTGCAATAAGAATAAGCAACGACCTCATCCCTTTTGCGACTTAGCTAAGGCATTTTATAATTATTTCGGTAATTTCAGAAAGTGGCAGTTATCATTTTATACTTGCTTCAAATCATAGCTGCAATAATGAAAGAAATAAGGCTTTCCACGACGGGAACGGACGAAATTATAGACATAACAGCCAAAATCGAGGGAGTTGTTGCCAGTTCTGGAGTCAAGGAAGGCATCTGCCTAGTCTATGCACCTCACGCAACAGCCGCCATACTCATAATGGAGGCTGACGGGGCAGTCGAAAGTGACATCTTAAACTCACTTTCCAACCTAGTGCCTAAAAGTGCTGATTACAGGCACAGGCACGGCCCTGACGCAGGTCATGGCGCTGCCCACGTGCTCTCAGCAATTCTTGGCCCTTCAAAAGCCATTCCTGTCGTCGGAGGAAAGCTGCAGATGGGTACTTGGCAGAGCATCACCTTTTGTGAGTTAGACGGTCCCAGAAGCGACAGAAGGGTGGTTGTGCAGGTGTTTGGCGCGTGAAAACCTTTGTAACCCTCCTCGTCACCGGCACTCCAGGCACCGGAAAGACCTGGCTGGCTAAAAAGCTCTCACTTTTACTGGATTATGCGTACTTTAACGTTGGCTTGTTCGTGAAGAAGGCTCACCTTTACAGCAGCTACGACAGGAAAAGGCACACCTATGTTGTAGACGAGGCAAAACTGGCCAGACGGCTCATAAGAGTGAGGGAAGCCCTGAAAAGTGCCTCCAGAGCTCCTAAAACCGCCAAAAAAGGCATAATCTTCGACTCCCACATGTCTCACTACCTGCCTTCCAAGTGCTCTGATTTATGCATCGTGACAAGCTGCAGCTTAAAAACCCTTCAGCAGCGCCTGAGGAGGAAGGGCTACGGCCAGGCCAAGGTTAGGGAAAACCTGGATGCTGAGATATTTGACACCTGCCTTGCTGAGGCGCAGGAAAACGGCCATAAAATCCTGAAATTTGACACCACCGCAGCCAAAAATTCTGATGTAAAAGCCTTTGCAGGCCGCATAAGGGAGTTAGTCCGGACTTAGTCCGGATTCAGTCCGGACTTAGTCCGTTAACGAACTTCCTCCAAACCGGCTTTTTCGGCAACAACAACCTTTTTCGAGCCCTTTTCGCTGTGTCTTATCATCCTTTTGTGCTTAAGCTCTCTCAAATAATCGTAGAATGCAGTCCTTCCGCACAGCGCCTTTTCTCCGACGATAATTTCCTCAATTTCTCTTGTTGAATGTGTTTCTTTTGCTGCTAATTCGAGGATTTGTTTGAGTATATAATCTTTCAGCCTGCTCCTTATAGCCGTTACGACCTTGTTTTCAAAATAAGTCCGTTTTCGGTCCGGATTTAGTTCGGATTTAGTCCGGATTAAGTTCGGAAACGAACCTGTTTCTGAGCGTTCTTTGTGTTCTTGGAGCTGTTTTATTGCTGCTTTGATCTCAGCAGCCTCTGCCTTAAGCCCGGAAATAAGCGTTTTGTGCTCTCCCAGCTCCCTTTGGGTTTTGGTGTGCCTTTGCTCGTGGAGCAGGTCTTTGTGCTTCAGGTACTTGACCCAGGAGCTGAGCAGGGTGATGTCCTGCTTTACCTTTGAGAAGGCTGCTATGACCTTTCCTTCAATCACCGCAAACGGGGATATGGAAAGCTCAGTAGAGGGTCTTTCCTGCCCTCTTTTCTCACTTTTCCTCCCGTTTAGGGTTGATAAGGGCGCGTCAGCAGGGTTGATAAGGGCGCGAGCATCGCGAGTGCCCTTATTGCCGAATAGGAAACCCAAAAGCCCCATCTTTGGAAGCTTTTCAGAAGAAACGTATTTAAATACTTTGCCCAACAGGCTAAAAGTGAGCACTTCAAGCGTGTGAAAGTTCGCATAAAAATCTAAAAGTGAGGGTTTATGAAGAATCAGCTGGCTTCAGTAGAGCTTCGGATGCTTGTGAGTGAGCTGAAGCAGCTTGAAGGCTCCTGGCTGGACCAGGTTTATGAGCTTCAGCAGCCAGCTGCAGCGAAGCCTGGTAAGTCGATTGTGCTGCAGCTGAGCACAAGTGAGGGTAAAAAGTTTCTTGCCTGCCTTGCGCCTTCTGCACTGTTTTTCTCGTTGAAAAGGCCTGCGACCGCAGAGAAGCCTGGCGGCTTTTGCAGCTTTCTGAGGCACCATCTGGGCAATGCGAAACTGGTTTCGGTCCTGCAGCCTGGTTCAGAGCGCATACTTGAGCTTGTTTTCTCGTCTAAAAGCAGGCAGTTGAAGCTCATTATTGAGTTATTCAGCAAGGGCAACGTGATACTGGTTGATGAGAAAGGGGTTATTCTCGGCTGCGCTGAGCACCAGACGTGGAAGGACAGAACAGTAAGGCCTGGATTCGCTTACTCCTATCCTCCGGCCACAGCTGATTTTGCAAAGATGGATGAAGCGCAGTTTCAAAAGGCAGTTTTGTCGTCGGAAAAGGACTCTGTTGTAAAGGCCATGGCCGTTGACCTCGGCCTTTCAGGCACCTATGCGGAACAGCTCTGCTCATCAGCAGCTGTTGATAAGTCCAAGAAACCATCCCAGTTATCCCAACCAGAACTTCAGAAGCTTTACTTATCGTTGCGGAAGCTGCTGTCGAGGAAGCAGCCAATAAACGCAGCTTTGGAGGCAAAAGCCACAGCCCATCTTGCCGAAGCTTCCTTGTCGTCGAAAACTGCAGCTTTTTCAGGGCAGGTGAAGGAGCTTGAAATCGCTATCGGGCAGCAGAAGGCAGCCGTTGCAGAGTTTGCAAGGGCTGCTCAGGAAGCCACTAAGTCTGCCGAGTTCATCTACGAGCACTACATGGAAATCAGGCAGGTTCTTGACGACTACAACAGGCTGCGCAAGACCTTCACTCCAGACCAGCTCAGGGAGTACTTCAGTAGCAGCAAGCTTGTCAAATCCATAGACGAGAAAACAGGCCAGGTTACGCTTGAGATTGATGGCAATTCTCAGTAGTAGAAGTCCTTGAACGCCTTCTCCTCAGCTGTTTCCTGTTCGTTTTTTGATTGACTTTTTGATTGACCTTTCCACATCGCTGATGCGATGGGACCAGTCGTCATAGACGACTTGGTTTCGGTAAAAAGGTCATGCTGCATCTTCCCGAACAGCGAGATGAAGACCTCTTTCTCAACAGCTATTCCGGCAGCTGTTAAGGCGTCTGCGAGGTTATAGCCCGAATAGTCGGCTGCCGCATCGTATTCCAGCAGCCTTTTTGCAGTGTGGCTGCTTATCCAGCTCCCATCTAATCAAAGCAGCAGTTATCTCTTTGAAGCCGCTTTTCCCTATCCATTGCTGCAAATCCTGTTCGCTTGTAAGCTCCAGAAATGCCTGCAAAGCCTCACTTTTTGCCTTTTCAGGCCTTATTACCTTGCCAAGGTATTTTGACACCTTCTGCCTTGGCCCAGAGCCTGTCCAGTTGTTTGCAACGAGGTAGGCATACTCTTTGCCGCTTATCCGCTTGATTCTGATGAAAACCACGTCAGTTTAGTTTAGGCACTAGGTGATACTTAAACTTTACTGGCTAGTATACCTGTATAACAAACCCTCGTACAAACCCTCGTCAGGCAGGAAACTCTTTATAAAGAACCTGTTTATCTAGGTTTTTATGTCAGCTTCCTATGATTACAGGCCGTTTGCCGAGCTTTCGCCTTCTTCCAAGGCTGCAGTTTCCGGCTTGCTCGGCTACATGCTGATGCAGCGTAAGGTTGGTAGCGAGGAAGCTTCGGCCTATTATTCGTTCATCTCGCAAAGTGTGGATGTTTCTGGTTTCTTCAGGGCGTGCTCAGGGCAGTTTGAGAAAGCGTGGAGGAAACAGCGCACTGCTGATATGCTGGGCCTTGCCGAAAACCAAAATCCTGAGGTTGTTATCGACGCCGGTTGCGGCACAGGCGTTTCTTCAGGGATGATACTGGCAAAGCTTAAGCCTGCGAGGATGGCGCTTGTTGAGCCGGTTTCCCAGGCGCTGGAATTGGCAAAGGAGCATCTGGCAAACATAAGCATTGGCGATTGCAACATTGACTACCATAACTGCCGTGTTGAGGATTTGCAGAAGATTCCTGGTTTGCCAAAGGCTGACATTGTTTTAATGCGCTCTGTCATGAGGTATGTGAGGCTGGCAGACTACGGCAGGGTTTTTGCCTGTGCAAATGCTGCCCTGAAGCCCGGCGGTGAGCTAATCTTCGACCTTCCGTTGAAGTTGCAAGGTGAGTGGCTGTCTGAAGAGGATTCACCGTACAGCCTTGTTGCTGAGGTTATGCATGAGGCTTTTGACATACCTGCCCTCATTGAGTCTGTGAGGAATGCGAGCAACCCCGCCACAGTTGCCGGTTACGTTGATAAAGAACTAAAGTCCGCGGGCTTTTCGGTTGTTGAGCAAAAGCATTTCTCCACAAAAACAACATTGGCAGATGGTTATAACCTGATTGACACAGCGCTTGGTGACGTCTATGACGGCATGCGCATGTTCCATCCGAAAGCTTACCTTGAGTTAAGCATACACCGCGATTTTATAATGGAAAAGCTGAGGGCGAAGATTAATGAATTGTTCAAAAGCAGTGAAGCAAGTGGCGGAGTCTGGCTTGGCCTTGATGTTTTCAGGGCGGCAACCATAAATTAGAAGTGTGAACAGCGATCCTACGTTTCCGCACGACGTGCAGTACTGGTAGGAACGTGCGCCTGCTTAACTGTCCGAGTTCGAAATGGGATCGGGTGTACCCAGGCGGCCATGGCCGTTCACAATCAGATAGAATAAAGGAGTGGTTTATAAAGTTTGCTGCGGCTTGGGCTCTGTTGAAAATCTAAAGATTTAACAACTCCACCGGCTGTAGTGGCTGGTGGAGTTGGGGAAAACATCTGAGGTGTTTTCCCGTGGAAAAAGAGGCAAAACTGGTATTAAAAGTTAAGCGTTTGTTGAGAAGAGTAG
>JACPIJ010000041.1 GCA_016188145.1 Candidatus Woesearchaeota archaeon | reverse complement strand
GTTAAAAGCGGCAGAAAGGCGGAATTGAGGCAATTCGTTGAAGGAATCTATGCCATACCGAACCTGGAAATAAAGGAAGTGAACTCGGAAATCCCTTTGCTTGCATTAAACTTCATTGAGGGATTCGGCCTCAAGCCAAGGGACGCATTCCACGCTGCGGTAATGGAAAGCTTTGCGATAACAGAAATAGTCAGTGATGACAGCGACTTTGACAGGGTTAAAGGGATAAAAAGAATTAAGCTGTAGCTGATTTTAAGAAGGTGCTTTACATGGTGCTTTAGTCCGCCGGTGACGCAAGAACCTTACGGGTTGAGCATCCACAGGGGCGAAACCCGTCAGTAGTTTAGTGAAGGTTAAGCATGTACATGTAAAATTTCACGAGTGCGTTTGCAAACATATTGTACCCAATCTTTTCTTCTGAAGTTTCTAAGTTGCTTATTCTTGCAAAAGTCTGAGCGTAACGTAAAAAGAAGCCAATGCGTAACATCGTATAAAGTCCCTTTTGCCCAATCGAATTATACGCCTTATCTAAGATTTCAATATAATGTTTCATTGCAGCATCGGCATCAGCCTTCGAGATAGCTTCTCCAAATGCTTCATCTGTAACCCGCTTGATTGCGCCAGCACCTCCATTGGCAATTCTTTCCTTTACCTCCAACCTCCCCCACTCGTAAAGAGCTTCACCCAGAAGCGGACTGATGTCACCTTCTATCCCTCTCTTTAGCACATATGTAAGAGCCTTTTCAGCCCCCGTGATTATTGCCAGAGCATCTAATTTAAAATTTTTTGCAGCTTGCAAAGCGTAAAATGGGAGCGTTTTGGCAACAGCTTCAAAATAAAGACTAAAGACCCTGTAACTCAATTGGCTATCTTCATAACGCCGCAACGTGTCTATCGCTTCGTATGTTTGGGGCGAAAACGTGGGCGAATGGGTAGCTTCAGCAGCAGGAACAGCCTGAGCGCCCATCTCTGCCTCGAGTTCACTTAGGACATTAACAGCCCTGCGAAAAATTTCAACATGCTGAGAAGGCAAGCCTAATTCGTGCTCCAGTTTGCGTAATTCATTGATTAATTCACCAAGCCGCTTATGGGCTTGCGGATTTCCAAGAGTCATGAAAACGAATTATCCGATATAGCTCGTTTTAAACTGCAACGAACTTCTAAACAGCAACCAGCTTCTTCTTGGCCTTGCGGATTTCCTTTTCAAGCTTGAGCTGTTCCAGCAGTTCCTTGTACCTGTTCCTGATTGTGACCTCTGTAACGCCGGCAACGTCAGCGACTTCCCTCTGGGTTCGCTTCTCGCCGTGGATTAGCGCTGAAACGTACAAGGCCGCAGCAGCTATGCCTGTCGGGCCCCTGCCGCTTGTAAGCTCTTCCCTCTGAGCCTTCTCAAGAATCTCAATTGCCTTTGACTGTGTTTCAGCTGTCAGCTTGAGCGCTGAGGCAAACCTCGGGATGTAATCTGCAGGGTTGCTTGGAAGGATGCTGATGCCAAGCTCTCTTGTTACAAACCTGTAAGTCCTGCCAATCTCCTTCTTTTCAATTCCAGAAGCTTCCGAAAGCTCGTCCAAAGTCCTTGGAACCTCATGCCTTCTGCAGGCAGCGTAAAGGGCTCCGGCAACAACAGACTCCATAGACCTGCCCCTTACCAAACCGCGCTGGACAGCCATGGTGTAAATCCTCGCTGATTCTTCCTCAACAGACCTTGGAAGCTTCAGATACGAAGCAACCCTCTTAAGCTCTGCGAGAGCAAGCTTCAGGTTGCGCTCGATGGCGGTTGAAATCCTGTACTGCCACTTCCTCAAGCGAAAGAACTTGTTCCTGCTCTTGGCACCCAGCTTGCTAAGGTCAGCCATCTTGCCAACCTCGGTGCCGAGGCCCTGGTCATACTGGGTATAGGTCATTGGAGCGCCAGCCCTCCTGAGCTTATCTCCTTCCTCAGAATCGAACTCCCTCCATTCCTGGCCGAAGTCAACCATCTTTTCTTCAATGACGAGGCCGCAGTCCTTGCAGATGACCTCGCCTTTCTCCTTGTTCCAGAAAAGGTTTATGCTGCCGCATTCCGGGCATTTCTTGACATATTCTGCCATTTTAGTATCACCCTGAATCAAAGGCCGTTGCCGTCGACAAATTTCAATTTCAATAATAGACTATAAAGGCTCATAACAGCACTTTAAGCAGGAACTGATTTAACTTCCCCCAAAACCAGTTCCAACAACCACCTGAACAGCGTCCTGCGGCAATAAAGGAACTCTACGTTCCCTTATCAACCCTACTTGCTAATAGCTGCCTAATAGCTGCCACTGACTTTTACGCCAATGACAACAAACTTTTTAAACAGTTATACTAACTTATATTTAAACCTTTCGGTCTGTCTTTTGAAAACTCCGCCGAGAACTGCCTTATGCGAACCTTTTTGATGTTTTATGCCGCACAGAAACAGAGCAAAAAATAGATTAACCTGCTGTCCTTAGTGCCCGGCTGTTGGGCTATTTTGGTTTACGGGCATGAAGAACGAGAATCTTGTCGGGGGATTGGGGAAGAAGGAATTCATTGAACAGGTAGTTGCCAATAATCCAAGGGCTGATACTGCGCTGATAGGCAGGGCATACGACTTTGCCATGGCAGCCCATGCAGGCCAGAAGAGGATGTCCGGTGACGAGTACTTTGAGCACGTCCTGAATGTAGCTTACATGCTCGCAGGGATGCATATGGACTCTGAAACTATTGCTGCAGCATTGCTCCATGACGTGATTGAGGACACAAAAACGACGAAAGAGCGGCTGAAGAGGGAATTCGGCAGCGCTGTTGCGTCGATAGTCGAGGGCGTGACTAAAAAGATTGCGCTTAAAACAACGCGGGAGGACAGGGCCGAGAACATCCGCAAGGTTTTGCTGGCAACGATAAAGGACATCCGCGTCATCCTTGTGAAACTGGCAGACAGGCTGCACAACATGAGGACCCTGAAATACCTCCCGCAGGAGCAGCAGCGTGAAATAGCCAAGGAAACGCTTGAGATTTACGTGCCCGTCGCCTACAAGCTCGGGATGTACAGGGTGAAGTCAGAGCTTGAGGACCTGTGCCTGAGGTTCCTCGAGCCGGGCATCTACCAGGAGCTCAAGACGAGGATTGCGAAGAAGAAGGAGGAGAGGGAAAAAGAGGTAAAACGGGTCGTTGCCTCTGTAAAAAGGCTGCTCGACGAAAACAGCATACCTGCGGCCGTGCTTGGAAGGGCCAAGAACTTCTATGGCATCTACAAAAAAATGCTTGCCAAAAAAATACCGTTTGAAGAGGTCAGGGACCTGTCCGCAATAAGGGTTATAACGACCAGCACGGAGAACTGCTACAGGGCACTCAACGCGATACATTCCAAATGGACTCCCATACTGAACAGGTTTGACGACTACATCGCAAATCCAAAGCCGAACATGTACCAGAGCCTGCACACAGAAGTGCTGTTCGAAGGCAAGCCTGTCGAGGTCCAGATAAGGACACTGGAAATGCACCACATGGCAGAGGAAGGAATAGCTGCCCACTGGAGGTACAAGAAGACGGAGAAGGACAGGCAGTTTGACCGCAAAATCGCATGGCTCAAGCAGGTGCTGGAATGGAGGAGCTCGGAATCGGCAAAGGACTTCGTAGAGAGCCTGAAAGTGGACATGTTCAAGGACGAGATTTATGTCCTGACGCCTAAAGGCGACCCCGTGCACCTTCCTGAGAAAGCAACGCCGATAGACTTCGGGTATGCCGTGCACACAGAGATAGGCAACCACTGCAAGGCTGCAAAGGTGAACGGAAGCATTGTGCCACTGGATTATGAGCTGAACCCTGGCGATGTTGTAGAGATAATAACCTCCAAAGACGCCAAGCCCTCAAGGCAGTGGCTGAAGTTCGTAAAGACAAACTTTGCACGGGAAAAGATAAGAAGGGCACTGGGAATAAGCGGGGAAGAGCTTGGGAAGAAGGAATGGGAGATTTTAACCCCGGCAGAGGTCATTGAAAAGCTCGATACGAAGGGAACAAAGCCGTCGCTGCTGCAAATGCCAAAATGCTGCTACCTCAAATACGGCGAGCCTGTCTGGGGCTACAAGTCAAAAGACGGCCACCTCATAGTGCACCACAACATTTGCGAAAACCTCAAAACACTGCCGCAGCACAGGCTGATGAAGCTCGGATGGAAAGAGGAGAAGAAGGAGCGAACCTCGCTCATGATTGAGCTGACGGACAGGGTTGGCATACTGGCAGACCTGCTCAACAGGCTCACGGCAGAGATGGTAAACGTGGAGTCAGTCAACACAAAAACAGCAGGCAACAGGCTCTACGTCAACTTTGAAGTCACAGGGATAAGCGACACGGACGAGCTTGTCAAAAAGCTCAAAGCGATAAGGAATGTTGTGGGAGTGAAGGTAGCTTAGAAAAAGATTAAATTTAACTTCTTTCTGCACTTCTTATAAAGCATTTTTCCGAAGCGCTTTAATAGAAGCCCTCAATAACTGCCAAACATGGACTACAAAGGGCTGACTCTTGACAGGTTTCAGGAGCAGGCAATTGCCGCCATAGAAGAAAACAAGTCAGTAATTGTCTCTGCACCAACGGGCTCCGGGAAAACGCTCATCGCGGACTACATCATCGACCGGGACCTCAGGAAAGGGCTGCAGGTAGTCTACACCGCACCGATAAAGGCGCTGTCAAACCAGAAGTACAAGGAATTCTGCAAGGACTACGGAGAAGGCAAAATCGGCCTCCTGACAGGGGATGTTGCTAAAAACTCCAGCGCACCAGTCCTGATAATGACAACGGAGATTTACAGGAACATGGTGCT
>JACPIJ010000042.1 GCA_016188145.1 Candidatus Woesearchaeota archaeon | reverse complement strand
GTTTGAAGAAGACGTCGTTAAAGCTGCAGCCGGCACTTGGAAAAGTGTTGAGGACTCGGTTAAGTACGTGAGGGAAATGAGGGCCGAGTATGCGAAAAGGGCGAAGAGGCTTGGCATATGAAACAGGAGGAACCAATCTCACTTGTAATAGACACAGACCTGTTTATCGACAACCTCCGAGATTTTAAAAAATCAACAGAATGGTTCGATGCCGTTGTGAAAAGCGACAAGTTTGAGCTTTATTACTCCGCACTTACAGAGGCTGAAATTTTAGCCGGAAAAGCATGTGAGGACAAGGAAAACGAGGATAAGGCTATTGCCTTTTTATCGATTGGCAAAAAAGTATTGGTAACCAACGAATTAGCAAGGAGAGGCGGTGCGCTGAGAAGAGTGTATGGCTTGTCGATTGTAGATGCCATAATAGCCGCAACCGCATTACAGGTAAATGCTGTGCTTTGTACAAGGAACATTTCTGATTATGCAAGGATACAAAACCTGAAGGTAAAGGCACCGTACTAAGGATTCTATCTTTACTTCTTCACAATCGCGTACGTGTGCGTCACATAGACGAAGTGCGGCCTGAACTTGAGCTTGAACTTCAAAAGCGGCATGGGGCTGCCTCCGAAGTCGACTGTGCTGTAGCCGCTTTCCTTAAGCCTGTGAAGGTCGTCAAGATTTGCCACTTCACCCAGCCCTTCACAGCTGTAGTTGGATATTCCGATTGCGGAATAGTATGAGCCATCCGAGTTTGGTATCTCCCAGCCGCAAGTTATGCTGCATGGCTCTCCGTCAACGACCATTGTTGTGGCGAATTTTGTGCCTTCAAAGCCAAGCTCAATCATCTTGAGATATCTTTCATGGTAAGCAAGGTTGGAATCTTTGCGGTTTGTGCCAAGCCCCATCAGCTTCCTGCGCTCCACCCAGTCAGCAACAATTTTTTTTAGCTTCTCGCTGCCAACAGTGCTGCTGTCAACAACCTCAACAGAGTGCTCATTGTAGAACCTGTTTTTGATGTTCCTGAGCTTTTTCCAGTCGTCGCCAGGCATTTCATCTCCAGCCCACTTTTCCATGTTAAAAACCGGCCAGTAAAGCGAGAACCTTGGCTGCAATGCAGCGTAGCCGTTGCCTTTAAACGACATAAGCGTTTTTGCCCGCAGGGCATCGTCCTGCTCAACAACAAATTTCCGGATTTTAAGCTGGCTGAAGCACATGTCAAGAGCCTCTTTCAGGACACCAACCTGCTTTTCTCTTGGGGCAATGACCTCTGAGATCATTACAACCTCTCTTGCACTTTCCCTGTAGTTCGCAAAAATGCCAAAGCCATCATCCGACTTCAGGAAAATATTTCTCGCTCCATTATCGGCTGCAGTCAGGAAATATGCGTAGTTGTGCTCTGGTGTGCAGCCGAATTTCTCTATGCACCTCTTTATTTCACCGCCTGATTTCTCCGGCGTTTCTACCAATTCCATTACAAAAGCCGTATGTCGCATTACCTATTTAATTTTTTTCATTTTTTCATTTCCATCTCGTTTGCAAAAAAATATAAACAGCCGTGGCAGCTGTTAATACCGTGACAATGCCTTTATCAGAACTAAGAAAAGTAACTCTGAGTGACAGGGAAACGTTTCATAAATTCTTTGCTGCCGTGAAGGAGCCGCTTGCCGATACCACTTTTACTATGCGCTTTATTTGGGCAGAGCCCTTGAAGCATACATGGGCAATCATCAACGGCAATCTCTGCGTTTTCGGTTTTCTGAAAGATAAATACGTTGTCTGGGGACCTCCTGTCGGCGGCACAAAGCAGGGTGAAACACTTGGCAGCTGCTTTGACGTTGTTGAGAAGCTCAACGGCGATAAGGGCATTAACGCAAATCCTGTTGCAATTTACATTCCTGAGTGTTTGAAAGGCAATTACGAGGCAATTGCAACTGAGAAAGGCTGGGCATTCGATTATTGGACTCAGGACTACGTCTACGCCACAAAAGAGCTGATAGAGCTTAAGGGCAAGAATTTTGACTCAAAAAGGAACAAGGCAAACTTCTTTGCGAAGAATTACGATTACAAAATTGAAGAATTCAGTTTTGACAGCCACGCAAATGACTGTTTGAAGCTGATAGGCCTGTGGAGAGAGCAGAAGGATGATGTTATTTCGGATTCGTGGAGGTACGAGCTGGAAGCTGAAACTGAGGTTGCAAGAACTGTTGTTGAATTTTCAGGGGAACTTGATGTTAAAGGGATTGTTTTGAAAGTTGAAGGAACGGTTGCCGGAATAAGCCTGGGTGAGCAATTAGCACCAAATATGTGCAGCAACATCATAGAAAAAACAAAGCCTGCGCTGAATGGCGCTTCCGAATTCATTTTCAGGGAATTCGCGAGATACTGGTCCTCTTATGAGCTTCTCAACGCCCAGGACGATTTTGGAGTGGACTACCTAAAGAGGGTTAAGCTTTCTTACCACCCTGCGCGGCTGCTGAAGAGCTACTGCCTGGAAAAGAGGTAAAGAAGTAGCCGATGAGCTTGTAAACGAGCTTTGCTGCGAGAACATTCGGAGCATTGTTGCCTGGAATCGGCATAAGTTCGGTAACGTCAAATCCCACCACGTTTTTCGCTGTGGCAATTTTTTTCATGAACTCCAGCATCTGGTACCAGAGCAGCCCTCCCGGCTGAGGAGTGCCGACGGATGGCATGATGGAAATGTCAAAAGCGTCAAGATCAATTGTAATGTAAACATTTTCCCCAAGCGATTTGACAACTGCATCCATCCAGCTGTTGCTGTCGTGCATGTCCTTTGCGAAGAAAATCCTGATTTTGCCGTTGCTGCTGCGAATGTGCTCCATCTCCTCTTCAGCAATGCTCCTCACTCCAACAGATACAAGAGGGCACATTTCTGAAATGCGCCTAGCAACGCAGCCGTGGTTGAAGCGGTTCCCTGCGAGTTCATGCCTCATGTCAGCGTGCGCGTCTATGTGAAGCACTGCCATGTCGGGGTATTTCTCCTTGTGAGCCTTTACAGAGCCGCTGCTGATGGAGTGCTCGCCGCCGATAACCACGACTTTTTTATTGCCATCCAGCAGAACCTTGACTGCCTCGTAAACCCTGCCGGCCATTCTTTCTGCATCGTCAACCGCTTCCACCTCATCCAAAGTGCACACACCAATCCAGGTAAAGCTCCTTTCAGTCTCCTCATCGTAGAATTCAAGGCACCGTGAGGCCTCAATCAGGGCCCTTGGGCCGTTCCTGGTGCCAGGCTGGTAAGTGGTGGTTGCGTCGTACGGCACAGGCAGTATTGCCACTTTTGCCTTGTCGTAGTCTGCGAGCTCGTGCGGTATTGCCCCAAAATTGAACGGGATGTAAAAGTGCGGGTTTTTGGTTGCCATCTTAAGTTAATCGCTACATGGGGCTACATTAAAAATTTTTCCAAGAAATCTGTTGCTGCAATAAGCCTCTACAATATTGCCATGCAAGGCTGCCGCACTACTGGACAAGCTCCCTTTCCTTTCGCACTATAGTTGCTGCCTTCTGGACATTCCTCGGGTAGTGCTTGACAAAGTCCCTGCCGCGCTCAATCATGTTTTTCTCTACCCGCTTGGCTTCGAGTTTCTCCATGAGATACTTTGTGGCGGCTTCCTCGCTGAAGTACTTGCAGGAGAATATGTCAAAGGATGCAAATCCATCACTTGGGAAGGTGTGTATTGCGATGTGGCTCTCTATCAGTATTACGAAGCCCGTCAAACCGCCTTTGTCAAAGGAGTTCGGCTGTATTGGGATTTTTGTAAGCTGTGGCGTTGAGAACTTGTGCATGCCAAGCATCTCAGGCATCTCATCCAGAACGCCATAAATGAAATCGTAATCATCCAGCTTCCTTTTATCGCATCCGTACAAGTCAAGCGTCAGGTGTGGTCCGAACATTTTGCTAAATGCTCACCTCGTTTTTTTCAATCAGGGGAAAGCTTAAGCTATTCTTTGGGTCAAGAATACCGCAATTGCCACATAAATGCATATTGCTTACTGGCTTGATATATGAGTTCATCTGCACCAATTTTTTATGTGAACCAGTTATGGAAACGCTTATATTTAAACTTAACTGTTTTTCGTTTTTCCTGAAAAGATTTTGTTAAAAAGTTTTGATAAATTTTTGCAAGAAATCACTTTTGTTCGAAAAAATAATTGTTTGATGCTATCAGGAGCGGGAAAATCACGGCGGCATCTCCGTAAACCGTGATGTCTCTCGCATTTTCGCTGATTTTTCCCCAGGATTTTGCCTCGCTTGTCGTAGCTCCTGACAATGAGCCGTGGTATGGCGAGCTGCTGTTGACGTAAATTGCGTAATCAAGGCCGCCTCCAAGGATGTTTGAGATTATCGTGTGATGCTTCGCTATTCCGCCGCCAAGGATTATTGCACCAACCTTCCCTTTTTTCTTTGCACTCATTGCAAAGTCTATCGCCTCAATTGCGCTTTTGAGCTCGTTAACCTTAAAATCTGCATGCGCCTGCTGGAAGAATGCAAGCTGCAGGCCAACCGCGCCATCGCTTACGCCTGGACAGAATATTGGAACATTGTTGCGCGCGGCATGGTAAACAAACGAATTTTCGGTATCAAGATTTAATCCAATCTGCCTTATAAGCTCAGTTGCCGTAAACTCCTTGCTGCTGGTGGAATAAATTCTTCTTAACAGCTGGGAAATTTTTTCCTCAAGGTAGCCATAGCATTCATTTGGGACTAAAATATTCCCCATCCTGTTGATGCCTTTTCTGCCAAGCTCAGCATCATCTGCCTCAAACGTGCCCTGAAAATAAGGCATTTTTGCACGCGCAACGTCTTCGTCCAGGGCGCCGCTGCTTACCACAAGCGCGTGGACTTTCCTGTTCCTGACGAGGTCAATGATTATTCCCCTGATTCCGGAAGCAGCTATGTTGGAAGTAAAGCTCAGGAATATCGTGGCTTTTTCCCTGACCATCTCTGCAAGAATCTCAGCAGCAATTGCTATGTTGTGAGTCTGGAACGCCGAGTTCTTGAACTGCCCCACCATTTCAGCAACTGTCATGTTTTTTCTGATGTGTATGTCAGAAATTGGCGAAGCGTCAAGGTTATTTTTATCAGCGCCTTTGTCGTCATTATTTTCCATCTTATCAATCTGTAAAGCCCAATGTTATATAAAATTTACCAAAAACCATCAGCGCAAGCCGATACTGGAAGACGGAAGCAGATAGAAAACTATTTATACTTAATTCTTAAAAGTTTTAATTAGTTGGCTATTGTTTTGGGTGTGCATGGGTTGATTTGTAAATGAAAAGCGCCAGGAAGGTTTTGAGTGATACGCCTCTTTTTGAGCTGACTCTGAGGAAGTATGAAAAGCCACAGTCGAGGAAGGAGCGCGAGCTCATAAAGAGGCTTTGCCTCAGTCTTGGTTTGCTGCAGCCTGGCGATTCCAGGGATGTTATTGTTGATATTCTCCACGTTCTGTTCAAAAGCAGGAGGAAGAAGCAGCTTCTCAGCGTCGAAGAGCTGGAAAAGAAGGTTATAATCAACAGGAAGCTCCACAAGCTCCAGCTTCAGGGCATTGCGCCTTCAAACATAAGGCGCCAGCTGAAGCGGCTCAGAAACCTTATGCTTGTTGAGAAGCTAAAAAGCAGGTACAGAATCACGGAATTTCTCGGGCTTTCGGATATTTTCAGCGAAAAAATCGAAAAGTTCCTTCTTCAGGGGATTATGCAGCGGGTAAAGGAATACCTTGCATCAGTTGATGAGCTTTTTGCCAAAAGGTGAATTCCGTCGTAAAATAGCAAGATTTAAATAGAAGTATGTGCAAAAGAAAATTCTCTCCTCGAGAAAATCTGGAAGAAAAGGGTTTCAGCGAGGAGAAAAATGTCGCGCTAAACGCGAAACCCAAATCGGTAGTGCCGATTGGGCCTCAGTCGCAGCGGCGACTTGGGCAACAATAAAATAAAAAATCGGGGGTGTAAGGGATGGCGCAGAAAGTTGCTAAAGCAGGCGTTAGGAAGCAGAACGGCTACCTCTATTTTGTGGACAAGAGAGGGAATGTTGCCAGGGCCAAGATGGTCAGGGGCGGAAAGAAGAAAGGAGCCCAGAAGCAGGAAGTAGTTGCCAAGGTCGGAGTCAGGAAGGAAAAGGGATACCTGTACTTCATCGACAAGCAGGGCGACATCTCCAGGGCCAAGATGGCACGGGGAAGGTAAAAAGAAAAATAGGAAAACTTCAAACTTTTTCTTTTATATTTATTTTATTTTTATTATTTATAGGAGAGGAGCTAGATTTCCGTAAATAACATTCTCCTCTCGTTGCTGCAGCTATAATGAGCTGCTGTTATAAATGTGCAGATTGCAAGAAAAGCAGAATAAGCTCTTCTATCTTTTCTTTGTTGCCGATGAGGTTGTTCCTCTAAGGCTGTTAATTGCCGTAAGAGGGTCTGTGCTTTCGTAGATGTATGAGCCTGCCACGAGTATGTCAGCGCCGGCAGCTACGACCTGCCTTGCGGTGTCGCCGTTTATCCCGCCATCAACCTCTATCTCGACGTCAAGCTTTGCCCTGTCAATCATCTGCCTTAGCGCCTTAATCTTCGGCAGCATGCTTTTTATGAAGGACTGGCCCCCGAAGCCGGGGTTTACGGTCATGATGAGAACCATGTCAATGTCGGGCAATACGTGGTCAAGCGCGGTGAGGGGCGTGGAAGGGTTCAATGCAACTCCGACTTTTGCGCCTTTTTTCCTGATGTTGCTTATTGTCCTGTTGAGGTGCACTGCAGTCTCTGCATGCACAGTAATGAGGTTTGCGCCTGCGTCAATGAATTGCTCAACGTAGTTGTCCGGGTTTTCCACCATGAGATGCACGTCAAAAGGCAGCTTCGTAACAACTCTAATGCTCCTCACAACAGGAGGCCCAAATGTTATGTTTGGCACGAAATGCCCGTCCATGACGTCAATGTGAAGCATGTCAACGTATTTCTCAACCCGCCTTATCTCGTCAGCCAGCTTGCCGAAGTCCGCAGAAAGTATTGAAGGGGCAATCTTCACCATGTAATCTTCACCATCTTTTTCACCATGAGCTTATTGGAAATACAGCACCAGCAGTATTATTTAAATCTTATTGCCGCAGCTGCTGCTGTGGAGTTTCGGAACACGAACCGGTTTGTACTGCCTGTAGACAAAAATATTTATAAATCCCCTGTGGAAACTACAACAAAAGCGAAATGGCGGGACAAAATGCTTCAGTAAACGAGGGCCCTGGACATGTTGCAATAATCCTTGACGGCAACCGAAGGTTTGCCAAAAGGCTGATGCTGAAGCCCTGGAGGGGGCACGAGTGGGGCAAGAAGAAGGTAGAGAAGCTGCTGGACTGGTGCAGCGAGCTTGGGATAAAGGAACTCACGCTGTACGCCTTTTCTGTTGACAACTTCAACAGGCCTAAGGAGGAGTTTGACTACATCATGAAGCTCTTCAGGGAGGCCTGCGAGCAGCTCAGAACAGACAAGCGGCTGCAGGAAAAAGGCAATAAATTAGGAATACGGATAAAGTTCCTCGGCAGGCTTGTGATGTTCCCTAGAGACATAATGAAGCTGATGCGCGAGCTAATGGAAAAAACTGCAAAGAACAGCGGCCTTATTGTCAATTTCTGCATGGCTTACGGCGGCAGGCAGGAGATAGCCGATGCAGCGAAAAGGATGGCTACGGATGTGCAGAAAGGCAAACTATCCACTGCTGCTGTTAATGACGATACGCTCAAAAAATACCTTTACATGCCCGATGACCCCGACCTGATAATAAGGACAGGGGGGGAAAAGCGGTTGAGCGGCTTTCTGCTTTACCAGTCGTCCTATTCAGAGCTGTTCTTTCTTGAGAAGATGTGGCCGGAGTTCGAGAAGGAAGACCTCATTCAGGTTATTGATGAATACAAGCAAAGGCACAGACGATTCGGCAGATGAAAGTAAAAAAGTAAATTAGACAGAACGGTTTATCAGCAACTGCGCGAACCCTTTCATCTGGTTCTTAACTTCTGATTCTGGCAACACTTTGTCTGCTTCCTGCCACGCTTCTTCCAGAAGCTGCAGGGCAGTTTTCCTTGCGTAATCTATAGAGCCATGCTTCTTTATTACCGCAATAGCCTCTGCGATGAGGCTTTTGTCTTTCGTGCGCAAGTTTAATATTTCAAGAAGCCTTTTCTTCTCAGTAGCTGAAGCATGGGCAGTATTTAGCGTATGGATAACCATCAGCGTTCTTTTTCCTTCACTGATGTCATCGCCAAATTCTTTGCCTATTCCTTCGCTGCTTTCGACATTAAGGATATCGTCTTTAATCTGGAAAGCCACTCCTGCTGCCTCTGCAAACTCTCCAAGGGCTCCGATTTGCTTCTCGCTTCCTCCGCCCAGCAATGCGCCGAGCTTTGCTGCCATGCAAGCTACTGACCCCGTCTTATTTGCACACATCTGAAGGTATTCTTTTTCTGTCGGAATATTCTGTGCTTTACCGCTATGCCAGTATATGTCAGTGGCCTGCCCCAAATGGCATTTCAGAAGCTGTGTGATTATTGTTTCATAAGCCTTGCTTTTTGTTTTTTCAGGCAGGTCAGAGTCTCTTATGGCAATAAGTGGCAGAAAATAAAGCACATTGCCGGCATTGACAGCAATGTCTACCCCGAAAATCCTGTGAAGCACGGGCTTGCCCCTTCTCAAATCCGAGTTATCCTCTATGTCATCAACAATGAGCGAGCCGTTGTGGATAAGCTCAGGGATTACTGCGAATGGCAGAGTCTCAGAAGGTTTTCCTCCTACTGCCTCGCAGCACATCAACATCAGCATAGGCCTCCACCTCTTTCCTCCCCGGCTCAGGAAGTCCCAGACTGGCTCGCTGATGGCTTTTGTCAGCGCCTCAACATCCTGCTTCCACTTTGCTTTTCCAACAGCCTTTTCTGCCCAATTAGCAGTCAGCTCCGCTGGAAGGAATGACCTGAGCTCTTTCTCAATGCGTTCCCTGTGCGGGTTTTCAAAAAAGTCCATATGGATTACCTTGAATATGACTCAAGATACGGTGCCAGCCTGTCTGTTGTTAGCCGAAACCATTTAGTGTAAACCTGCGGGTTTTTCTTCATATCCTTGTGGAGTTCTTTGAAGTCCATCCACTTCCAGCCTTCAGCTTCTTCCGGGTTTAGGATAGGCTCGCCATCAAATCTTCCAATGAAGATATGCAGATACTCGTGCTCTGTCAGGCCCTTGTCAAGCTTTACATTGTAAACAAAGCTGAACTTTTCTTTCAGCTCGCAGCTAAAGCCCATCTCTTCCTTAAGCCTACGGTGGGCTGCTTCCAATACTGTCTCGCCAGGCCTGGGGTGGCTGCAGCACGTGTTGGTCCAGAGGCCACCGGAATGGTATTTTGCGCTATGCCTTTTTTGCAGCATCAGCTTATCCTGCTTGTTTAAAACGTAGATGGAGAACGCCCTGTGCAATTTTCCCTGTCTATGGGCTTCAAGCTTCTCCTCAGAACCAAGTTCTTTGTCCTGCCTGTCAACAAGCACTACCTGCTCCATGGGATGTGGCAAAGAATCTCTCCTTTTTATTCTTTGCCTTAGGAGTATTTCTGCTTACCTGACCTTGTAATCCTTCACTTCCAGCGTGGATTTCTTCTTTTTATGGGATTCTGAAGAATTCTCTCCGCTATCGCTGTTGCTGCCGCCAATGCGACCCTGCTGCTTCCTAACGAAGCCAATCTTTGCAAAGGTGTACAGGCCCAAGAATAAAATCGAGGCAGCTGCTATTATTAGCGCAAGCAGCGGAACAAGAAAAGCCATTATCAGGCCCAGTAGCAGGAGAAGCGGGATGAAGAAAATCATTGCCACGATGTTTGAAGCTGAGAACCTCACTATCATGCCCGCATCAGCATTGAGTTTTGTGCCTTATTTATGCCTTATACTTGTAAATGTACTGGTTGGCTCGCCCTGCTTTTTTGAACAGCACCTGCTTGCTCTTCCTGAGCTTTGAAAGGTTGTTTATTACAGAGCCTGTTGACACCTTAAGGTTTTTGGCAATCTCCTTAGAAGTGAACCACTTTGCCCTGTGCTTTTTTAAAAAATCGCTTACTTCCTGCTGTCCCATATTTGTTCTCTGGTATGGCGCTGCACGCTAATATTTAAACCTACCTGTTTTTAAAGAGTGTTAGGGTTTCCTTATTATCAGCTTATTTTCTTCATAAATCATAATTATTTCCTCCCCCGGGCTTACTCCAAAATCATCTAGAATTGCCTTTGGGATTATTACTTCCCACTTTTTCCCTATTTTTGTTTTAAATTGCATTTTACACCACTGTTTTTAAGCTCTTTTTTCTACCTCTTCCACCACCTGCCGCATGAAATTATCCGCATCCAGAGTGAACTGCTCCTTGCCTTTCCTCACAGTCACCGTATTCGCAGCAACTTCTTTCTCACCAACAACGATTATGTAGTTAACCTTGTCCAATTCAGCTTCCCTTACCTTGTAGGGCACGCTTTCTGCCTTGTCGTCAACTTCAACCCTTATTCCAGCATCAAAATACCGCTGCTGCAGCTTGCGGGCGTAGTCATTGAACCTATCAGCTACTGTCAGAATCCTGACCTGCACAGGGCTCAGCCACAGCGGGAATTTGCCTGCGTAGTGCTCTGTAAGCACGCCAATCAGCCTTTCCAGGCTGCCAAGGATTGCTCTGTGAATCATCACAACAGGGTGCCTCTTCCCGTCTTGGCCTTCGTATTCTGCTTCCATTTTGAGGGGCATCTGGAAGTCCAGCTGGATTGTGGCTAGCTGCCAGTCCCTTCCAATCGCGTCTCTCACGTCAAAGTCTATCTTCGGGCCGTAAAACGCCCCCTCACCGGGCTTTACCTCGTATTTCAGCTTGCTTGCCTTAAGGGCTTCTTCAAGCGCCTTCTCGGCCAGGTCCCACAGCTTTATGTCCCCCATGAACTTTTCAGGCCTTGTGCTCAGCTTTGTCCTGAACTCAAACTTCAGCGTATCAACGAAAACGAACTTTACGAAGTCCAGAAGCTGCATTATTTCCGAGCTTATCTGCTCTTTTGCGCAGAAGACGTGCGCATCGTCCTGCGCGAACTTCCTGACCCGTGTCAGGCCTGCAAGCACGCCCCTGAGCTCGTTCCTGTGCAACGCACAGAAATCAGCAATCCTCAGCGGCAGCTCCCTGTAGCTCCTTGTCCTGTTCTTGAAAATCAGCACGTGGCTTGGGCAGTTCATGGGCTTCAGGGCGAACTCGTCCTCATCAACCTTCAGGACAAACATGTTCTCCTTGAAGTGCTGCCAGTGCCCTGACGACTCCCAGAGTGCCTTGTTGAACAGCTGGGGCGTTATGACCTCCTTATAGTCCCTCTTGCGGTATTCTTCCCTAACAAAACTGACGAGCTCGTTGTAGATTATCGCTCCTTTTGGCAGGAAGAACGCGCTCCCTGGAGACCAGTCGTGGAACATGAAAAGCTCAAGCTCCTTCCCAAGCTTTCGGTGGTCCCTCTTTTCAGCTTCCTGCAGCATTGCGAAGTGATCGTCCAGCTGCTTCTTTGAAGGAAACGCTATTCCGTAAAGCCGCTGCAGAGGCTTGTTTTTCGCGTCCCCCCTCCAGTAAGCCCCAGAGATTTTCGTGAGCTTGAATGCCTTAACGCAGCTCGTGTTCGGCACGTGAGGACCGTGGCACAGGTCGATAAAGTCGCCCTGCTGGTAAGCTGAAATTTCCTCGCCTTCTTTTACATCCTCGTTTATTATTTCAATCTTGTACAGGTTGTCCTTGAAAACCTTGAGCGCCTCTGCCTTTGTCAGCACGCGTCTTTTTATGTCGAGTTTTTCGGCAACTACAGCTGCCATTTCCTTTTCTATCCTTTCTAAATCTTCAGGCTTGAAGGGGTCATGCTCGATGTCGTAGTAGAATCCGCTTTCAAACACAGGCCCGATTGTGAGCTTCGCAAAGGGGAACAGCCTCGTGACTGCCTGTGCCATGACATGTGCAGCGGAGTGCCAGAAAACGCTCTTTCCCTCGACAGAGTCAAACTTGAGCAGCTGCAATGCTGCGTCAGAGTCAATCGGCCTTGTCAGGTCGTAAAGAATGCCATTAACCTTCGCAGCAACGGCCTCCTCAGCCAACCCTCTGCTAATGGTTTTGGCAATGTCAAGCGCTGTCGTGCCTTTCGGAAACTCCTTGGAAGCGCCGTCAGGAAAAGTAATCTTAATTGTGGCTGCTGCGCCCTTACCCTTCTTTGCTGTTGCCATTTCAAAATCTCTCAAGCTATTTACAAAGTAGCTATAGCTGCCACTCAGCGGCAGTTGTATTTATAGGTTTCTGAAAGGTTTACCGAGGCAAGCCAAAAAATGAAAGGTTTAAATAGTTAAACTGCCAAAAAGCCGTTTGGTGGAAAAAAATGCTGCAAGAGGTTGAAATTAAGAAAAAGCTAAATTCGCTTGAGAGCGAGCTTACGAGCCTAAAATCCATGGTGCTTAAACTATCGCAAGCAAAAGCTCAGGACAAAGTGGTTAGGCTAGAAGGCTCGCTGAAAGGGCTTTCAATCACAGAAAACGATATCGAAAGCGCGAAGAAATCCCTGTTTAAAGTCGATGCAGCATGATTTACGTTACAGACACGCACAGCCTTGTTTGGTTTCTGGCTAACGACCCAAAGCTTGGGAAAGATGCGCTGAGCGCCTTCCGCAGCGCTGACGAAGGCAAAGCGCTTATTGTTATCCCCGCGATAGTGATTGCAGAAGTTTTGTACATAGCAGAAAAAAGAGGCGCAAGCGCCCAGCTAAATGCGCTGCTGAAAAAGCTGGAAGAAAGCGCGAACTACATCGTATATAACCTTAGCCTCATCGTTCTTATTGAAACGCAGAACTTGAAAAAGCTGAAGGACATGCATGACAGGATTATCGTGGCAACTGCAAACATAATTTCTGCCAAGCTCATAAGCCGTGACAGCGAGATAAAAAATTCAGGATACGCTGAGGTAATATGGTGATCTGACCTGTAAACGCCAGTTGCTTACGACTGCAGCCTAACTGCTTCGGCGGGTATAGTGGTATTTATAGGTTTCTGAAATAAAAAATAAAAGAAAAAGAGAGAGTAAGTCTAGCTTTTCTTCGCAGGCTGTTCAACCGTTTTCTCATAACCTCTTTCCTGCAAGTTACCGCCTTGAAGCAGTGTAGAGTAATCCGCAACTAGGTCGTCCACCGTTTTTGTTAGAGACGGGCGTGTTGGATCGTGGAAACCTGCTGATTTGAACTTTCCACCGACATATTTGGCAATTTCGAGGTGTTCTTCCTCCTTCAGCAAACCTTCAGTGGCTTTGCTAATCAAGTATTGGCTGTATGCTGATACGCTGGAGTTTGCCATTGCTCTAAGCTGCTGCTCAATCTTCAGTCTTGTTTTTCCAACAAGGCCCTTTATGAATTCCTCGCTGAATGGGTTCAATCTCCTGCCTGTTCTTTGGTCAGGCGGGTGATACATCATGAAATATACACCCTTCATGCTTCTTATTTGGTCAGGTGTTAAGCCCTCCTCCTTTGCATGCTTCATCGCTTCTTCGAATCTGTTGCTGTGGGCTTTCGTCAGGAACTGGTCAACATAAGCCTCTATAATTGCAAGAGCGTCATCGCGATTTTCTAACTTATCAAAACGCCCTTTAAGCATTGAAGCCATTTTTTTGTAAGCGATATCATAAGCGCCAGGCGACTTTTCCCTGTCATCAGGATTGCCACGCACTACGTTTTCGACATGCTGCCCAAAGATTTCAGGAATCTCGTGCTTCGGGTGGTGGAATTCCTCAAATTTAGCCATTCTCGTCTTAAAATCTGCAGAAGTATGGCTCTGAAAATATTCTACAATTTCACCAGCACTCTGGTTAACAACATCATCAAGAGTAACTTTCTTTTTATCATTAACCATTTTCAATCCCTCCGTTTTCGCAATCATAAATTGGTTGAGTTATGCCATCCACACGCGCTGACGTTTCTTAAATACTTTATCATAAAAAGAAACTAAGGGCTATATAAATCTTTCTATTTTAACCACTATTTTGTAGATACAAAACTGTGGCTGCAAACATTTAAATACTCTCCACAACACCGCTTTTTCAATGGCAAAAAAGAAGAGTGACGTTAAAAAAGGCGACGGCAGCGATTATAAAGTTGCTGCAAAAGATGCAAAGCCAAAGTACGACGCTTCCGCGATTGAGAAGGCCGCAGGCGCGACGGCAACGGCAGCTGCAGGGGCTCCTGTGGACGAATTCGAGCTTCTGGCATCAAAACTGCCAAAGGAGGCGCAGGAAAAGCTTCGCGACATCAAGGTTAAGCTTGACAAGTTCAAGTCTGCTGTGTTGGCAAAGTTTGACAAGTACATAATGGGCATTGCCTTGCTTCCTCCGCCAATGCCGCAGCAGCCCGGCCAGGGAATGTTTGCTCTGGGTCAGCTTCCTCCAACGCTCCAGCCGCAGATGCAGGCGACACAGCAACAGCAGCAGGCGACTGAAAGCCCGGATGGCAGCGACAATAATTCGCAGATGCAGCAGCAAATGCAAACGCCGCAACAATTACAGCAGCAAATCCCACCACAGGACCAGGTTAACATCCTGATTCTGGTTGATGACACTGACAGCAAGAAGATGACCAAGGATGAGCTGAAGACAAAGCTTTCAGGCATAATCCAGGGAATGGCTTCTGAGGTTGACAAGAAGTTTGTTGTCCAGGCAATAATACTTTCGGAGCTTTGGCAGAACTGCTATGACGGAAAGTACGAGCTTACCCAGGTAATTGCCTCCTCTGCGCCGATTTACGATACGGGAATGCTCGCTGCTGTGAGGATTTCCGAGATTCACAAGCAGATGGTCATCAAGAAGTTTGAACGCTACATAGTCAGCTATGTGCTTGCCGGCTCGCTCATCCAGGGCCGCGCTACGGAAAAGTCGGACATTGACGTTTTCATTGTCGTTGACGATACCGATGTCAAGAGGATGACCAGGGTTGAGCTGAAGGACAAGCTCCGCGCCATCATTATCGGGATGGGCATCGAGGCTGGCGAGCTTACCGGCGTCAGGAACAAGCTGAACATCCAGGTTTACATCCTGACGGACTTCTGGGAGTCCATAAAGGACGCTAACCCTATTATCTTCACTTTCCTGAGGGATGGTGTGCCTTTGTATGACCGAGGAATTTTCATGCCGTGGAAGCAGCTGCTTCAGATGGGCAGGGTTAAGCCAAGCTCTGAGGCTATTGAGCTTTACATGAGCTCAGGAGAGCAGCTGCTGGAGAGAGTGAGGTTTAAGCTTAAGGAGATTGGGATGGAGGACATGTTCTGGGCAATAATAACGCCAACACAGGCAGCCATCATGCTTTACGGCATACCACCACCAACCCCAAAGGAAACTCCTGAAGTTGTGAGGGAGATATTTGTCAGGAAGGAAAAGCTGCTGGAAGAAACGTATGTTAACACGCTTGAGGCGGTGATTAAGACAAGGAAGGAGCTTGAGCACGGCGACAGGAAGGACATGAGCGGTGTAGAGGTTGACAAACTCCTGGCGGATTGCGATAAATACCTGAAGAGGATTGACCAGCTTTTCAAGGAGATTGCGCAGGTGAAGGAGGAGGAGAACATAGTAAGGCTGTACGATACGGCAGTAACGATGATTCGCGATGCGTTAAAGCTAGAGGGCATTGACAAGGTTGACGATGCCGAGCTTGTAAGCACCTTTGAGGACGAGCTCATAAGCAAGAACAGGATAGCTGCCAAATACCTGAGGATGCTCAACGCGATAATAAAGGCAAAGAAGGACTATGAGGCCAAGAAGCTTAACAAGGCGGAGATTGAAAGGGTCAAGAAGGACTCTGCAGAGTTCTCAACTGCCCTGCTTGAGTACATCCAGCGAAAAAGAGGAAGGGAACTGGAACGGGCAAAGATAAGGGTGAAGCACGGCAGCAAGTTCGGCGAAGTGATACTGCTGGAGTCTGATGCTTTCATAATCAAGGACGTTGACCAGCCCCAGAAGGAGGTTTCAAAGGCGAAGGTAACTGAAGAGGGTGGCCTTGCGGCAGTCACCGAATCAAGCGCTGAGGAAATGGAGTCTGCACTGGCAAACAAGCCCATCCCTCCAAAGACGTTCATCAAGGAAAAGCTCTTTGAGGACCTCAAGCGGATATTCGGGAAGGATGTGGAGATACTGGTTAATTACTGAGCTATATTGCTAATTTTATCCTTTTTTATCCTTTATAATCCTGCTGCTGCCCCGCTCCTGTTCTGTACTCTGCCTTTTCACCGCCTGCCCCTGAAACCCTGTAGCCCCCGGGCTGTCCTGCCATGCCATGGCCGTACTGCTCAACCTTTACGCCTTCTGCGCCCTGTGCTTTTGTGCTTTGCCCTGTTACTGTCCATTCAGCTCCGCAGTTGCAGCCCATCATGGCTGTTTCCGTTTTTGATTGACCTTTTGCTAAAAGGTCATGCTGGGCGCCGTATATGGCTTGCTGTCCAGGTTGCTGCCCTTTCCTTTCATACTCTATCTTCGCTGCTGCAAAAGGGCTTTCGTTTTCTTTCTGCCAGAACTGCTTTTCATTGTGCCCCTCGCTGCCACCAAGCTTTCCTTCCAGGCTTGCCATTGCTGATTGCTGCGACTGTTGTATGAATTCCCGCGAGCCGACCTGGTGAAGCTCGACAGCCGAGCCATCCTTGTGGCTGTGCATTGCCATTATCTGCTGCTCGGCAACGGCAATGAAGTGTTTTGGGTGCTCCTTTGTTACCGCGTCGGTTAAATCGCGGCTGCTGCGAATGTTATCGTCGTTCCTAAACTTCATTCAAATTCACCATTGGTCGTTGCAGTCCCTCATGAAGCCGCAGTTGGTGCAGAGGACCCTGCAGTGGGTTTCAACCACTGGAGTTCCGCATCTTGCGCAGCGCTCCGGCTCGTACGTTTTTTTGTTTTTTCCGTTCTTGCCGTCCCTGTTTTTTCCATCCGCAGCTACTGCTGAAGCCATATTAAAGTGAAAGCTTTTGCTGCTTATTAACTTTTTTACACAGTGCGACATATAAATTTTATATAAAATTATATTTCGTTTTACCATTAAGTTTATTAATGATAAAGCCTAAGGCATTTTCAAAAGGGAGTTTTGGAAGCTGGGCGGGGGAAAAAATGCAAACCGGTTACAGGGTCTGTGACGTTATGACGAGGAAGCCCATTGCAGTTACCCCGCAGACGAGCGTGAGGGAGTGCGCCAGGCTGATGAGGACCAATAATGTAAGCTCGCTTGTTGTCAAGGAAAGCGATTCGCTCAGAGGGCACATAACAGATGATGTCCTGATAAGGAATGTCCTTGCTGACGGGCTGAACGTTGACAGGACAACCGCTGCAGATGTCATGCTTGTAAAGGTCCCCACCACTGAGCCGAAGAATGATATTTACGATGCCCTTATGACGATGCGCGATTACGAGACAAGGCAGCTGCCCGTGGTTGACGTGGAAAACGGCAACAAGCTAGTTGGCCTGCTGACGCTGAAGGACGTGCTGAAGATTCAGCCGCAACTGTTTGATTTGCTTGTTGACAAGATAATCCTAAGGGAGGAGGAGCAGAAGCTCACCGGCAGCCACCATCCTGTTGAAGGAACGTGTGACAACTGCGGCCAGTTCTTCCCGAAGCTTTACGAGGTTGAGGGCGATTTTCTCTGCACAAAGTGCTCCACGAGCAGGAAGAAGTATGTTTCAACCATCGGATTCTAGCTTGCTTTCTTAATTCAGCTATTCCCAAATATTGCAATCCGAAATCTTTATAAATGATTTTCAGCATGGATAGAGGCATGGCCGACGAAAGTGCAGGTGTTCTTGAAGCCCTTCGAGGTGTTGTTCGCGCAGTCAGGTCTACGGCAGGGTTGAGGACTATTCTAAAAGGACCGAAGGGGGAAGAGGAAGGTCTGCCTGCAAAGGGGCCTGTGCCTGTGCATGTCCCAAAGGCTTACAAGCACGAGACGAAGTTCGGCTGGTTCCCTCACAGGATAAAGTACAAGGGAATGTTTGACCTTGACAGCTTTTACAAGGTCATGGCACTGTGGTTCAAGGAGAGAAGGTTTGAGCTGCATGAAAGGCTTTACAAGGCAAAGCCTCCTGAGCTGCGAGTAGAGTGGTATGCTGAAAGGAAGAGGACGAGCTGGGTGAAGGAGATAGTGGAAGTGACTGTGCATATGTGGGGGGAGTACAACGTTGAGGCCATCGTGAATGGCAAGACTAAAAAAATGGCAAAGGTCAGGATGATAATAACGATAAACGGCGACCTGGAAGCCCCCTATCCGGACATCTTCGGCGAGCCGAGATGGACCGCAAACAACTTGGAAAGAAGGCTTTCACAGCTCTTCAGGAACTGGGTCATGCAAAGGGAGTGGCAGGGCCTGTACTGGGACAGGCTTTATTACGAGCTTTACGACCTTTACGGCACGCTGAAGGAACACTTAAAGTTCGGAGCACGGTAAAATGGCTGAAAGAAGGCTTGTCATAGACCACATGAAGGTCAGTTACGACGGGCTTTTTGACCTTCACGAATTTTACAGCTTGATAAACCAGTGGCTGAAGGACAAGGGCTTTGACCTGAGGGAGCAGAGGAATCAGGAGCACGTCAGGCCAGGCGGGAAATACATAGAGCTGGAGCTTCTCCCGTGGAAGAAGATAACAGACTACGCCAGGCACGTCATCAGGATAAACATCAGGATAAGGGACCTGAAGGATGTCGTGGTTGAGCAGGACAACATTAGGGCAAACCTTAACAGGGGCAAGATATCTGTCGTGATGGATGGCTACCTTGACACAGACTACGAGGACCGCTGGGAATCCAAGCCGTTCTACTTCTTCATCAGGACGGTGTTTGACAAGTTCGTTTACAGGACCTACAGCACGCAGTACGAGGAGCTACTGGTAGAGAACGTTCTCCAGCTCCTTTCAACGATAAAGTCCTTCCTGAACCTCTACCAGTACGAGTACGGCCTGATGAGAAGGCCGGAGCAGCTCAGGATGTAGGCTGCCAAGGCCTGATGGCAACAATTAAGTTTAAATAACAACTTCTCAACCATTTTTGACTGACCTTCTTCGAGAGGCGGTTTTCCGATTGACCGCTCCCAAGTCGACAGCAGTCGACTGGGCCCAATCGCAGCAGCGATTTGGGTTTCGCAAAAGGGGTCATGCCGCGGTCGCATAACCTGGTAGTGCGCCAGTCTTGAACTTTCAGAAAAGCAAACTGGTGCCCGCAAGGGCTTCGGGGTTCAAATGACCTTTTGCACGGCAAAAGCTCAACCAAAAATGAGTTGTGCAAAGGCTTGAAAGTCCCTGCCGCGGCGTTAACTTTCAAAACCGCCACCCTGTCCCAGCGTTCTTCTTAAAATCGCAATATTTATATAGTTGTAACATTAGAATCTTAAAATCTAACATGTTGGTGTTAAAATGAAAGGACTCTCCAAGAAGGAAGTGCAGGCGGTTGCGAATCTTGAATTTGATGGGAAATATTACTTTTCACGGGAGGATATTGCTCATCTTTTCAAGGACAAGCGTCAGATGATTAACACATTGTATACGCTGCACAAAAAAGGGCGCGTTCATCGGCTTAACAAAAACAAGTATTTTCTGGTTCCTATCAAGGCGCGCACTGGCAAGTGGGTTGATAATCCTCTCATCATTGCTGATGAAATGCTTAATGGGAAAGAGTATTATGTCGGAGGCTGGTATGCAGCAAATTACTGGCATCTAACTGATCAGATTCCCTTTCAGGCAGATATCTACACAACTAAACGCCAAGGAAGAGTCACTATCATGAACACGCGTTTTGTCTTCCATCGCACAACCAAGAAAAATTTACATAAAGCGGTGTTGCAAAAGATTGAAGAACACCCATTTAGAATTTTGGATAAGGAGCAGACAAAAAAATGGCTGAAATCAAAAAGATAAGCTACGATGAAATTAAGGAAATAGCTGCTGAGCATAATTTTGGCATTGATCTCATGCTGAAAGATTATTACGTGACTCTAGTTCTTTACCTCTTGAAAGACCTACGAGGAATCTACTTTAAGGGCGGCACAGCATTACAAAAGATATTCCTCAATTACTCACGACTTAGCGAGGATGCGGACTTTACCGTAACAGGGGATATCAGTAAAGTCAAAAAAGCGATTGAGCAATTACTTGAAGAAAGCAAGCTTTTCAATAAAATTTCATACGACAAGGACGTGGAGGGTTTTACCCGCATCGTTGCCCACTACACGAACTTCTCAAACAGGGCTGATGTTGTGTTTGTTGACATTAACCAACGTGCCAAGCTTATTCAAACACCTGAAATGCACGAAATTTCTCATTTCTATGAGGGGCATATTCCAAAGTTCTCTATGAACACCCTTGCCAGGGACGAGATGTTTGCAGAGAAGGTAGCTGCAATGGTAGGCAGGAACAGGCCAAGGGACCACTACGACGTTTATACTATTATCAAGGCTGGCTTGCCAATCAATCTTGAACTGGTAAAGCAGAAATGCAAGCAATCCGGAGTGGAATTTAATATTCCTAGAATGTTCAGCAGGGCGGACAAGCTCAAATTCAGGTGGGACAGGGACATGATACCTTTGCTGGCTGAGGAAGTGCCTTTTGTGGAAGTGATGAGGGCATTGGCTAACTACTTCAAGCTCAAAGAAACAAAGAAAGCGGAAAGGGAGCAGCGCAAGAAGTAAGAGTCCCATCAGGTTCATCCTTCCCATTCACAAGCTTTTTATAGTAATTTTAAACACAAACAACTCCTCTTACGATGAAAATCATGATCAGGAAAAAGGCTGCTTCCAAGGCAGCAGCTAACGCGAAGGAAGCTAATGGGCAAGCAGAGCAGAACGCAGCCATGAATGTTCTGGGCAACAGAAAGCTTCTGCTCTCGTTAGCTGTGCTTGTTGCCATAATACTTGTTGTAACGTGGCCTTCCCGCTTTGGAACTGAGGTCATTAAGAAAGGGATTTTTGACCGCTCGCTTGAAAAGCTTGACACGTGCAAGGGCGAAACAGACCAGGCAGCCAAAAACAACTGCTATAGGGAGCTGGCATTTTCCATGAACAAAACGTATTTCTGCGGGAAGGTGTTTAACTCTTCATCCATAAGTTCGAGTTGCTATGCCAAGCTGGCTGTTGAAGCCAATAGCAGGAAAGCGTGCGAGCAGATAGAGGAGGTTAAGGCGAGGAGCTACTGCACCGCACTGCTCGCGATAAACAAGATAGAGCTGCCTTTGTGCGGCAATGTCGATGACCTTGGCTGGAGGAATTACTGCTATGCCCAGCTGGCGCTGGTCAGCAAGAAACATGAAGCCTGCACGAAGATAGAAGGCGAGACTGGAGTTGCTGACTGCTACGTTGCATTGGCCAAGAACATCAGCTATGGCCCTACATGCGCCTACATACTTAACCAGGAGAAAAAAGACGGGTGTTTCCTCGCAGTAGGTGCTGCCAACGCTGACCCGCTGCTGTGCGCAGAGATAGGAGAGCCAGCCACCAGATGGACGTGCTATCACAGGGTGGCCAAGAAGACAGGCAATGCGGCCTTGTGTGACAGGATTCCTGTAGTTTTCAGGCAGAGTTGTGTTGACGCGGTGAAAGAAGCGAAAGAAGCATCAGGAACTGCCTAGCAGAAATCTATTTCTTCACCTTGGCTTCTTACTGCCCTTCCGACGTTGCCTGCGCCCTTTCTTTAATGTAAGCTTCAAAGGCTGTGGCAAACATTGCCAGAATCACAGGGCCTATTACAAAGCCCACTATGCCGAGGAAATTAATCCCGCCTATTATTCCCAAAAGGACAAGCGCAGGGTGGATTCTTGCCTTGTGAGCTATTAGCCTCGGCTTAAGCACGTTGTCTATCCCGCTGACGATGAGCATGCCGTAAAAGAACAGCCCGATGCCTCTTAGCAGAACAAGTCCTTCGCCCCCGTAATAGCCGTTTAGTATAAGGAGCGCCGAAGCCGGCAGCCAGATGACAAAGGGCCCCAAGAAAGGCACTAATGAAACGATCAGGGTGATGATTGCCCAGATAATAGGAGAGGGAACGCCGAACAGGAAAAAGCCTACACCGGCAAGCAGTGCCTGAAGCAGGGCAACGATTACAGTGCCGTAAAGCACAGCAGAAGCAACTTGGTTGAACTGCCCTATAATAGCGTCTTGCCTATGTTTCCTTAAAGGGAGGCCGTTTTTGATTTTATCGATGAATTTTTCTCCGTCTTTGAACATGTAGTACATGATGAAAAAGACGATGAAAAGGTGAAGGGAAATCGATGGCAAAGAAAGAATGGTCTGCGTTGCCCTGTTAACTATGTACTCCGTGCCCTTTCCAAGCGTGTTCGTCAGCACCGCCTTGACTTTAGGGCTTGCGTCTTTCAGGTTTTCAGGTATAAGCTGGCACAAGCCATCGCCTTCGCACTTGACCGCCTTGCTCCCTCCTTCCAAGTACTGCTTTGCTATCACAAAAGCCACAGAAACCTCGGTTGAAAGCTTGTTTATGACGAAAAACGAAGGCACTGTGAGAAGCAGCAGAACGAGCACAGTAACAAGCAACGCGGAAACCGTCTTCATCCTCAGCCTTGAGTAAACGAACTCGTACAAGGGGAAAAAGACGTAGCTCAGAATAAGCCCCGCAATCACTGTTTTGAACAATGAGTTGACTATTAAGGCAGCCACAAATCCGAGAAGTATGACGAGGATTACTGAATACCTTATGGTCAGCTTGATGTTGCCCGCCCTCCTTCCCGGTTTATCCAGCCTTTTTTTGCCATTTTCCCGACCTTTTTGCCATTAAGGGCTGTTTTCGTAACTATGCCCTGATAAAATTTTCCTAAATTTCAGAAGAAAGAACAAATAGAACATTATAAACTTTTTGCATAAGACACGTTTTTGATTGACTTTTTTAGGTAAAAAAGTTAAGTGGGCTCGCCCAGACATTCGCACCTTTTCCTTTTTGGTCAAGCTTTTTGCTCGCCGCAGCGAGGAAAAAGGTTGTTCGAACTGGGGACATCTTCCACGTCAAGGAAGCATCATAACCACTAGATCACGAGCCCGAAATCCGATTTTTCCAATTTCTGCGAACTTGGAAATGATATATAAAACTTTTGCAATGAGGCAGGCGCAGCCAACGGCAGCCAGCAGCATCAATAATCGTTAAAATAACCGGAAAATAAAGAAAAAGAAAGGAAAAAAGCTGAGCGTTTACTTGCGCTCAGCAAGCGCGAAGATTGACTTCAGCGCAACAACTATCGTTGCCGGCACAACAAACACCAGGATCGAGTCAAGCATCGACCCGAGGTATTGGCCGACTGAAACAACGCCGCTAACCACTGAGCCGCCAAGCGCTGTAACAAGCACGAGGCTTACCGAAGCCAGCAGGAACGAGTTGGTTTCCTTTGTTGTGACATTCAGCAGCCCAACTATTGTACCGAGAAGCACAAGGAATGACGTCACAGTTGGCGTGGTTGACTTGTCAGGCAACAGGGCGCCTGCGATAATTGCAACAAAGACGCCAAGCAGGAAAGCCCAGCTTCCAATAGACTGCAGTGAGTTGTCACCTGCTCTAGACATTGACATAGCTTTAGCCATTTTTGCACACCCTCCTTTTTCGTTTTTATTTTCAGCCTTACGACATTAAACGGCTTATGTGGCCTTCTGAACTTTCCGACTATTTAAACTTTACGATATAAAATACGTATAATCTTGTATTGCCTTGTCACATTAGCGGTTCAGAATGAGTAGCCACAGCCCCTTCGCCAGCACCCCACCCTTTTTACCTTGAAACCTGAATTTCATTCCTTTTTTGGCGTCTTATACACAACCACTTCAGGCAACTTCTCCATCACTGCCGCAAGCTGCCTTGTTAGCCGCCTGACCTTTTCAAGGACCTCGCGAAGCTCCCAGTTCATTATTCCCTCGCGCTCTTCAGCGAGGGCAATCATTGAAAGCCGCTTCTGCAGGTCTTCAAGGAATTTTGAATGCTCAAGGCACTCGCCGCGCTCGGCGTATTTGCTGGTTGCAAGGCTCAGCTCAATCTCCTCCAGGCTGTGCGCGTCGTAGTCAGGCACCGCATAGGCCTTCCTGCTGTAGTCCCGCCTTAAGTCGCTGAACGAGTACCCGAATTCTGTATCGTAGTCCTCAAACATCACCCATACCGCCTCCCCTGCGACAATAACAGCCCTGCCAATTCGCCTAATTCGCCGTTATTGCTGTTGCTAAAGAAACCCAAATCGCAGCAGCCGATTGGGCCCAGTCGCAGTAGCGACTTGGGAAATGTGAAACTATTCAACTAAAGGGGCATGTAGGCTTACACTCATAAATAACTTTGGCTTATATATTATAAAACTTATAAAAAAAGCTGATTTTATAAAAGTTGATGGATTTTATAATTTGGTTTGGAAAACACTTGCGCGGATTTATAGCTCGCCCAGATATAGTTTACCCTGATGCTACAAATTTTATGCCTGCAGCCTCGCAGAAGTCCCTGTGCTGTTGGTATAGCCACTGGTTTACGTTGTTGTTCTGCTGATTACGGAACATGGTGCTTGCTGTAACTTCATCAAGCATAGCCCTTTTGTTCTCATCAGTTGCCGCACTAAAAACCCTTATGAACTGCCTTGTGTTGTGGTACTCTCTTAGTGCCCTGTTCCACGAAAGTCTGGGCAGCAGCTCATGAACAACCGGGTCTTCTGTGTTCGGATAAACCATAAATTCGAGCACTTCGGCAGTAATTCCGGCGGCGTATGCCCTTCTCGCGTCAGGGTTAACGATGCGCTCGAGGGTGTCTTCTGCTGTCCTCAACTGCCCCATAAGCCCTTCAAAGTCAGGGTAAAGCCCTCTTAGGGATGTTGAAGCTGCCCGTGATGCCCGTTCATACATTTTTGTAAGGTCTTCAATCCTCAATTTCAGCACTTGCTGGCTCACTTGAAAAATCCCCAATTCTAATAGTTTTATCAACGTGCTTTGGTAGTTGCTGCCATCAAGCACCATCAAATCAGCTGGCTTATTGGCTGGGTTAAACGGGGAGCTGCCGAAGCAGACAAGAACATTCCTGTTGTGCAATGGCGCATACAGGTAGAAGAGGTCCGCTTCTTCTGTTCGAACCAAGCAAGAATTCGTTTGGGAAGCAAAAGTCTGGGAAGCTGGGGAGTACCTCGATAACGAGCCTAATCGTTCCCTTAGGCCAAGTGCAAGGGCAGTTGCCTGTTTGAGCAGTGCAGGATTAAGCAAGGAGGATTCCGGATTAGAGCCAATCTCTTCCAAAACATCTGCAAGACTTCTGAACTGCCTAACTGTCTGGCGTGGCGTATCAAGCTCTACATGCAGTTCATAGGGCCCCTGCTTGAACCTTTCAGGAAACAGATGCACCTCTTGAAGGTCAAGCTTGTCACGTTTTGCAACCACATTTCCGAAGAGAGCTTCGTGAATCGTAAAGTCCATTAACAATGCCCGTCCTTTAGTATAAATCTGCTCGATAAGCGGATTAAGGTAAGATCTCTCAGTGGAAACATGGTCAGCTGCAAGTTGCTTATCTGAAACAAAAAGCAATACATCGTAGGGGAATAACAGGTGTGTAGCTCCGGAAATGTCTACCGTTGTTACTGCGCTGTTCGCTGGTACAGTTCCTGGCAGCAATCCAAGACTTTCCAGTGCCTCGGCAAAATGTTGCCGTTCATCGCCTTCAAGAGTATATTGCTTTGGAATCTGAACAGTTAAGGCACTTTTTGGAAGCTGTGAGGAAAACAACAGAAATTCTTCCTCAAGCCGACTTGTGTCCGGCTCTCCACGCCTCCTTCTGCTTAATCTCCTTAGCTTATGAAGCTCTAGCAAATCTTTCAGTGTTGGTTCCATGATATTATCCTGCTCTAGCCTGCTGAAGGAGGAGGGGTGGTAGCTCCGCCGCCTGGCAGTTGGAGGAAGTCGAGGAACCGCTGCGTGTCATCACGCAAACGCGCTTCGCGCGAGGCCCTTTCCACCATCATTCGGGTTGTTATGTAATCGTTAAACTTTGCTATCACAAATGCCTTCGTAATGCCCTGTAACTGATGGTTCCGGTAAGCCACGTGCTCTTCATAAGGCGCGCCAACCATGCTTTCAGGCACATCAAAACCCCTCCTGAGGCCGTTTATCACGTGCCCTACTTCCCTGTTGCTCAGAGGCGATTCCAAAAGATACTTCCCAACCTCAAGCCAGTCTTGCTCTGGAATTGGTATGCCTCCTTCCAAGCCCTTTGTCAGCTGCATCCTCGCAAGCCTTGCAAAATCCTCTTCACTTACAAACCTCGGCAGCTCAAGTATTTCATCGAAAAGCCGGCTTTTGGTTGCGTCGTCAATGCCCTCTATGTAGTTTGCGTCCATGATTGCCATGAACTTCCCGTTCTTCGGAATGAGCTGGCCGTCAAACATTTTAAAGTACACGGCAAGGGTTTGCTGCTGCTCAGAAGTTAACCTTGGGTCTTTCCTCGACTGGAAGAGGTTGTCAGCATCGGCGACGTACATGATTACAGGGCCAGGGAAATCCCTTATTTGTGCTGCAAGCTCCGAAAGACGGTTGGCAGTCAGGTTCTGGAAATGTGAGGCGTAGTCCGTAGTGCTGTGCGTTAAAGCCCAGAACGGAACGCCACGATCTTTGCATAACTCTTCGAGCTCTCTTACCAGGGCATGGGCAATAAACGTCTTGCCCCCTCCAGGCGCGCCGAATGTAAATACGCAAAATGCAGGGTCGTAAGGGTTTCTCCTCCTTTGGTGGTCGTACGCGAGGAGCTTAATCATGTTGTTCCATATCCTTCCGGTATATTCCTCGCTGTTGATAATGTCTGCTCTTCGCGCGTTCATGAAGCGCTCGTCAACGACAACAGAGGTATGCTTTCTTTGGAAAGTTCCTGCCTCAACTGAAAATTGGCGGTACTGTAGCCTTATCTTATCAGCACCGAATGGCTCCGCAACCTCCCTAAAGGTGTCCCACTTAAACTGGTTAATCCACGAAGCAAAGATTCCTTCAAGTGTGTATTTAAGGTCGTCATCGCTTACGGGCATTCCTTGGCTTCTTTTCTCCGAAATTACCCTGAGCAAGTCTTCACTGTTCTGCCTTGCCAGGCTCGCTGTATGCTGGTCCCTATCCTTGCTTGCTTCGTAATCAGTAAAAGTGAAGTGGCTCTTAACCTCTGCCGGTTTTTCTGAGCTAAGAAGTGCAAGGCCAACATTACCTGCGAGGAAGAGCGCATAGCGGTTGCTGAAGACTATCGCGTCGGTGATTCTCTTCTGAAGCTCGTCTTGAGTTGAAGCGCCAGCGGCTGGGGCTGGGCTTTGCCTCGCAGCAAGCCTCTGCTCAAGCGTGAGGACATCCATCTCTACCCTGAGCTGCAAGGCAGCAGCCCTGAATACAGAAACCGCCTGCTCATAAGCGTCAAGGTACTGAATCTGGTTGGGTGTGTTTCTTGTTCCGTCGGAAAGCTCGTGAACCACTGCGTCGTAAAGCGACCTGTTCAAAGGCTGCCCGCTTTTTGATACGATTGCTTGCACAGTTTTTACCTCTGAAGCAACCAACTCATCAAGCACTATCGTTTTTACTTCAGCCATGTGTACCACTTATGCCATACGCTACATCTTACATTACACATTACATCTTGAAAATCTTTATGTTAGTTCCTGCTACAGAGCTTGCAACCTGCGAGGCGTATTTCGCAGGGCATACGATAACTTCATCCCGCCAGTCCTCCCTGTGGACAACTTGTTGAGGCTCTCCAAGCACTTCAACGTGGTTGGGCGCAAAGGCGTATTGCCTTGAAAACCTAAAAAGTTTTACGCCAAAGTCTTCTGCCAGCAGCTGTTTTGTTACTGGAAGCATAGGTATTTCCCTTGGGCTTGTCGAATACCTGCCTTCAAACGGTCCTACAATCGCTCTGGAAACATGCACTGGGTGGAGGCTTCTGAAAGCTTGGTCAATCTGCCTAAGCATGTACCATGCCTCGTTCTGGGTTCCGAACTCGAACTGCGCTTCAAACGAAGGGGATATTGAAACATTTCCTGCTGCCACTTCGTTAAATACGGGCTCGCGAACGTCCTGCCAAGCGTCAATCGCGTACAAGTGAAACAGGCTGCTTGCTGCCGAATACTTAATAACTGTTATGTTCCATAGCTGCTCTGCGCCAAGGGTTAGCAGTTTTCTTGCCTTCACCGGAGAGCTGTTTTTTCCCTGGTGCCAATCAAGCAGCTCTGCGCCTCGTAACTGCTCAATAAAACTCCTTCGCAACGCATCCCTGTGAAGGGCTTCAACCCTTTCCGGGACTTCCTCGGGCTTGACGTAATCTTCAAGCAGCAAAGAGCGAAAAGTTTGCACAGCCCTTTGGTACGTTGGCATCACCTGAAGCAGTTGCGGAGCGTCTCTTTTCAGGCTGGCTAAGCGAATGAATTCCCAAACCCAGGGAAGCCCTGATTCTGCGCTTACTTCAACCTCTTCGAAATACGCCCTGTTATGCTCGGGAGCTTCAGAATCCAGAACCGGCATAAACCACCTGTACTCCTGCTGAACTCGCCTAACCATGTCAGCCAATGTCTGGTAAGTGTTCTGCTCCTTTGGCAGCCTATCCCAATCCCACTTGTTTCTTTCTCCAAAAGCGCGGAACTGGCCTGGGTGCTGCTCAGGCAATTCTGCCAGCCCGTTTGCAAGAACTTCAAGTGCTGAATCAAGTGCAGACGTGTAATTACCCTTTTCACTGCCAGTCAGCCGGTGCGAACGCGTTACATTTACCATTTTAAGAGAGCATGCCGCAGCAGTAAGAAAAACAGGTCAGGATTTGCCTATGAAGGGCCTATGAAGGGCGTGCGTATCCGCCGCCTACATTTCCGGGAGTACTCCTTACAGTCGTAAGATTCTGAGCCCATTCAATATCGTTTTTTGCCAGCTGTCTCATGTGTTCTTTTAACCTGTCCTCGATTGCTGCAGCCCTTTGCTCATCATACAGCTGAGTCTGTAGGAGGTCCTGAACAGAACGCCCAATCTGCCTGACAATGCTTTCGTTAAACGCCATGAGCTGCTCTGAAATAGCTGCAGCCCTGATTAGGGAGTCCGTAAGTTTAGCGGCTTGCATAGCCCCAGCTCCTATTTGGGCTTGTATTCTGAAAACTGGTATCATGTCGCTTCTGGCATGCCTGTATTTTATCTCAAGCTTGGTGTAGGCGTCTATTAAGGCAGTTATTGCTTCGTAGTTCACTCTTGAAGCAGCAAGCGCACCCTTAGCAGACTGTATTCCTTCTGCCTTGTCAAGCATATTCCTTCTTATTTCAAGCACTGCGCCTTCTGCACCATACCTGCCGTCATAAACCCCTCTCTTGACTTCAAGGAGGTCGGTTAGTTTTTGGGTAAGGCTGGAAACCCTTGCAAGGTCTCCCACGTCCTTGGCAGCCTGTACCTCTGCCTCCACGCTTTCCATTACGGTTTGTATTTCGAAAAGCTCTTTTTCCAAACGCCCTACTTCCTGCTCCGCAGCAAGGTAGTCTGGCTGACCCTTATAACTGTCCGTAAGGCTTTTCACAAGTTTGTCATCAAGGTACTTCATGTGGGCAATGTTTCTTGTCTGCATTTCTCTTGAACGCGCAACCCCGTTGATACTAGTCTGATGCTGTTCGTCAAACACTTCAGCTATGTCGTTAACAAGCGATTCAAGAAGCGTGCCCTTTCTCCGAGCAGCCTCAATCGGCACTTGCTTCGCTTTATTTGCCCGAAGGGTTAGATTGTACAGAACAATCCTGAACTTATCACCCATGGACAAGCCCTTATCAGCCAATATTTCCTGAAAGGTTTTGGTAAGCTTGCCGTGGTCGTCTGCATACTGTATTAGCTGCTGCTCTATCTCAGCCATCCTTGCATAATGCTCAGCGAGCCCTGATTCCTCGCCTATAGTCTGAGTCGGTCCGCGGCTAATCCGCGTTTGGGCTCTTGTTGCCTGCCCTGAAGTAGCGTCAAAAGCACGGTGCGCTGCCGCTTGAGGACCCTTATAACGTTCAAGAATTCTCTCCAAAGCCTGTTCGCCAGGGCTTGCTGGCTTGCTGGCTGCCTGTTGTGCTGGATTGTTGCCTTCTGTTGTGATGCCACTTCACCCCAAACCCTAAAACCTTTAATTAACAACTGAGGAATTAAGACACTTTTATAAATGTTATGCTTGATGGTTGGCATAGAATTCCCGTGGATGAAAATTCATTGCATACGTCAAAACTCCGCTATTCCGCGCATCTCCCCAATGGCTTTCGACATGTCTGCAATAACCTTGCCGCCAAGCTGGTAGTTCCTGACGGGCACGACTTTGGTTTGCAGCCCGGCAGCACTGCCGAATTTTCGCACATTTTCTTCTGTTTCCTTGTCCCCGTCTATAAGGAAGATTCTCAGCATTATGTAGGGATGATCCTGAAACCGCCTTGCCGCCTTTACAGTAGCATCGAGGTAGTTTGGGGCGCCATCGGTTATAAGGTAGGCAAGGCTTGGCCCCCTGTCTTTCAGCGTTTGTATCATCCAATCAAGCGCGTATTCTGTCCTTGTACCCCCATTAGGCACGATTGTCCTCAGGTCTTTGGTTGTTATTGGGTTAATCTCGTAACTGAAAACAGAAAGGAATGTTTCGTTACGAGAGTTTAGGCGCCTCATCAGTGCAACCATTGCCGTGGCTGTTTTTCTTGCGGCAACCATGCGGTTATTCTCCCTCATGCTGCCGCTGACGTCAAGGCTTATGGCAGTGTCAACAGAGACCCTGGCTTTGGCTTTATCCTCGGGTTTCCCAGCTACCCAGTAAGGGAATGTCGGAACCCTGTAGCCTTTTGTCCTTGAAAGGATGGCTGACTGTATCCAGTCAACGTTTGGCAGTTCGGAGAAGTCTTCAACCTCTGCCCAGTAAGCTATGAGCCCATCATAAGAAGCCCTCATTTTTGCCATAAAACCTGTGGAGCCTTCGCTTTCAATTCCTTCAACTATTTCGTCTAAAGCAACCTCTTCAAGCCGCCTCATAATTCTTTCCTCGTCAAAGGTAAGTGTGCCATGTTCTGACATTTTGACGAGTGGGGAATTAACAACAAACTCCCTCAACTTCCCCCTTACGATTTCCTGCTCATCGGTTTTTCTCCTTACTTCCCCTGCTGCCTGCTGGGCGGCTTGCTCTTCCCCCTCTGTCTTCGCAAGGTACGACTCGTCAGCCTGCTGCAATGCTGCCCGCCGCTCTGCCTCAGTAACTCTGAGCTCACTTTCAGCCTCCTGAACTGCAGTTTCAAGTCTGCCTACTGCCTGAGCCTGGCTTCCCAATACCCCACTTGTCTGCTTAAATTCGCCAATAGCGCTTTCAACCCTCTGCAGCTTGAACATTCCTTCATAGATTATCGTAGCATAATTCGTGATTATCCTGCCTGTTTCTGTGCCATACCACGGAATGTGAAGGGCCTTTGCCACCGAAAGCGCCGCCTTCCTGATTCCGGACAGCTTCATGTAGCTGTGCACCATCTCGCGGAAGGACTGCTCTGCCCGATACCGCTTCGAAAACCTTTCTGTAAACTCCTCAAGCGTTAAAATAGCAGGAGAGTTTTGAGCGTTTCTTGCTGTCATTTTTTATAGCCACCCATCACCATTCCACTACTCCACTACTCCACTACTCCACTACTTCACTACTTCCTCAAGTACCTTAAAGTTACCACGTTGACCAGCGTCTTCCACAAGCGGCCAAGTTTGGTTGGCTCGCGCTCAATTATTTCCTCAAGGTCGCTTGCGCTTCCGGCCAGCTCTTGCCTTTGGCGCACTGGCCGCTTACGGTAATCCCTGCCTTCCTCGCCTTTTTTCACTTGCCCTATTTGCCCTTCTTCCTGGCCTTGGTCCTGGTCTTGAATTAACTCTTCCCTAATCCGGCTAAGCACATTATAGCCTTGAACCCCGCCAAGCTCGCTTATCTGCGATTTAACACGAGTGCGCAGCTCATTCAGCTGTAACTGCGTTGCACTGTACGCTGCTGTTTGCTGGCGAGCTTCCCCCATAGTCCTTTGCAGCCCTTCCTGCCTCTGCCGGATACTGGTTCCAAGTGCTTCTTCTATGCTTTGCAACAGCTGCTCCCTTTCAGCAGCGTACTGGCCAATGGCTCTTGCCTTTTCTTCATCTACTGTTTCCAAGGCGCGCTGCCTCTGAAACTGGAGGCTTTGGGCTATCTGCTGGGCAAGCTTGTCTGTTATGCTGCCTTCACGCAGCAAATAATCGAGCGCATAATCGGCAGATTCGCCTTGCTCCCACGCGCGCACAAGCGCTTTCTCAATAATGCTGCCAACTGAAGAAACATCAACTGGCGGTGTTCTGAACAGCGTGCAATCTGCGCGCTCGTATCGCTTTACGTCAACGTCGTCAACGTGAATGCCTTTACTGGCGCTGTTTGTTTCCATAACCACCAATCACCACGCATATGGCAGCCTACTTGCAGGATGAGCTTGCCTGACTTGCCATCAGGTATGACACAAGCTCGGTCAGCTGCCTTTCGTTGACCATTGACATTTTAGGCTGCTCCCCAAACAGGTAAGCCATAAATGGGTGGTCCAATAAGGCATTTTGGAGTCTAGGATTCTGAGGGCTTTCATTGGCAGCCTTCACCTTTTGAAAAGGCTTCAATGCCTTCCTCGGGTCTTCCTTGTAACTTGCTATTTCAGCGCGGAAAGCGCCTTCAATGCCTGGCGCTTGAGTCTCCTTAATTGCCATGTTCTGGAACACCCTGCACCACCACGTGTCTTCTTCCTCGTGCATGGCTTTTGGAAACTCCTTCAGCAGGTATTCGTCCAAAGACGACTTTGCCTGTGCTACCTTTTCAGGGCTGCTTTCCTGAAGCCGGGTAACAAGTGCAAACCTAATGCCGCGCATCGCGTATTCAGCAGTTGCAGTAGCGGGCGTGGCTTCGAAAAATATTGAATCCAGAAAGAGCTCTGCCCTTCCCGCATCAAGCGCGTCAAGCTTGGAACGGTTGCTGCCTGATATTTGGGTCTTTCCCGGTCCGGTGTACTCTTTCCTGAATTTCAGATAAAATGCGTCTACTGCTCGTTCGACAATTACTGGCATGGGCACCTGCCTCAGCGCCTGGTTGGTCTGGGTGTGAGAGTCTCCAACCGGAACGGCTTCAAGGATTGCTGTTTCCTTGTGGTAAGCTCGCCTGGTGATGAGGTAGCTGTCATCACGGTTTTGAGGATACCCAATGGCTATCAGCAGCATACGGTCGTTGATTGTTTCTGGAAAAACAGAAGGGTCGTTTGCTGTACCAAAAAAAGCCTCATTTGCCGGGTAAGAGAACCTGAGCTGGTCAGGCTTGATTGCGCTGTCCTGAGAAGCTGCCAAGAGGCTTTCCCACGCCTGAGGCCGCCACTTGTCAAACTCCTCGGCAAACAGGATGCCATTGTTGGTCCTGCTCAAGACGCCAGGATGAAAGCCCTGCGGGTCAAACTCGTTTTCCAGGTCCACCATGTTTGCGTCGCTAAGGTTTGGTATCTTAAAGCCCGCAAGGTGCATGCGCTGAAGCCCTGTCGTGCCTTCCAACATTTCAATGCCCTTTCCTTCCCCATATCTTGCTGTGGTTACCTTAACCTTTTGCGGTTTGGGAGGCGTAAAGTTTCCAGTTTCTTTAAATCCGGAATCATAATTTATCTTGCATTCCGGGCAGGCCGGCACAACTTTTGCGAAGGAGGGGTCAAACAGGCTGAACGGGTTGCACTGGACCTTGCAGCCTTCAACGTGGAAGATGACCTCCTGCTGCTGTGCGATGGCCACGATGTCCTTAGCGGCCTGGCTCTTGCCAGATCCTGGAGGTCCGTAAAAAACCATGTCTTTCCCCATCAGCAACCCCACAACGATATCCCTTGCCGTGCCAATGTCGAGCACAGTCGTTGGGAAGAAACCGGAAAAAGCTGCCTTCATAACTTCGTGCTCAAGGCTCTTAGGCTCAATCTGGCCCAGGCTCGACACTTGCAATTTTGTCAGGGCTTCACCCATGCCAATCGTAAGCTCGTTAGAGCGCAAGCTTTCAACCTTTTCATCAAGCCTAATTGTTACCCGTTGCCTCTCGGCATCATACTTGGTAAGCGTTGCAAGGGCCCCTTTAGGAATCTTAACCTCAGCATCCGGGGAATCCCGCCGACGCCTAGTTGACTCGTAGCCTTCTACAAACCTTACCCTGTGTCCGAGCTTCTCATCAGCAACCACGCCATTTGCGAGCTGGTAGCCGTCTACAACCTTGCCTCCTGGGACAAGGAGATGGACTTGTCCGTTTTCGTAAGACACATAACTTCCGTAACCTTCCTTAACCCCTTTAATTGACCTGCTGTTAATAATCGGACGGTCCCACTCAACCGCAAGGTAAGACCCGCGTGCTGCATCTCTAATAGTCCCTTCAAGCGTTGCTGAAGGGTTGTCTGCAGTTGCAACATCGCCACGAACCCTCATGCCAACCTTGGCGTATTCACCTATGTCATTCCGGTTTGATATGACTTCGCCAACTTCTTTAATAACAGGAGCAAAAGCAGGCAACCAGCTTCCGAGCATCTCAGGCTCAACAGACTGCGTAATCGCGGCTTTCAAATTTGAAAGGCGTGAAAATGCAATCCATGCGAGAAACGCTGCCGAGCTCTTAGGAATTACTCCTGCATTAATCAGGTCTTGACCTGTCCTGACATGCGCATATCTCTCCAGCAATGAACCTGCCTTTTCCACGCAAAAACCCCTCACATGTTACTGAACGTTTAAAGCGTTGAGGAATGCCACTGAAGATAAAAAGATTTTGCTTATCTGTCACTAGGCTCGTCTTTTTGGCCAAAGAGAGCAACGTACTCCTTAATAACCTTCACCAAGGTATGCATCTGACCGAAATCTTTTGTTCTTTCGGCACGCAGAATAACTTGCCCTTCCAAGCTCCTACCGCCATGCTTGCTCATAATTTCAATTCTATACTTTCCTACATGTTCAGACTCCCCGGAATACCCTGCCTTATCATATTCACTTGAATAAAAAACCTCCTCTCGGTAACTGCCCGTAATTGGAACATTGTTAACAAAGAGTAAGTTTACAAATTCAGTGTGGCGACTAAAAGCGCCATTCAACGGGACGACCAATTCAATGCTGACTCTACCGGTTAACGCATGAATTATGCCGCTGGCGCTCGCCTTCCAGCTCTGCACGTTACTTGGCAACTGCTCCTGCATTGCCAAATACTGCTTTTCTATTCGCTCTGCCAAGCCCTCAGGGTCACTTGTCATCTCAGGGTCACTTGTCATTATTCCGTGTTAGTAACACTAGTCAGATTATAAATTTTACTCGCTTCGGCTCAGAAAATTATAAGCCTCTGCTGGGAGCTATACTAAAATGTTCATAATCAGGGCTTTAATGGAACAGTTGCCTAATTATTTGCTATCCTGCTTACGAATATTCTTATCTTTCTTTGCCATTTGAACCGAGAGGCAAAAATAATTGTTTGGATAGTTTTATAAATTATGTTTGATTCGCTTTATTCATGAAACCTAGTTTACCAATCATCGTTACTGATTCAGGTGATTTGCACGCAACTGATGGTAGAGGAAGCGAAGCACATAAAATCGAAATTGAGGAAGCTGCTCTTACATTAAAGCGTTACGGCTTAAATACTGATGTTTCATGGTATATAGCCGTGCGGAGAGCACCAAGCTTACCAGCAGAAGTACAAGCTTCTCTCCATTTATTTAGTGTACAACTGGGCGTAGCGGAAGAAGTTGAGCGACTGCCGCCTAGAATCCACCACGTGTTTAGTGTTGCTTACTCTTCAGGAACACGTATTGGAAATTTTGTTAGTGATGCACAATTACCCTATGAGCTAAAAAACACCTTACTGATGACGGTTTGCGACTTGGTAGCAAGCCCGATCTGATCGTGTGCCAGCCTAGGTATCTTAATCAGGTGCAACAAGTGGCCGCTGCTAACGGGTTAGAAACTAAAGTTCTCGGAGCTCTCAATTAGAGCTAATAAAGCCTCTGCGGGGATTTGCACCCCGGACCTCCACCTTTTCGTTTTTGATTGACCTTTCTTCGTCTTAGAGACGAAGAATGTCACCTTTCCGGTGACATTTTCCTAAAAGGCCATACCAAGGTGGCGCAACTACTGGCTGTGCTACAGAGGCATAAGGGCACAAATCGGCTTTCGCCGATTGTGCAGTTGGCTACCGCCAACTTGCACTCGCAATGCTCGCGCCCTTATCAACCTTACTAAATTCTCGCATATGCAAATGATTTTTAAAGGTATTTGTCAGCAGGGCTGCTCATGACAGATTTCAAAACAGTTATTATCTCTGCATCGGTGCTGTTTTTCATCCTGTTCTTTTTTGCTGTTGGACTTCCCAATCTGGTTCATAAATCTGGCGATGCCACAGGCACAACCCAGACAGCAAATGACAGGGCAATTGTAACCTTTTATCCCGAATCACTGATAATAAACGCTGAAGTTGCAAACAACGAAACAGAGATAGAAACCGGACTCATGTTCAGAAAATCCCTCGGCGAAAACGAAGGCATGCTATTCATATTCCCAACAACGTCAGTGCAAAACTTCTGGATGAAAAACACGCTGATTCCGCTGGACATCGTGTTCATTTCTGAAGACTTCACAGTGGTTAAGATTCACCACGCCGTGCCCTGCCATGCAGACCCGTGCCCCCTCTACAACTCAGGGCAGCCCATCAGATATGTTCTCGAAGTGAACGGAAACCTTACCACTGCATACGGAATCCAAGAAGGCGACAGCAGGGTTGAGATAATTCAGTGACAATCAAGCACATTGCTTATTTCTTTTGGGCAATGACCCAGAATTTGTAACCACGTTCGCCACTGTTTGTTGAAGGATACTGAATCCTGCCATCTGGTCCTTTAGACGTCCTTACAACTGAAAACCCAGCTTGCTCAAGGCTATTAAGGAAATCAGATGGCACATAATAGGCAAAGAAACGAGTGAATGGCAATCCTTGGTTCTCTGAAGACGTCTCTAAACACTCAAGAAGATCTTTAGGTTGATTGTCGAAAGGTGCCCGTGTCTTTACATACAAAACCCCTTTTGGAGCGAGAAGTGCTGATGCGTTAGCTAAAAATTTTGGCAGCTGCGCATAAGGCAGGTGCTGCACACTCGTAACAGCCCAAAGCCCGCCATAAGATTCCACTTCAAATCCCGGCCGACCAATAGGCATGCCCTGCATTGTGGCTTGGAAAAACATGGCATCCAAAACACCATCAATCGACTTTGACTCGTAACCCCTTGCGCGAAGAAACCCAAGCGGATCTTCCTGTTGCTGCAGAAATGCATCAAGCCGCTGGCGCGCTAGCTGCAGCATTTCTTTTGATAAATCAATCCCGACAACCTTGTGCCCTTTCTGGAGGATTGTTTCAACATCCCTGCCAGGACCGCATCCAACATCCATAATACGATTGAGTGAAAGCACTTTGGCAAAATCGTCAAAAGGATCTGCAATAGGCAGGACGTCTGTCCTCGCCTGATAAGCAGCGGCAAGCCTAGCGTATGCTTCCATGTTTACTTTCTCAGGATTAACAGCCGAATCTGGCTTGATGCGCTTAATGGGGAGGGGATTTGAACCCCCGAAGGGACTAACCCACAGGATCACAGCCCTTTTCCGCTGCGGCGCAAAAGCGCTGGCGGAAAAACGTCTTAAGTCCTGCGCATTTAGCCGGGCTTTGCTACCCCCGCATGACCTCTTTAGTAAACCAAGTCGTGCATGCACGACTGGTCCCATCGCCATAGGCGATGTGGAGAGGTCAATCAGAAAACTACTGGGCAATTTATAAAGATTGTTGCTGCTGCTTAAATTTCTAAGAATACGTCGCTGCCCTGAACCTTAACCGCGTAAGTCTTAACCTTTGCCCCTGGATTGAAGGTCGTCTCACCGCTTTCCAGGCTGTAAACCCAGCCGTGCCAGGGGCATTCAACAGTAAGCTCGGAATCGTTGACAAAGCCCTCGCCCAATGGCCCTCCCCTGTGAAGGCAGGTGTTGTGGATTGCAAGAAACTTTCCCTTCACGTTAAAAACGGCAACCGGCTCGCCCTTTACATCAACAACCTTTGCCGTTCCTGACGGTATGTCGCTTACCGCTGCAACTTTTACGAGTTCCGCCATGTTTTACTACAGCAAGAGAAAGGTTATTTAAAGATTATGCTAGAACTATACCTACCTCTCCATCACAGCAACCCTCAACCGCCTCTGTTCAGGTAGCGGCTGCGGCATTAACTGAAACTCCGATCCAATCGAGTCTCCTTCCTTGGGTGTAAGCTGAGTGCCGTATGGCGATGAGTAACCGATCATTCTATCAATCTCTGCAATGCTGGCTACAATCTGTTCGGCAAATCCTGGAACCTGTTCCTGCTGCATCCCGTAAGTTTCCAAAGCTGCAGCATAAGCTGATTTAGCAGCTTCCAGCCAGTCACAAACACCAGCTCTAGAAATGTTGCCCGTTTGCCTGTGCTCCATAGCAGTATGGTAAAGGATGTCAGCAATCACCCTTAACCCTGAAAAGTTGCCACTAGCATTGTAATTAGAAACAAATCCTTCAACAATCTTCACCAAGCCTTCAGAGCCGGCCGTAGGTAGTCTCATATTGTCACTAATGAGTAAGAATGCTTATATTTAAGCTTTTTGCATATACCATATTTTCAGCTAAAAGTTTTGAAAACCAAAACATTTATATAGCAGTATACTAAAGGGGATAGTCCGTATATTTGTATACTAGCGTCGAACAAAAGCAGCAGGCATCGCTATCGGCTATATTCCGGCAGCGTTCCGAATGAAGGCTTGGTTGTTCAGAGTGAGAGGTGGGCATAATGGGTGTTGAGGAGATTCAGAGGATTAACGCTTTGGCAAGGGAGCTTATGAGGCATGGAATAGCACAGACATCGGATGAAGCTGTATTGAAGGCAGAAGAAATGCTGAGAGGCAACGGCGTTAGTTCCATGTCAGCAGCAATAGCTTCGAACAGCCATATTGCAAGATCAGAGCCGGCAAGCATTTCCAACGAAGCGCTGTCTGAGCTTAACATGGATGTGCGCTCACTGGGAGTGAGGCTTGAAGCCATTGTGCGGGAGGTTATTGGCCTGAAAGATGAGATTAAAAAGCTGGGTGGAGGGCTTGGCGATGTGAACAAGCAGGTCATGAGGATGTCAATCCAGCAGCAACAGCCAGTAAGCGCTCCTTCCCCTGTTGCTGCAGCACATCATGATGCGGCAGCCGCAGAATCAGCTCAACAGGCAGCAGTTCACCCCACTTTTGTTCATGAATCGCAAGTGCAAGCGCCCCAAGCTCAGGCACCGAAAGCAGAGCAGCCCAGAGTGACCGCAAGGGCAGGCAGGGAAGAGTTCAGGCCCGAGGACGTTGCAATAGAAAAGATATTCTACTTCGGCAAATAATCTTATTCATTATTTTTTTCCTTCTTTTCTTATTTCCATCTTTCCTATATAATAGCAGATTGCATAAATTTTCGTAAATTCTTCCTGCAATCTGCTATTTAGCAATTCGCACAAAATTTCGATAATTAATGCGAATTGCTATAATATATGGCAGTTGCGTGCTGCCATTGCGGCTGCTGCAGCTGTAGCCAGAGTTTACAAGCACGCAGCCAGCATATTCTGAGAAATGCATTTCAAAAAAACAAAAGGTTTATATATAACTTGTAACTACTCAGGAATTAATAAATTACTGGCAGATGATTTTGCAGATTTTGCAAAAACGGTTGGGGGTTGGTTATACAATGAAAAACGTCTTCAAAAGTGTTTTGTTCATGTTAGTTCTCGTGTTGTCAGCGGCTATGATTTACGCAGCTGCTAGCGCTCCGGCTTTTTCTCCTGCAATAGGAGCTAAATCGGTAAATGAAGGCCAGCCTTTAAACTTTGTCGTGAGTTCAACTGCTGCGGATGTTGGCGCAATAAACTTTAGCGTATGCTTAGATGCGCCATGTGCGGGAACAAAGGTTAACGCATTGTCCAAGGACCAACAGATAACAATAGGCTCGACAAAAGTAAACTATTCTTACTTAAGCACCACGCAGATGGGTTTCAATTGGACACCAGACTTCACGCAGTCAGGAACTTACAAGTTCAGGTTTAACGTCACAGATGATGATACAAATAACTCATTTGAGGACGTAACCGTAACAGTCGTTGACGTCCCTCCAAAGCTGGCCGTAACATCAACATTAACTCTTGGCAGCGAGACTCAGGAAAGGAGCGACCCAAACCACGACACAGAAGACAAGAGGGAGGTTAACTTAACAGGCACAATTACTTTGAAGAACGACGGTCCGGAACAGTTAAATGGCCTTAAGGGTACTGTTAGTGTTGCGAGTGGCTTTACAGAAAGCGACCTTAAGATTAATTTCACGCTGCCAAAGACAACGTTGGCAGTTGGCGAAAGCGTAAGCGTGCCAATCAGCGTCAGGGTGCCTCAGAAGCTTAATGCCGTAACAAAGGCGCTTGTTGCTTCCGCTGTGAATGTTGGCTCAATAAAGTTTGAGGCGACGCCTTCCATCACCGGGGGCGCAGTAAGCGGCACAACGCAGCTCGAAGTCAGGGCAGAAAACAACCTGAAGCTAAAGGATGTCAAGGTAAGGTTTGACGGCAAGTCCGAGAATGTTGACAACGGCGATAATGTCAAGGACCTGAAGCCTGGCATGAATATTGAGATTGAGATAGAGGTTGAAAACAGGTTTAAGAGCAAGGAAGACGTCACCATAGAAGATGTTGAGGTCAAGGTCATAAGCAACGGCGAGCTGGACATTGACGAATCTGAAGATCTTGGCGACCTTGGCGCAGAGGACAAGGACACAATAAAGGTTGAGTCAGTAATAGATGACGACGCGGACGACGGCACGTTCAGCGTTGAAATAAGCGCGGAAGGCACTGACGAGTTCGGCGCAAGGCACGGCGAGAAGATAAGCGTTGACTTTGAAATCAAGAGGAAAAGCCACGAGATTGAGATAAAGAGCGTAACTCTTAACCCGCCAACTGTAAGCTGCGAGAAAGAAACGAAGCTCACGGCAAACCTGAGAAATTCCGGCAGAAGGGATGAGGAAGATGTCCTTGTGAGGCTAGCAAGCCCTGAGCTCAGCTTTGGCGCAGTAAGCGACAAGCTCTCACTTGACCAGGATGACGAGGACAGTGTAAGCTTCACTGTGCCAGTAGCTGAAAGCATTACAAGGCCTGCGAACTACAGGGTAACGGTTGACACTTACTTCAACACGGACACCAAGAGCAACAGCGAGGTTGTGCTGTTGAGCGTTGCAAAGTGCGGTGCCGAAGATGAGAAGGAAAAGGTAACTCCTCCTGAGGAAGGCAAGAAGGACGAGGTAACGGTAATAACCGTTCCGCCTACGCAGCCTCAGGTGAACGTAACGCCTCAGGAACAGCCTGCAGCAAAGAAGTCATTCCTTGAAACGCCGCAGTATGTGGCGCTGCTTGTGCTTGGCTACGTTGTCGTGCTTGGCGGCGGGGCAGCACTGCTCATCAAGCTGATGAAGCCGCAGTAAGCAGCAATTTTTTCTTTTTATTATCTTTTATTTCTTCCTTCTTATTTTTATTATTCTTTGTTCTATCCTTGATTCCTATTGCCGCAAAAAAAAGAAATAACAGCGCTTATTTCCTGACCGTGGACCTTTTGTTGATGAAGTCGTCAATCTTTGCAACAAAGTCCTGGGCTTCCTTGAAAAGCACGTCAAGGTGTGCGCCTTTGACTTCCCTTAGCTCCCTGTGCATTATCCTCTTCTGGAGAAGGTAAAACTTCCTCACTGTATCGGCGTATTTCCTGTGAAGATGGTTGGGCCTGATGAGCTTCTCCTCCAGCATGGCTGCAACGTGGTC
>JACPIJ010000038.1 GCA_016188145.1 Candidatus Woesearchaeota archaeon | reverse complement strand
TCTTCCACGGGAAATCTACTGGTCACTGATGAGAAAACGCTAAACGATATTTTCGGCACTGGCAAGAGGATAATGGTGCATGCCGAAAACGAGGCAATGATAAAGGCGAATGAAGAGAAGCATCGCGGCGACAGCGATGGAACGAGGCTGCACCTTAAGATAAGGGAAAACCCTGCAGCCGCAAAAGAGGTTGAGAGGGCAGTGGCGATTGGCAGGAAATACGGCACAAGGCTGCACGTTTGCCACATGAGTACGAAAGAGGAAGCTGGGATAATTTCAGCTGCGAAAAAAAGCTATAACCGCCTCAGCTGCGAAGTGACACCGCACCACCTGTTCTTAACAGCCGATGCCGCCGCTAAACTTGGAAACTATGCCAAAGTCAACCCTCCGCTGCGGCAAAAAGAGGACGTTGCTGCACTTTGGAATGCTATTGCCACTGGAACTGTTGATATGATTGCCACAGACCATGCACCACATTTACGGGAGGAGAAGGAGCAGGACTACTGGAACGCTCCTTCAGGAATGCCGGGGCTGCAGACAATGATACCACTTATGCTTGACGCTGTGAATAAGAACAGATTATCGCTGCGGCAGCTGATAAAGCTAACTTCGGAAAATCCTGCTACTGTGTTCGGGATAAAAGGAAAGGGAAAATTGGCTGTTGGAATGGATGCCGACATAACTCTTGTGGACATGCACAAAGAGAAAACAATAAAAAATGAGGATATGCTGTCAAAGTGCGGGTGGACGTCCTTTGACGGGTGGAAGGCCAAAGGGGTTGTGGCTGCAACGATTATCAACGGCAACGTTATTTTCAGTGATGGTGAAATGGCTGAAGAAAAAATCAGGGGCAAAGAGGTAATGTTTAATGGGAACTGAAGCAAAGGTTGCGGAGCTGCTGCTAAAGGCAGGAGCTATAATATTGAGGCCGCAAAAGCCTTTCAAGTTCGCTTCTGGCATTTTGAGCCCTATTTACTGTGACAACAGGCTGCTTCTGTCAAAGCCTGCGGAAAGAAAAATGATTCGTGATTTCTACGTCAAGAAAATCAAAAAGGAGGCTATTGAGGCTGATGTTGTCGCTGGGATTGCTACCGCAAGCATTCCATGGGCTGCGCTTGTCGCTGAGAAACTTAAGAAGCCAATGATTTACATCAGGAAGGAAGCGAAAGACCACGGCAAGGAGAACCTGATTGAGGGCGGGCTCGAGCCAGGGCAAAAAGTTCTGGTAATAGAGGACCTGGTCAGCACCGGAGGAACTTCTTTGTCATCAGTTGCATCTGCCAGAAAGGAAGGGGCGGTTGTTGAGAAATGCCTTGCAATATTCACTTACGAGATGGAGATAGCGAAGAAGGGGTTTGCAGCTGCCAGCTGCCAGCTGCTAACATTAAGCAACTTCAGCACCCTGGTTAAAGTGGCTGCAAAGAAAGGCTACATAAAAAAAGAGGAGATAGCCATGCTCAGGGAGTGGAGCAAAAACCCTGCAGAGTGGGGCAGGAAGATGGGATTTGAATGAAACTCGAGCGAAGCAACGATTCACTTCTGAGGCCAGCCGAGAGCGCTGTCACGGGCTGGCTGATAAAGCGTTATCCGGCATGGATTACGCCGGATGTGCTCACGTACACGAGCCTTCTGACCGGCCCGTTGATGCTGCTTTTCTACTGGCTTTCGCAAAAAAATACCTTGTTTTTATGGGGGGCAAGTTTCTTTCTTATCATCAACTGGATTGCCGACTCTACTGATGGCGGGCTGGCGAGGTACAGGAACAGGCCGAGGCCAAACTACGGGCATTACGTGGACCACGCCTTCGACATGATAGTCACGATGTGCATAGGGCTGGGGCTTGGGTTCTCACCAGTGCTGCGCATGACAACAGGTATTGCAATTGTATTCCTGTTCTACCTCTGGAGCCTGCATTCAAGCATAAGCTCCACGATAACGAGGACTTACAGGCTTGCGTACTTCAAGCTTGGGCCAACTGAGCTAAGGCTGCTGATACTGATTGGGCAGACTTTCTGGTTGTTCTACCCAAACATAATGACGGCAAAGTTCAACCTAGTTGAAGCTTCAGCGAGGTGGTTCATTGGCACAGCAGGGGCTTTGCTTGTATTCGAAGCAGTAAAGACAATAATAAAGCTGAGAAAGAAGGATGAGGCAAAGCTTGCGGCAAAACAGTAAAGTATTTATGGCTGTAACAAAGATATGTTGTGCAAGGAAAGAGCATGAAACTGAAAATTGGTGTGATGGGCTCGGGGCTTGAGAAGGGAGAGCAAAACTTGTCCAAAAAAGCGTTGGGCCTTGCCTATGCCGTAGGAAGGGAGATAGCCAGGCACAACTGCATACTCGTCAACGGGGCATGCAGGGGCATACCTTACGAGGCAAGCAAGGGCGCCAAGTCTGCTGACGGCTTTGTGATGGGAGTTTCTCCAGCCGAGAGCCTGCACGAGCATGTGCACAAGTACAAGTTCCCAACTGACACGTATGACCTGATAGTTTACACTGGCTTTGGCTTTAAAGGGAGGAACGTAGTAAACGTTACCAACTGCGACGCCGTCATTATTGTTGGAGGGCACGTTGGAACATTGAATGAGTTCACAATCGCTTATGACGAGGGAATGGTTGTTGGCATAATGCAGGGCTCCGGGGGAATAGCTGATTTTATCGATGACATCATAAAAATAGCGAGCAAGAAAACCGGAGCGGAAGTAATTTACGACAAGGACCCGCATGACCTGATAAGGAAAGTGATAACCGAGGTAATGAAGCGGGAAAAGGAAAATGAGAAGATAATGCAGGTAAAAGGAAACCACTACAAGTGCAAATACTGCTGAAGGCCCAACGATGAATTTTCCTGAACTGCTTGAAAAGACTGCCGAGAGGAACGACAGCATAGCCTGCCTTGGCCTGGACCCTGTCGTTGGGAAGATACCGATAAAGGGGAAAGACTCTGGCAAGAAAATCGTGAAGTTCTATAGCGAGGTATTAGCCGCTGTTTCCGACAGCATAGCTGCTGTAAAGCCCAATTACGCCTTCTTTGCACAATACGGATTTGAAGGCTTGAAGGCAATGGAAACCTTAATTGCAGCTGCCAAAAAAGAGAAGTTGCCGGTAATACTTGACGCGAAACGCGGAGATATAGGAAAGAGCAGCGAGGCATACTCAAAAGAGGTGTTTGAGGTATGGAAGGCAGACGCTGTCACAGTAAACCCTTAT
>JACPIJ010000039.1 GCA_016188145.1 Candidatus Woesearchaeota archaeon | reverse complement strand
CTGCTGCGAAAAAACGATAACATCCTGATTGTTGACGATGTGATAAGGGACGGGAAAACCTTTGATTCCCTGATGAGCATCTGCAGCCAGGCAAAAGCAAACGTCGTTGGCATATTTGCCATTTTCATAACAGCTTCCGCATTCAGGGAGCTGAAAAAGTCCAATAAGGTGTATTACCTTTCTCTTATAGAAGGCTGAGATGCTAAAATCTAAAATGCTGAATCAACGCCTGATTACTTCAGCTTAATCAGCTTTGCCGTATTTGTTGCCGTGTCGTATACCGCTATGCTCATCCCTTTTGTCTTCTCGTTCGTTTCGTCAACCAATGTTCCAGGATTGAGCCACAGCGTTTTCCCCTCGTTTTTGACGTGGGCAACATGAGTGTGGCCTGAGAAAACAGCATCGTAGTTCCCAGACTTCAGCGCATTCTCAACCAGCTGAGAAATATGGCCGTGAGTCACGAAAATCTTTCTTCCGTCAGCAACAATTTCCATCTCTTTATCATGATATTCTATAAAGTTCCCGTTTCTTTGCTTATGCATATCTTTGTCTCCGTCATTGTTGCCAAACACGCCCTTAATCGGGCACAAATCGGGCTTCACCCGATTGTGCATTCCGCTCTTCGCGGAATTGCATTTTAAAGCGGAAAACCTTGCAGCCGAAAATGGCGAAACCCAGTCGCCGCAGTGAATAACCAACTCAACCTTTTCCTTGTTGAAAATGTCTATGGCTTCAAGAATCCGCAGCCGCTGGTCGTGGGTATCGGAAATAACGCCGATTTTCATTGTTGGACTTCCTCTGTTTTTTTGATGAGCTCTTTATAGCTTTTCAATGATTTGAGGGCAAAATCAGGCTTTTCCTTTTTTAGCTCTTTTAGGGTGTATCTTCCGGTAGCTACTGCAACCGCTACAGCCCTATTTTCCCTGGCAGCGTGGATGTCGAAAGGCGCGTCCCCTATAGCAACGACATTCCTGAATTTTATCCCTTTCTGCCGGGCCATCCTTATTGCGTTCCTTACAATATGGGCCCTTTTGCTTACATTTCCATAGCTGTAAACGACAAAGCAGCCGTAAAGGCCTGTTCTTTTTAGTATTGTCTCTCCTATCGCCTTGGAGTTTCCGGTTACTATACCCAGCGGCTGCTGTTGCCTTATTAACTGCTGTAAGAATCGCTTAACCCCGGACAGCACTTTTATTTTTCCTCTTTTGGAAGACTTCGTAATCTCTGCAGTGTAAATGTCTATTATGGGCTTTATCTTTTCCTTATTTTTAATGCCGTAATGTTTGAAAACCGCTTCATGGATTTTTCTCTCAACCTGCCCGAACTGCCGAACAAGCACTTTCTCAGCAATATCGAGCCCCAGAACTTTCTTGTAAGCTTCCCTGTAAGCCTTGACATGCATTGGCATCATGTCAACCATCGTTCCATCAATGTCAAAAAGGTAAAGAACCGGCATTTCACAGGCCTATCTCGGAGTTAAGCTCTTTCACAGCCTTCACCGCAGCGCCTACATAGTCATCGCTTCCTGTTTTCTCGTAAGCATAGCTTATCCCGCTGCTGCTGTTTATCCTGTGAATCCGGATATCGCTGCCGTTCTTCCTCAAAACCGCTGCAACTTCCCGCGCGCTTCCTCCCTGCGCCCCAACGCCGGGGATCAGGAGCGGTATCTTCTTATTGGCCGCAGTAAAAAATTTTGTTATCTTCTCCAATTCCGCGGTATTCGTTGCCCCAACGACAGCTCCAACGCCTTCGCGGTGCCATTGCGCGACTTTGGCAGCCACTTCCATGAACAGCTTCCTCCCTGTTTCAGTGCCAAGCCGCTGCAGGTCGTTCGCTCCGGGATTTGAAGTCCTCACCAGCACATAGGCCCCTTTCCCTTTGCCGCAGTAATTTATGAAAGGCGCAACGCTGTCCGAGCCCATATAAGGGTTTACTGTGACAGCGTCTGCCTTCCATACCTCAAACACCTCTTTTGAGTATGCCTCGCTGCTCTTTCCTATATCTCCGCGTTTCGCGTCAAGTATTATCGGCAACTTCTCTTTTTTGGCAGCTGCAATTAAGGTTTCCATTGCCTTCAAGCCTTCAAATCCGTATTGTGAAAAGAAGGCGTAATTGGGCTTTACAGCAGCTATGCTGTCGGAAACAGCGGCTAATACCTCGCTATAGAACTTCACGATTTTCTTGCCAGAGTCTTTCCCCTTTATCGGTATCTTCCCAATGACGGGGTCCAGGCCAAGGCAGGCTATGCTGTCGTTCCTCTCAGCAGTCTTTTCAAGCAGTTCAGGAAAATTCATTTGCAGTTCACGCACATGTGGTGGTTTGCTCTCTTTATCAGTCTCTCGCTGCTTTTCTCCCTCTTCATCACTTCCATTATTACTTTCCTTACCAGCTCGTGCGGGTCTTTTTCATAAATGACCCCTGCCCCGGTTCTCTTGCTTGCTATCTTTATGATGTCATCTATAAAGTCGGCTATTCCCCCTGAGCCCTGCATTATGCCAACAACCATTCCCTCGTCATAGGCGATTGTGAACTCGTTCAATGTTCCAACGTGCCCGCCAACAATAATCACGGCATCGCAGTTGGTAACGTTTACGACATTCCTTCCCTTGAAGCCAAAGCCGGTGTAGACTATCAGGTCATACGTGTCAGTTGGAAACTTGTATTTGGTGACGTGTTCCGTGAGGTTTCCTGCAGGAGATACTCCCATGACAAAACCGTCAGCTTCCTTGGCCCCTTTGCTGGATTCGTATGGTATGCCGTGGCATGCGCCGTTAACCAGTATGCAGTTGTGCCTTGCTATTTCCTTTCCGACTTCGTAGGCGAGCCGCAATGCCTTCTTTGTTACGTTATACTCCCCTCTTTCAAGCCCAGAGCCCATAACTCCTATTCTAAGTTTCATCGCATCTTGCCTCTTCCTTTTCTCTTTTGCAACGGTTGGTTTGCTGTTGCCGTTAATAAATACTTTACTGTTCAAACCCCATCTTCTTTCCCCACTCGGCAGGGTCTTTGCTCCACTCCCTGAGCATGGCTATCTCCTCTTTTTTTATGTAGCCTTTCTTTGCAGCCACTTTG
>JACPIJ010000037.1 GCA_016188145.1 Candidatus Woesearchaeota archaeon | reverse complement strand
GGTAACATGGCTGTTGCTCAGTCGTCATTGTATGTTCTCGCGTTTGCCGGCAGCATTGTCGCGCTCCTGTTCGCTCTTTTGTCAACAATGAAGGTTCTCAGGCAGGATTCCGGCAGTGAGGCCATGCGCCAGATTGCCTCTGCAATAAAAGAAGGCGCTGTTGCTTTCCTTAACAGGCAGTACAAGACAGTCGCCATTATAACAATAATATTCGCTGTTGTGATTGCTGTTGCTCTTAAGTCGTATGTCCTTGCCGCTGCTTTTGTGCTCGGCGCTTTCCTCTCAGCCCTTGCCGGTTACATTGGCATGATGGTCTCCGTGAGGGCAAACGTAAGGACAGCGCAAGCGGCAACCAGAGGTCTGAGGCAGGCTTTTGACGTCGCATTTACCGGAGGGGCAGTTACCGGCTTTGCAGTAGCAGGATTGGGCCTTTTGGGTGTTACGGCACTATTCATGGTTCTCAAGGATCCTCACCTCCTGATCGGCTTTGGCTTCGGGGCCAGCCTCATCAGCCTTTTCGCGAGGGTTGGCGGCGGGATTTACACCAAGGGCGCTGATGTTGGCGCTGACCTTGTTGGCAAGGTCGAGAAAGGCATCCCAGAGGATGACCCGAGGAACCCGGCGGTCATTGCAGACAATGTTGGCGATAACGTTGGCGACTGCGCTGGCATGGCTGCTGACCTTTTTGAAAGCTACACGGTTACAATAATTGCTGCGATGCTGCTTGCGTGGGCAGCTTTTGGCTCAGGCGCCGGCTCTGCTGCAAATGAGCTTGTGCTGCCTCTCGTTCTTGGTGCAGTTGCAATCCTCGCTTCAGTAATTGGAAGCCTTTTTGTGAGGACTTCCGAGCCGAATAATATTTGGCCTGCCCTTAACCGCGGCATCATCATTAGTGCTGTGCTTTCTGCGGCTGGCTTTTTTGCTGTTAACCAGCTCATGTTCGACCATTACAAATATTTCATCGCAGCTGTTGTTGGGCTTGCGGTTACAGTCGTTATTTGCTACGTCACAGAATACTACACTGCCGCAAACAGGAAACCAGTCCAGCAAATTGCTGATTCTGCCAAGACAGGCCCTGCTACTGTTATAATACTTGGCGTTGCAAAAGGCATGGAAAGCACGCTTGTTCCTGTCCTTGCCATAGTTGCAGGCGCGTTCCTCGCTTACACTTTTGGAGGCGGATTTTACGGGGTTGCAATAGCTGCAACTGCCATGCTGGCCATGACGGCAATAATCGTTGCGGTTGACGCTTACGGCCCGATAACTGACAACGCCGGCGGGATTGCTGAGATGAGCAAGATGCCTGATTCTGTAAGGAAAATTACAGACCCGCTTGATGCGGTTGGCAACACGACAAAAGCAGTTACAAAGGGCTTTGCTATCGGCTCAGCAGGCTTGGCTGCCCTGTCTCTTTTTGCTGCTTACAAGGACCTTCTGCCAAAAAGTGTGGTGCTGAGCCTTTACGATCCAAAAGTCGTGGCTGGCTTGTTCATTGGCGGGCTGCTTCCATTCATTTTCTCCTCGCTAACGATGAGAGCTGTTGGCAAGGCTGCGATGGGAATGGTTGAGGAAGTCCGGCGCCAGTTTAGGACAATCCCTGGTTTGATGAAGGGCAAGGCAAAGCCTGATTATGCGCGCTGCGTGGATATAAGCACAAAGGCAGCGATAAGGGAATTGATTCTGCCTGGAATAATCGCAGTAGCTGCACCATTAATCGTCGGCTTTGTGCTCGGCCCTGAAGCCCTTGGAGGATTACTTGCAGGCGCCATAGTTACTGGCCTTCTGCTGGCAATAACCATGACCACCAGCGGAGCAGCGTGGGACAACGCAAAGAAATTCATTGAATCCGGCCAGCTTGGCGGCAAGGGCTCTGACGCTCACAAGGCAGCCGTTGTGGGAGACACAGTTGGCGATCCGTTCAAGGACACTTCCGGGCCAGCCCTTAACCCGTTAATCAAGGTGCTTAACATGATTGCGCTGCTGGCAGCAGGTCTGATTGTGAGCTATCACTTGTTTTAGGCCAGAGCCTCTCAGAATGGAAAGATTTATAAACAAGTGGAAATATATCTTTCCACATGGAAGTAAAATTAACCATATTGAAGCCGTTCTTTGAAGATCCAAACAGGAAGTTTAGCATTAGAGAGCTTTCTAGAATTCTAAAAATCAATCATACGACTGTCAGGCAGTACCTTAATAGGCTGGTTAAAGAAG
>JACPIJ010000040.1 GCA_016188145.1 Candidatus Woesearchaeota archaeon | reverse complement strand
CGGTATCCTGTCCTGTGGCAAAACCTCAACAATTTCGTCCAGCGGTATGGTATGTTTCACGCCGTTTGTTACTTTTGCTTCGTCCTTTTCCGCCTCTTTTATGTCTGTGGTTGAGCCAGTCAGCTTGCTTAGCTCTGATGCCAGCAGCTCATAGTTCACAGGGCCTGTTATCCTGTTCCTTATTATGCCTTCTGAATCAATGAAGAAATGCACTGGCTGGCCTATTATGAAGTACTTTTTGCTAACGCTGCCATTAGTATCTGCCAATACAGGATAAGGCACGTTGAGTTTTTTCGCATAATCATCAACAGCAGCAGCTTCTTCTTTGATGGATACGCCTATGAACTGCACATCTTTGACCTCTGTTGCCGCCTTATTAAGGTCAGGTTGCTCTTCTACACATATCGGGCACCATGTTGTGAAGAAGTTGATGTACACAGGTTTGCCAGTGTCGCTGTAGCTGCCGATGCTCACCGTAGTTCCGTCTGTTGCAGTAAGCGAGAACTGTGGCGCTTTCGAGTTAATCTCTCCGCTGCCTTCCTGGAGAGCGGCGAGTGTTTTTGCTATTTTCTCCTGTGCCTCGCCTGGGCTTTTCTGGCAGCCGGATGCAAGTATTACTGCCATCAATGCCGCCACTATGCCGATTGCCGCATATCCTTTCATCGTAGCTGCGCCAAGTGAAAGGCGTATTTAAACGTTTTTTGCCTTTTTAAGCAATAGATTTTATAATTAAATAGAAAGTTTTAAATAGCTTAAGCTTTACAAAAAATGTAAATTAAGGAGGTCAAAGGCTGTGGGTTATGTAGTGATTGCACCAGTTGGCGACAACATTGATGCATTGTTTGTTGGCCTGAAAGAGTTTCCTACAGAAAGGGTTGTTCTTATCACGCCCCAGTCAAGGGTGAAGGATGCGCTGAGGGTGAAGAAGGACCTTGAGAGGTTTAAGATACCAGCTTCAGTTGAGGAGGTAACAGGCAACCTCATGGAAGGAATGTTTGAAGTGATTAGTCGCGTAAAGCAGATTGAAACAGGCAGGGACATCTTGGTGAACGTGGCAACAGGTGACAGGGTTTCAACCTGTGCAGCCCTGAGCGCGGCGTTTGTTAACGGACTGAAGGCGTTCGGCGTGGAGCACGACAAGGTTATGCTTCTTCCGATATTAAGGTTCTCGTATTATAAGATGCTGACAGACAGGAAGCTGAACATCCTGAAGCTTCTTTTCAGCAAAGACGGCAAAACTCCTGAAGAGATAAGCAGGGAAACTAAGATGAGTTTGCCGTTAATCTCTTACCATCTTAATGGTAACAGGAAGTCTGAAGGGCTGAAGCAGCTTGGGCTTATTGAAACTGCCGAAGGTAAAGGCAAATCCGTAGTGCAGCTTACAATGCTTGGCAGATTGCTTGTCAAAGGCTACATATAAATCTATTTTTAAAATTTAAACATAATTATTATAATACGGTCTCGCTGAGTCGGCGTTATGCATAAGCCAGCACAGCTATTGCCGCTACTGCTTTTTGTCATTATTTCGGTAGTCGTTTTAATCTCTGGCTGCTCTGGCGGTTCGTCAAAGTCGCAAAGCCCACTTACAGGCGCAGCTACTCTTGAAGATCTTGAAGGCAGGGAGATTCCAGCCACCGGTGACCACACCCCATTAGTCCAAGCTGCTCCAACAGCTCCTGTTGGCAACACAAAGGGCTTCACCGCTCCGGATTTTACGATTAAAACGATTGATGGCAGGACTGTTTCGCTGCAGCAGCTTACTTCAGAAAAGCCCACCCTGCTTTACTTCTGGGCAACCTGGTGTCCTTATTGCAAAAAGGATTTGGCAGTTGCAAGTAAAGTTTACCCCGACTACAAGGATAAAGTGAATTTTTTGGCAATTGACTTGGACCCCAAGGAAAGCGTTTCAGCAATTGCAGCGTACAAGAGAAATGGCGGCCACGATTTCATAGACTTCGCCCCTGCTGATTTGAAGGTGCTGCAGGAGTACGGGATCACTTCAACAACAACCAAGTTCGCTATTGGCAGCAGCCGCATTATCCTATGGAGGGGCTCCGGCGAGGTTGATGAGCGAACATGGAGAATCTTGCTTGACGGCCTTGCTAATTCTTAATGCCCACCAAGTATCATCGACAGCAGAGCCATTCTCACCGGCAGGGCGTTGTGTGCCTGCTGGAAGTAGACGCTTTGCTTTGCCTTGTCAAGCTGCGGGTTTATTTCATCAACGCGTGGCAGGGGGTGCATTATTTTGAGATTAGGCCTTGTGTGTTTTAGGAACGAGGGCTCAAGCTGATACACGCCCTTGACGTTGTGGTACTCTTCAGGGTTTAGGAACCTTTCCTTCTGTATTCTTGTTACGTAAAGTATGTCCAGTTTGTTGCTTACTTTGAACAGGTCTTCCTCCTCGTGGCAGATAACCCCTTTCTTTTTAAGCTCTTTCATGTATTCTTCCGGCAGCTTTAATGATTTTGGAGATATGAAATATAATGTTGGGTTGAAGTGGGATAAGGCATAAGATAATGAGTGGACTGTCCTGCCGTTTTTCAGGTCTCCAAGGAACCCAATGCTGAGGTCGTGCATGTCGCTGCAGTTCTTTTTGATCGTGTAAAGATCAAAAAGTGTTTGTGTCGGGTGTTCGTGTGTCCCGTCACCGCCGTTGATGACTGGCTTTTTCGCAAGGTCTGCTGCTTTTCTTGCGCTTCCTGACTCAGGATGTCTTATAACTATGACATCACAGTAGCCGTCCACTACTCTTATGGTGTCATCAAATGTTTCGCCTTTCGTTATTGAAGTCATTGAGGGCTCTGAGAAGCCTATAACTCCCCCGCCAAGGTAGTGCATCGCTGCTTCAAAGCTGAGCCTGGTCCTCGTGGATGGCTCGAAGAAAAGCGAAGCCATTATCTTGCCGCGGAGCAGCCCGGCATACCTTGGCCTGTTTTTTTCAATGTCGGCAGCTTTGTCAAGCACTTCGATTAGCTCTTCCTTAGAGAAATCCCTTATCGAGACAACGTCCCTTCCCAACCAACCCATATCAAAAAAGATTAAAAGCAGCGCTTCGTTTATAAAGTTATTGCTGTGTTTTTCTTTTTCCCTTTCCGAAAAGTTCTTTGCTTATGGCAGCGTAAGCATCCCTGAACGGCACGCCTTTCTTCACAAGCTCGTATGCCCGCTGCGTTGCGTACAGCTCTTCAGTCATTGCCGCCTTGCACCTTTTCTCGTTGAACCTTATGTTATGCATTACGGCAGCCATGATTTTCACTGTTGCCAATGTTGTTTCTGTCCCTTCCATCAGCGGCTCCTTCGTCAGCTGTAAATCCCTGCTATAGCCGCTCGGAAGGTTAGCTGTTGTTGTGGCTACAGAGGTGGTGCATCCGGTAACAACTCCGTAGCTTCCTCTTGCCAGTTCAAGAACATCGTAGTTGTTCTTCTGCGGCATGATGCTGCTGCCGGTAAGGAAGTTTTGCGGCAAAGTTACAAATCCGAATTCGGAAGTCGAAAATTGCGGCAAAGTTACAAATCCGAATTCGGAAGTCGAAAACAGCATCAAATCAGTTGCAAGTTTGTTAATGTCCAGCATCAGCTGCTGCAGTGCCTGCAGCACTAGCAGCTCGAATTTGCCCCGGCTGTTCTGCACGTAAGTTGTTTCCTGAACTCTCCCAAAGCCAAGAAGCCTTGCAGTGAGCCTTCTATCAACCTTTATTGGCAAGCCGTAACCTGCCCCACTTCCTAACGGGTTCTGGTTGAGTATTTCTTTCACAGCAGCGATTAATTTCAAATCATCCTCCAGCGCAGCCTCAAATCCTACGCACCACATTGCGACAGAAGAGGGCATTGCCTTCTGCATGTGGGTATAGCCCGGCAGCGGGATGTTTTTGTTCCGTTTGGCTGCAGCAGAAATTTCGTTTTTCAATCCCGTAGCAGCAGCTGCAATTTCTCCCAATTT
>JACPIJ010000033.1 GCA_016188145.1 Candidatus Woesearchaeota archaeon | reverse complement strand
GCCATATGCTTCCGTAATAGCTCCAGTCTCAAACCCTCCCCCAAGAAGATTATCCAGGGCAGTACTGCCGCAGTTTATCTTGCCAATTCCCTGCCTCTTTACCAAGATATCCTCAGCAGACACAAAACCCATCTCTAATTTGTCCCTGGCAAACTGTATCATCTTCCTCGCTGCAAGCTCAGTAACGCCGGTCAGCTCTACAAGCTCGCCAGGAGTAGCAACAGCAACGCTAAGAAGTGTATCATAACCGCCCAGCACAAGCTTTTCGGCTGTCGCAGCACCAACGCCAGGCAGCTGCTCAAGCTCAGAGCCTTTCTCAACCCTTTCAGGCCTAGCTACGGCCTTTTCCACAGAAACCTCAGACTTAGCCATATCAGCCTCTTCCCCAACTATGCCTTCCTCTTCAACCAAAACCGATTCCTGCTCCTGTTTCCTCCTCACCGCAATCACCTCATTATTTAAATTTTTTTGCATACCACTTGCATATAGCATAATAGCATAAGCCGCTGTTGCCTAATTAAGCACAGCGTTTGTCGTTTGCAGTATAACGTACTCGTACGCCTTCTGCAGCAGAACCATCGCCTTTGGCACGTCATTCTCCCTCAGCGAGCTGGTATTCTTCCAGTTGTTGTCCTTGTCCTTGTAGCTCCTGCCAAGCTGAACATTAAAGTAAGCCGTGCCTTTCGGAGAAATCCCCTTCCACACCGTTGCAGTCAGGCCCCCAGCCTTGAACTTCTTGTCAGGCATGTTCGGGATTGCAGCATTTGCTCCCGTCTCCACCGCACCGGCAGCACCAGCTGCTGTTAAGCCCTTGTTTCCGTAATCTCTTCCATACACACTTTCCAATCCGTTCATCTCTGCTTCACCTTTGTTCTGTTTTACGCCTCCCGTAGCGCAATAAGGGCACTCACTTCGTTTGCGCCCTTATCAACCCTTCATAAAGAAAGAACCCCTTTATATACCCTAGCCGGGCAGTTGTCCAGTGTCCAGTGGCATGACCCCTTTGGCAAAGCGGTCAATCGGAAAACTGTTCAAAAAAACCGAAAAAGGTTCATCAAAAACGAGCTTCTTACGAAGTTTTTGGAAGAATTTCAGAACTTCAAGCCAGCTTTAGCAGCGTTAGGAAAGTCATCGCGGCAAGGGTTAGCTGTTCCAGGAAGCTTCCTGTCCTTATGATGCCCTTTAGCTTGCTTTTCAGAAACGGCGACAGGGGCTGTATCCCTTCCTTTGTAGCCATGTCAAGCAGCAAATGTGAGGAGTAACCGATAAATGCAGCGGCAGCAATTGTAGCGGAAAATAAGTATTGAACCAAAAAATAAACGGCAGCCGCGAAAACAAAGCTGTGAAGAAAGCCTCGGTGCCTGAACAAAAGGGAAATAAGCGTTGAGAACGGTTGCAGGCTTTTGCCGGCTTTCGACTTTACCATGTCAATGTCGGGAAGCATGGCAAAGACAGCAGCAACTATGATTGCAACGGCCCGTTGGTTGTTATCGTTGCTGATTCCAAGGAAGCTGCCGAAATAAACTGCTGAAAATATTCCACCGATAAGGTGAGTCAGAAACATCATTGAGCATCATTGCGCGTTCATTTCTTCAGTCCGGGCTGGCTGGGGCTTCTGCAAGGCGGCAAGCTCGTCATTAAGCCTCGTTATCTCCTCGTCAGGGTTTGCCTCGTGAATCTCCTGGGCAATGAGCTCAAGCCTGTCGAAAAGCTCGTTCTTGTTAACCCTCACCACAGCCTTCACAAAATTGCCAAGTAGGTCGCTCTTTACCTGCTGGAAGGAGTCAGGTTGCGAGCGGTAAGCCAGAACTTCCTGCTCTGTCTTGTTCAGCAGCCTTTCAACCATCCTCCTGAAGAGGACAAGCCTCATTGTTTCAGTGCCGTCATCAATCACGGTGTTTAGCACGTATGAGTATGAAGGCTTTGCTGTTGCGCCGTGGTCATTGCAGACAAAGCTGCTGTCAGATTGTGACTGCCTCGCCCTCTTGCCGCATTCAGGGCAGACCTCGAAGAACTTTATGTCAAACGCCTGGACAATTGTGCCAAGGACCTCAGCCATTGCATCGCTTTCATTCAGCTCAGACAGCTTTTTCCTAACGGCTTTCTGCTGCCGCTGCAGCGAAGCTGCGGTTGCAGCCGCTGCAGGAACAACAACATCTACTGTTTCGCCAGGAGGGTTCACTATTACCGCGCTCCTGTCGTTGAGGTGCAGTTCCTTCAATCCGTTGCGTTCGCGTACATAAGCGCTCTTGACCTTAACGACATCGCCAACGTTGATGCCTTTCACGTTATCAGCCTGCTCATTCCACAGGACAGCCCTTATGCCGCCAGTCTCATCAGCCAGCTGCAAACTGGCCACTTTTCCTTCCCTTCCGCCGCTGCTAAACTGGCGCTCCTCAAAAACCTGCAGAACCTTGCCAACAGTCTCAACATCCCTCATACCATTCAGGATGTTTTTTATCTGAAGCCTTCCGGAAAGCTGGTCAACAAGCTTAATGCCCAACTCAGAAGCAACAATGTGGGCCGCCCCCTCTTTGCTGACAAGGCCGGCCAATTGTGACATCTTCGCAGCAATCTTGCTATTCAGCTCGGCCTCGCTAACACCGCTCTTTTCCTTAATCCTAGCAACAATTTCATCATAGGACAAGCGAATCATTTTGCAAAACCAGAAGGCTTACCAAAGCGGCTGGTATAAATAGTTTGTTGTGGCATGGCTTTAACTCAGCAATTAGTGCTGCTGCCAGTTACCTCAATCCAGCTCAGCCCAAAGTCGTATGCTACGCTTTTCATCACAACCTTTTTTGAGGCAGGGTCGTAATATGGAAACTTCTTGCCAGAGTCTGCTGAAAACAGCGCTGTAATGTCGTTATACGTGACAATCTCAACCTTATCGTAATAGCAGGTTTCGCATTCCCCACCGCATGTTGTTTTGGGATCGCTATCTCCGCAATCGGTTGTAGGTTGGCAGTTGCACTTATAATTGCAGCCCTTAGGCTCAACAACAAAAGCGCAGGGAGGCGAGTGGCCTTGCGTGCTATACCCTGCCAAGCTCCACTTCAGTGCTCCGGCTTTGCTGAAGTCGCTTAGCTTCTTCTCAGCGTCCTTCTTGTTCGGCTTTGCCAGCTGCTTTGCGCCTTTTACAACCTCTGCACCTTGAGCAACAACATCAATTGGAATGCTCTCCCTGAAGCTTGGCTTTACTTCATATTTGAAGGGGTTTGTTGCAGCTGAAGCTATGACCAGAGGCTTTCCCGAAATTCCAACAACCTCTGTCCTGTCAGGAACAGGCTGCAGCTCGAGCTTGTAGTCAAAGGGCAGTTCAACCTTCTTTTTGTCAACTTCAAACCCGCCTTTGTCGTTGAAGCTTTTCACAAACCCGCTTAACGACTTTTCAAAATTCTCAAGGAAGGCTGATTTCACAGCAGCCTCGTCAGGGTAACAGGGTGTTGTTTCAGGAACGCAATCGTTTGCACTGCTGGCAGAGTCTTTTGACCAGTAATTAAAGCTGTCCTTGCTGCCGCAGGCAGGAATGGAATTGTAAAAGCCTTTGCTTCCGCTTGAATGTGCTGCTTGTTCAAGGGAGAGCTTCGCTGAATCATCAACAAACGAAAGCATTTTGTCAGCAGTTGAGTAGGTATGAAAAAGCCTGAGCTGCTCCCTCCCGAGGTTAAATTCGGAGGCGAGCCCGTACTGCTTAAGCATTACCGCTGTAAGAACTGCGGCAAGCACAAGAAACCCTACAATGGCAACGAAAGGTGTGTAATAGTCTACCCCTTTCTTGTTTTGCAACCGCAACAGTTTCAGCATCATTTTCATTTCAACAAACTTTCTTACGGCCCCGGCAGCCACGAATCCCATTCGGTGTAGTACCTGAACTCAACCTTTGCAATGCTGCTGTCAGCCAGCGGAACAAGCTGCACAGCCTGGAAAGGCACCCCAATGGCAACACCATAAGTTCCGGCCTCAACGCACAAGTCATAATGCGGCTGGGTGCAGATGGATGTTTTTGCGCTGGGCTTTCCCTTGTCCGAGTTTTCAAAATCAACGCCCAACGGCAAAACATAAAACAAGTGCCCATCCGCTTTCCTGCCGTCGCCAACAGCCCTCAAAAACATTACGCCAGTAACGGCCTTAAAAGCCTCTTTAACATCATCCTTCTCATTGCTGCTTGCCGTGTAAATTGCGTGCAGAGCGCTTATGAACCCAGAATAGTCCTCTCCGGAGTAAACGTCCGGGTATTTTTCAAGGAACGCCTTGGCCTTTGGCACGTCAAAGCCCGCAAATACAGATTCCTTGTCGTGCCTTTCCTTAAGCCAGTCGAGCTTCGCAAACAGCTCACTTTTAGCAGGCATTTGGGTTTGCAGGTAGCTGCTAAGCTGCCCTTCAGCCCTCAAACCGGCAGCGGTTTCGGCTTTTCCGCTTATGCTCGACTCTGCCTTGCCCTTGTCAAGCAATGGAATGTTCAGGATAAGGATTAAAATAGCCACAGCGACAATGTAGCCGAGCGCGCTGAATACAAGCTCAAGCGGGAAAAATCCCCTCTTGTCAGTTCGAAGCAATAAAAACAGTTTCAACCACAACACCTTTTCCATTAGCCAAAGTGGCATACCTGACTTCACTGTAAGGCGTCTTACCGCCCTCGCCTTTCCCCCTTACCTGCGCTATCGGCTGCCAAATCCTATACCGCTCGCTGTCAGTGCAGGCAACCCTTGGCTCTGCGCACGCAACCTTTACCTGCTGCCTGTTCTGCATGTAGTCCATTGCGGTCTGGTTTAGCACAAACCTCCCAATAATCAGCGGCTTTTTCATTTTGAAAATTCTTTCCATCCTTGCAGTCGTGAACCTTGGCTCGTCAACAACTCCCGGATAAACCCTGCCTGTCTTGTCATCAAACTTTGAAAACCCGTCCTTTGAGAACTGTGGAAGGTTTGTCAGCAAAGCAGATTCAAGGCCGCCAACGTTAACTGTTGTGGCTATAAAAGCCTTGATTATAAAGAAGGTCAGTGAGGCAACCGCGATGGTAAAAATCATCTTCGGAATCCAGTAAACCTCCTCCTCCCCTGTTCCGCTACTGCCCTTCTTGCTCCTGAACATACCCATTTTTTGCCTCACTCTGCCTAGGCGTTTTCCTTAATGCTAACAACGCCGTCTTTCTTTACGATTACAATAAGCATTGGCGCAGGATTTTCTGGTATGGGGAAAAACCTTGCGTTGAGCTTATCCTCCTCTTTCACGCCGCCATCAAAATAAGCGTAAAAGGCAGCGTTCTGCTCCTTGCCGCCAGGCTTGTTTACTGTGACCTTTGAGTTTTTTATCTCAACGACGTACTTGTAACCCTTCATAGAGTAAATGTATTCCAAATCGCCAGGGCTTGCGTAAACAGCGTCCAGAAGAAGCGCAATATCCCTTGCTATGTAGTTCTTCTCAAGGGTTTCGCCCTTTATGTCGGACCACGCCCTTTCCACTATTCCTAAAGAGACAATTCCTGCAAAAAGCAGCCCTATGATTAAGAAGCCAATGGCAGTTACGCCTTCCACACCCCTTTTTCCAGCAAACAGCCCGGCCATTACTCTCACCCATTTCCTTACTGTTTCCCTATGTACAGGTTAGTGTCCTGCTTCTGAAGCCTCACATGGATTGTCTTTTCCCCTTCAACGTAGAAATACCTTCCCTCAGGCTCGCCGGTGTAGCTTACAATCTGCTTCCCGCCGCTGTTGCCCTTGATGTCCTTCTGGGCAACTATGTACTCATATCCAACCACGGGCTTGCAGTCCCTGCCCCTGTTCTTGTCAGCGTCAATCTTCTGGCACTTGTCATCAGGGCAGACGCAAAAACACGCAATGCCGTTACATTCAGGAGGCTTTGTAGCTTTTCCAGTGGTTGTCTCCTGCATGTTAAAGGCAACAAGGTAGAAGTTGTCGTCAATTGTGAAGCTGACATCGCATGGTACAGAATCAGGCTTTGCCAGTTCCTCCGCGCACCTCACAAGCCTTGCGAAGCCGTTGTCAAAGGCGTAAGCATTCTTTGCACCACCAAACGGCAACCCTATTATATCGCTGAAGAAAGGAAGTATAACAATAAGTATCAGCGCCACGGCTAAAACAAGGCGGGCTGCTCCGAGGGAAACAACATCGCCAGCAGCTCTTTTGCCTTTTCCGCCTTTGGCAGAAACATTTTTACGCATTTTGCTTCACGCAGCAGTAAGGTGTTTCACCTTTACCCTTTTTCTCACAGCCCAATCCGTAAATTTCCTCGCCCGATTTACACTGACCTGCTGCCAAACAACCATCTGTAGGGTCTAAAAGGTTGTCCTTGCACTCGTTGACCTTGCCCAGCGTTGGCTCAATCTTGTTAATCCCGCCCTTGAAAATTGCAAGCACCACGATCAGCACAACAAGCACTATTGCGCCAATCGCCACCACCTGCAGCGAAAGCCCTTCTGCCCTCTTCCTCCGCGCCATTTTAACTTCTGATTCAGCTCCCATACGCGACCACCTTCACTTTACAAAATCAAGCCTTTCACGCTTTCCCTCCGCTGCTTTCCCCAGATAATCCTCAACCGTCAGGACAGACTTTTTGTCCTTTGTTTTTTCAATGTTGTGCAGCAGCCTGTCGTGCTTCAGCCTTATTAGCGCATACCATGCGTTAAAGGTGTCAACTGCAAATCCTAAGTGCTCCTGCACGAACAGCCTTGTTTCAGAGTCCCTTACCTCGCCAAGCGGGGGCCCGTAGACTTCAAGCCTCCTGCCAAGGTGCCTGAGCCTCTCAGCATGGGCAGTGCCGGATGGCAGGCCGAGGCTGTAATACGCCTCTTCTATGGCAGCCAGGTTTTCCATAACACCCTTAAGGCTTGAATCGTTATTAAGAAGCTGCAGAGTCTCTGCGCTGACATACCTTTCGGAAGAGTTGAGAAGCTGGTGCTGCGCTACTGCTATTTCAAGCTCAAGGGTTGTAAGGTATGGAACTGCCAGCATGGCATTCGCATCATCCAAGGGCGTGTTGAGGAGGACAGCCCAGTCGTAACCTGTAAGACTCCTCACCTCAGCCTGCTGGTCTGCGTCAGTAGGTGAGGTAAAAACAAGCTGGTCACTGCTGACTTGAGGGAGTTCATCCTGTTTTTCCAGCGTTGGATTTAATTTTAGGAAAAGCATGGTCACAATAAGCGCCACAAGAACTATGACAAATACTGCTGTAAGGAAAGCTTTGGCACTAGCGCGGTCACTTCGCATATTCCTCGGTTTAGCTTGCTGATACATTGAGCCTTGATCTGCCGCACCTTGAAACCCGTAGTCCATTTTGTGTCTACCCTGCTATTGCCTTTAGCTTCTCTGCTGGCTCACCTTTCAGTTCGTTAAACGATGAAATGTCCTTCGCAGCAAGCAACAGGCCCTGCACTTCATCATCTGTGAGGCCCTGCTCCCTGAAGCCCTTTGCAGTGTCGTAAGCAAGGCCTCCCTTGACCACCAGCTCATCAGCCTTTTTGACAAGTGCATCATCTGCTTCATCATCGCTCAGGACTTCGTCGTCAACCTGGATGCTGGCAGCCAGAGGCGCAACATTCTCTTTCAGCCAAATATCTTTCGGAGTTTCAAAGTCTTCCAGGTTGCGCATGTTCAGGTTGACAAGCACAGCCTTCTCCATGTTGTCAGTAAGCCAGGGAGCCGGCATTGAGCTTCTTGATATCTCATCATCAAAAATGCAATCAACAAGAACGTCATAATAAGCGCAGTAGCTGGCACTGCCGTCAGGCACAAACATGACATCAGTCTTGGGCGCCAGCTCAGCAGGCAGTGCCCCATCCTCAAACACAACAAATGCAAGCTCCTCAGAGCCGTCAGGATTCGCTGCAAGGACAGGGACTGCAGCTCCCTTAATGCTGTCAAGCTCGGCAAAACCAGCTGTGCTTACCAGTTTAGCTTTAAAAATGTCAAAAGCGACAACAGCGTTAAGCGGCTTCAGCCCTTTCTCTTTTGTAACCTTAACAATAGGAGCACCGTACTCAACGGCGTGAGCATGTACTGTCCTGATAAACAGCTTTGCTTCTGCTGATGTAACTGCTGCAGTGAGTTCTGCGCTCACAACAAAGTCAGAAGCCTTGGTTTTGATTGCCGCAAGCCTATTGAACAGCGAGGGCACGTGCTGTGGAACAACTTCGACGCCCTTGCCGTAAGATACGGGACCGTAAGCGCCGTAAAAGGTTTTTGACAAGTCCAGGCCTCCGCCGCTCAACGAGCCCTCAAGGGCCGGAGCATTTCCACCTTTCAAAGCAGCCCTGCTAAGCTTTTCCTGAAGCAGCTCGTTCAGCTTTACATCAACCTGCGAACGAACTCCCCGTTTTATCAGCTTGTTTACCTCCTTCCATTCCTTCGCCCTCACAATCCTTGCCTTGTCAATTGCAGCCAAGAAGTCATCAGCTTTCAGAACATTATCCGCGTCGTTAATCTTGTCAAGGTTCGGAGCGATCTTGCTAACGTGACTGTCAAGGAACCTCTGCTTAACAGCAGACGATGCCGCAGCCCTTTTTATGACAAGTTCGCCAATATCATCAGCGCTCAAACCATCTGACTGGACCAGCTCAAGCACCCTGCCCTGGTCTTTGGCATCGTCCAGAAGCTGCGGGTATTTGCTCATAACATCAGCATATTTTTTCCCGGCACTATCAACAGCAGCTATGTCGCCCTTCAGCAGGCGGGAGTTTACAGCTGCTGTTACACTCTCGCCTTTGGGTGTTTTGGCAACCAAAAACTTGCTCCTCTTGTAACCCGTCTTCAGGATAACCTCGGTAGCAGCCCTCTTGATTGCCAGAGCCTCGTCAACAGAAGCTGGAGTTGCTTTTGCAGCCAACACCATTTTTGCAAGCCTTGGCTGCGCAATGCCGTACTCAGGCTCAAGGAAGTTGTTTACGAGCTTGGCGAGAAGCTCGTCGTCATCTGCAATCTTGTCAGCTTTAGTTACCACCTTGAAAGCCTCATCCTTGTTGAGGCCGCTCTGAAGCAGCCTTATGGCAAGCCTTTGGTCATCGGGATTTGCGAAAAACATGCCCTTTTCCATCATTAGCTGCTTGTAAGCGCTTTTGACCTCATCAACCTTTTTCGCGTCAAGAGCAGCTGCCGATTTGAAGTTCTTCAGGTAAGGCACTCTGACCTTTGTGCCTGTTTTGATTGCTGTTGTCTCGAAAAACAGCCTGCCTTCACCGTCAATAGATGTCTTTATCATCCTTGACTTGATAACCCTCGGCACAACAGCCAAAAGCTCCTTCAGCTCGTGAGTAACAGCGCCTCCTGACTTTACAAGAATACCCGGAGCCTTTTCGAGAATCTCCTTGCTCTTTACGCCAGCGCCTTCAAGGGCTTCCCTCAGGAAGGGCTCTGAAACCTTTCCGGCCTGCTTGGCAACCTGCGGAGTTTTTGACAGCACCTTGACTGCTGTTAGGCCGCCCTTTACCAAAGACTTCGGACCGCCGAAAACGAAGAAAAAAGGGTCGCCAAAGACATCAACAGCAATACTCTTTGTCAGGCTTTTAGCCTTGTGGCCAAGCGAGTTGAGCTCATTTATCCTGTCTGTGGTTTCCTGGGCATGCTCAGAGCCAGGAAAGTTCTCAAACACCAAGGTGTACATTTCAATCGCAATGGCATCATCTTCTGTTGACTCCAGTATTTTCCCAACCTCAAAGTAAATGTTGTCAAGCACGTCAAGCTGGCGGTTATCATCCGTCCAAGACAGGGCATCGTACCTGGCCATTTCCAGCACCAGCTTGTCGGTGCTGTGCTTTATTGCAAGCTCATCAAGCTCGCGCTGCGGGAGAATGAACAGTTGAAAGTTGGCAATAAGGGGGTTCAGTTTAGCCAGAGCAGCCTTGGCTTTCTCCTGCACAGCCTTGTTGCTGCTTGCAGCGTCAACCTCGAGCTTTGCAGTGTACCCATAAAACTGTTTGCTTACGCTTTCGTACTTCTGCTCCAGGTAAGTGTCCTTTTGCTTGCTGTCTTTCTTCAAAGTGCCCATTGTTCCAACCACTGTGCTGAGTGGAGTGCCCTGCCCGGCGTCAGCGAGAAGCTTTTCCATAACATCAAGGACTTCTTGTCTCTTCTGCGCCTTCGCGCCTTCTGTGAAAACCTTGATTGGGTTGATAAAGTCAAAAAAGAAGAAAAAGCCTCCAACGCTGTTGGCTTTTATGTTCTGGTTCATCACATCTGTTATTATGGTCAGGACTGCAACTGTTTTCGGGTTTGCCTCCTGAGCCAGTCCTGTATCGCAGCATACCTGCTTTAATTCCACGCCGCTGTAACCCACAGATTTTCCCGGACACCCAAACGGCGCTATAGAGCCGCCTGCGGCGGTGCATTCAGCATCGAACTTGCAGCTATATATGCAGTTGCCCTGGCTACCTTCTGCAGTGCCTCCGTAATCAACAAAGCCTCCGCACAGCAATGACATATACTTTCTCTCATCCTCTTTTTCAGACACAAGTGTCGTTACGCTGCCGTCGCTGTTGCATTCAAAAAGCACCTCTTCTTGGTATTGGCTTTTGCATCCAATCCATTTGTTTCCAGCTTTTTTCGTTTCCAGGCAGCTTGCGCCTGCTGTCGGGGTGAAAGGCTCAAGCTCGGAAACCTTTTCTGTTACGTCAACAACAGCAATCTTTATGGGTTGGGGTGTAGGCTCAAAGTAAAGCCCTGCAAACTCGCGCTTGCAAGTGCTGCTGAGCCAGTCGCAAGGCACAGTCTTCCACTCTGACGCAGAAATTTTGAGCCACCTTATTTGGTGCGTTGACTTGGCTTCCACAACAAGCCTGAACATCTCCCCAGGCAGAGGCTTTTCAGGAATGGTTGAGATACTGGCTTTTGTTGTTGGCAGCGCATCTTTTGTCTGGCCTCTGTTCGTAATCTCCACCCACCCGTTGTTCTTCAGTGTAGCTGCCAAGTTCTTTCTCGCCTTGCATATATCCTTGTAAGGATTGTTTTTAATGTCACAGTTACTAAGAAGCTCGTTTTGCTGGTCCTTATTAGGATAGAACTTGTTCAAGACCTCAACAAATAATGCATGAACGCCTCCAGGCCTGCACTGGCCAACCCTCCTTACATCGCATCCAAAGCCTGCAAAGTCATTCTTCAGCTTCTCGTTTTGGCCCAGGAGTTCCTCTGCGGTTTTCTTTTCCCTATTTAGGTAGTCGCGCTTTTTGCCAATGACGTTGCAGCCTCCATCGCCTTGGCAGTTGTCAGCATCGCCATCATAAAGCTCAAGATAGTCTCTGCCGTAAATGCCAACGGCAATGTCAGCGCTTGAGCCAAGCTCAATGCTGAGCTCGTCAAGCGCCTTGAGCTTGAATTTATGAAGGCCATCGAACCTTGGCTCAAACGGGCCAATAACCGCTTTCCTGTCCCCAGATGCTGCCTCTATCGGAAGCAGGTTCACAAACTCCTTCTGGCTGTCACGGGCAAGCCTGTTGAATCTGTGCTCAATAACAAACCCGGCAATCTTTGCCGCATCACCGCTAACAACGAAATCAGCCTTAATGCTGCCGTCGCTTCCGGCAGCAACTGTGAAAGCCTGGATGCCGATGTTTGAGGGCGTTATGACAATGCTTGTTTCCACAACCCTGAACCAGCCCTTCTTCAGCAGCTCGCCTTCAAGCTCCCTCTTTGCCTTGCAAACACTTCCATGAAGAGTGTCAGTCTCTTTGCACGGAAAGCCGCCTATTGTTTCAACAAAACTTGCCGGCCAGACCGCTTTAATAACTTCCCTGTACAAAAGGTCAACGGCAAACGGCTCAGTGCACTCGTCAAGGCCGTTTGACTCGGTATAAGCGCACTTTGCCTCAAGTTTTCTTTTAACTTCAGGATTGGCAAGGGCAAGCTTAACGCCGCTTGAGGCCCTTATGAACTCCTTTTTCTTCTTGATGACATCGCACTTATTTACATCATCTTTGCAGCCTTTTGGGTGCCTGCTGTAAAGCTCGATGAATCGGTTGTTGTAAAGCCCCCTTCCAGCCTCTGCAGGGTTTGAAAGGTACTCAGAGCCGTCGGCATTTGCAACCTTGCTTGCCGCCTTTACCGAGAACTCGTGCCAGCCTGCAACGTTCTCCTTTGCCAAATCAACTACAAAAGAGCACGTCCTGGATTGGGTATTGCACACGCTTGGGTTCTTCGTTACTGGAAAACTGGCGGACAGCACCTTGGCAGGGTCGCTGGGGTCAGAGGCTTTCGTGACAACGTGGCCTATCCTGAACTCCTTGACTTTCAGAATGCCAGCAGGCACACTCCAACTCACAGTCAGAAGCCCGTTGGCATCATTTTTTAGGCTCAGCTCGCCAACGCCCGGCTGCAGGGCATCCAGGTAATCATCCATCGTTTTGTTGTATGCAGCACTCCTCTTAGGGCTGGCTTCTGCAGAAATCCAGCCAAGCTTTTTCAAGCCCTCCTCAGCCTTAACAGCGCAGTCTTTGAGTTCAGAAACCGCCATGCCCTTCACCTGCTCAACAGTAAGGCCTTTTTTGCCAAGCTTGAAGCCAATCTCAGGAAGGTCGGCCAAGGTTCCGATGCCGTCGCCCTTTTCGCAGGCAAGCCGGTAAAAAGTCGAAAGGGCAGTCTGGGCATGGGCAGCGTTTACCTGAGCTGGTGAGCAGCCCGAAAGTTTTGCATCCTGCAAAGCAGCAGCCTGAAAGTTCGGCATCAAAGAGCCTAAAAGTCCTGCATCCGAGGGCTCTGCAGGGTATTTACAGGATTCTTCCACAACACCAACCTTTCCCCCCGACTGCTTGTAGAGCAGCTTTACACCCTCGCTGCACTTGTCTTTCTTCTCAAGCAGGCTTTCAAACTTCTTCCTCTTGCACCCTATCACGCCACAGTCTTTGCAGCTTGGAACAGAGCTGTCAAGAAGCTCAACATACTCCTCTGTGAAGAAGCTGGCCTTTGCTTCCTTTACGTCAATAACCTTGCCATCCCTCTTTAGGACTGCATGGAACAGGTGCTGGCCGGGAAGGTATTTCCCTGTATTATCCTCATCACAAGCCCTACCGCCACCATCCTTCGGGCACTGCACCACAACGAGCCTTGAGCTTTTAAGAAGGTCCGCAAGCTTTTTCCCAGGTGATTCAGTTTCCTTTATGGCGTGGAAAACAAGGTTTGCTTTAGCATAGTTCACCACAGCAGGCTTTTTTTCGATTGCTGCTTCGTAGCTTTTGTAAATCAGAAGCTCAGTTCCCCTAGTGCAGCCCCTTACAGTGAACCTGAACTCCATGTCAGAGCCGCCAGTATCATTGGTAGGAATGGCATCGAAAGAGCCAATCCTCGGGTTGGCAAGGCACACGCCTGTTATCTCGCCAATCTTATCAGCAGCATAAGCAGTCCCTCCTGTAATCTTAAGCGTTATAATCGCAACAGCCAGCACAAGCACGGCTGTTTGCAGCTGGCCAAAGCCAAAGCCGCCCTTCCTACCCATCCTGTTAGGAATCATCCAAGCCTCGCGTTCTTGATGAAGTCAAGGTTAACAATGCCCATGGCCGAGAGCAAGAAAAGCAACAGGAGTATCAGCACGCCAATGGCTATCATCCACCCTCCAAGATGCCCCCAAGTCGAGGCCTCCTGCCCCTTTTTTCCAAACCTTGTTAAAAGCGTTTTCAGCACCCTTTTTCAATCCAATCATCACAGCTGCTATTTATATTATTTACCACCGCAGCCGTAGCAGCAGAAATTTCCCTCCTCTACTAAGCTTATTCAATCTTTACAGGGAAATAGTCGCAGCCGAGCTCGCGCTTGAGTATGTCAGCAGTCCTGTCAGCATTCCACTCCCTTAAAACCAGGAACGAAAACCATTCGGGATAATTGTCCGGGCTTGCAAAATAAGAAAAAACCTGGGCAGCGCCAAAAGCGGTCGCGCCAACGCCAAGCGCAATCCAGCCAATAGGTCCTGTGGCAACTCCAATTGTGACCAAGCCAGCAAAGGTTCCGGCTCCTGCAAACGCGCCAAAAACAAGGCTGCCTTTCAGGGCAGCCTCTCCAGCAGTCGTTCTTGCGAACAGGTTATTGGCAACAACCTTAATCTCATCCCTGCCCTTGGCGTAGACAAACACAACAGCGTACAGGCTTTTGGGCTTAAGCTCTAGTTTCTCAGCCTCAGTCAGGTAACCTGGCATGCTCTCAGCCATTTCGCCAACGATGTCCTTAGCCCTTGGAGTGCTATGGCCTCCGAGATAGTCAGCGTAGAGGATGCCGCTGCCGTCTGGTATTTCGTTGCCAATAAGGTAGCTGCCAAGGCCAGTGAGGGGCTTGTCAGACTGCACATCAATGAACGAGCAGACAGCGCAAAACGTAGCCTCATCCTTAAACAGGTTGAGCTTGCCCTCGCCGTACTGGCCCCAGCAGTAATACATAGAGTCAGCTATCAGCTTGTTTGCCTTTTCCTTTTCCCGCTCATCGCCTTCCACTTTGTCTATAACAATCTTACTTGCAGGGCAGTTTATTTCCGTAGGAAACTCAACGCCGTTGATGCGCAGCTTGGCGTTCATGTCAACGCTTGCCTTGCAGGCCGTAACGCCAAAGGAATGCTTGCCTGCTTCAGCAATGTTCCTGTTGATGAAAATGTTGGCGATTATGAAGGCAAGGGCAACAACTAGGATGACGAGCATCTCCTTCTCAATGCCCTTCTTGCCCGAAAACAGCTTTGTAATTTTAGTTGCAGTCATGGAAATAACAGCAGCAGCGATTTAACTTCTTTGCTACCATCATTACTAATAAAGCCTGTTGCAGTAGTTTTTCAGCTCACCGGTAGGAACAAGCCTCACAGTCATAGGGAACCTTTTAAGCCCGGCTGAACCGCCAGTAACTAAACTAACAATTGGTGCATTTCTCCAAGTCAGCAGCTCATCATGCTTTCCGCCGTCAATGACCTTCCCAAAAATAAGCCCGGCAGGGTTTGTGCCGTCGGGCTTGCAGCCAATGGCTTCAGCACTTTTATCATCCTTATTCTTATCCTTAACAGGATTTTCGCTGTAGCCTCCAAGGTAGCAGTCAACGATGCCTGTGCCCGGCTTTATGGTTTCTTTCCTACCAAACAGGGCATATTTGTAGTCAGTCTGGTCTGTAACAGCAAACACAACGCTATAAGGTCGGTTAAGCGTTATGCCGTGGTCAAACAGGCTTATCGTAATTTTGCTTTTGTCAGCGCCCTCAAGGAAGTAGTCAAGGTAAGATTTGTCGCTGTTGGGAGGAGGCGCATTTGTGCTGGCAGCGTAGCCGTACATGCCAGGAAGCGAAATTTTTTCTTCAATGGCCTCTTTGTCGGGGATTATCTCCGAGCAGACTATGCAGGTCGTTTTGTCATTATCAGAGTCAACAGCCTGCTGAATCTTGGCTTTGCCTTCGCCGTACATGTACCAGCACTCAGCCATCTGGGCCACGACAAGCTCCTTAAGCTGCTCTACCCTTTCAGCAGGGTCCTCGCTCAGCTTCCCGTTATAGCCAGCCCTTACGAAGCTGTCCTTATGCACCTCTGTAAACAGTGTTTCGCAGTTCAGCGAGAAAGGGCTGTCAAGAATGGTCCAGTCCATTACGAACAAGTCCTTCTTGAGCTCCCAGCTGGCAAGCTTGGTGCTCAGATGGCAGCCCTGAACAAGGTCCTGCGCATGCACAACCTTTACTGCGAACTTAAAGAAAACAGCCAAGGCAATAATTACGGCAACAGAGAAAATGATAAGCGAAGTCTGCGAAGGAGCCTGCCCCTTTTTCCTACTCGCAATTTTCCCTGGCAAAACCTTGGCCATCTAGCACTCCCACGTTCCTGTCCTGCACATAACGCTCTTCAGCATCAGGAAAAGCACAACAGCAGCAGCGAGCAAAAGCACGAAAGCTATTATAGTTCTTGGCGATAGGTCAATGCCTTTCTTGTTCAGCACCACTCTTTTTAATACGGCGGCAGCATGACCTTTTAGGAAAACCCAAATCGTCAGCAGACGATTGGGCCCAGTCGCAACAGCGACTTTGGGGTCAATCAAAAACGCAGCGCCAGCCAGCACACCATCAAAAGCCATGCCAGAATTATCGGGAAAGGCTTATAAAAGGTTTTCGGAAAGGGAGGGGTCGTCGCATAGCGAACCACAGCTGGCATCATGTGCAAAAAACTTTCGCCGTTTCTGAAAATTTTTCAAAGATAAGCTGTTTTTTCGGCAGATTTCCGGTACTGTCGCAAATTTTTCAATGATGGAGAGAAGATTTACGGCTTTTCCGCCGAAAACTTCTTTAATACTGCTTGCTAATATTACTGTAGTAAGAGGAGGTGATTAATGTGGCAGCAGAATTAACAGAGTTGACAGAAGCGCATCGTGAGCTGTGGCAGCCGCCTGTGCCTTCACAAGTGCTTCAGTTCGTTGTGACAAGTGCGGCCATTCACTATACTGCCGAGAAAGCAATTAAGCACGTTGAAGAGGGAGAAAGCGGGCTTGAACAGGCTGTAGAAGGGCAGCCAGATTGGCAAATGGCTGTACAAAGCTTCACTTCACACTATCAGAGGCCACGCTCTGAAGCTGAAGAGCAGCTAGCCAAGCAAAAGGCTATGCAAATGGTTCCGTTCTTCCGGCAGCTGATTGCAGACATACCAAAAGTGCAGGAGTTTTTTGGCGCCAAAGTAGAATATGAGCCGCAGCCGTACTCCGTTAAGATAACATTACAAACCCCACCAGGTCAGAAGGATGTGTTTTTCGCTCCAGGCGCCAATGTGCCGCCAGGCAACGGCTCATGGCGCAGAATTTCTGCAAATGCTGACTCGCTGAGATACGTGGTGCTCGCATACCTTGATGGCGCATTAAGCTCAGGGCAGGTTGCGCTGCAGCATGCCTCAGACAGGCTCGGCTCAGAAGCTTCCCTACCACTCAGGAGCTTGATAAACGCTTATGTAAGCTATGCCAAGGAAAATTCTGAGCACTAAGCAGCATCGGCAGCAGCCGATGCGCAGGGACAGCAAAGCTATCTCTGAACCACCCATATAATCCAACCCATCTCTGATGGGTGGTTCTTTAGGATAGGGTGCTATATTTATCTGCCCTGCTTCTTTTTTCTCTCTGCGCCCATTGTTGTTGCAGGAGTTCCAAGAATAAGCACTGTTGAGCCGGCTTTTACCCTCATGCTTAACGGCGCGTTTATGTCAAAGCCGCCCTTGCGCTTCACGCCAACAACAATCACGCCGTGCCTTTGGATAATCTGCGATTTCTGCAGCCCGGCCAGTGAGCTTCCGCTGCGGACTTTAACCTCCTTCATAATCAGGCCCTGGTCCTCTGGCGAGGCGCCGAAAAAGTTCGTAAGCGTGTCATCTTCGCCCCTGACTGTCGGGCTGAAAAACTTAATCAGGGCGGCAACTATTATGCTGATTGAAGCGATAATGAGCGCTGCCGTGAAAAGCTTGCCTGATGCGCTCAGGTTCTGCGGTAAGCCCGTTGTTGTCATTACGGAAACCGCCGACAATGCCGCGTCTGCAAACGGCATTTTTTCTATGAGCACATAGCCAACTGTCCCAAGAATAAGCACGGCAACAAGCGCAGCCAAAACCCTTTTCAAAATTCACACCCCTTTTTCCTTTCCTGCCTCTTACCAAGCCAGAGTGAGACTGGTTTATTAATGTTTTTGTTTCGCGGACAGCCAACCACAAAACTTTTATATGATAAGCGACGCTTCGTGAACAAGTGGGGCATTATGGCAGGCAAGAAGATTCTGGTTGTAGATGACGAGCCAAACATACTCAAGCTTGTTTCTTTCATTCTCGCTAGTAAGGGCTACGCTGTGATAGAAGCTTCGGGTGGAGCGGAAGGTATCACGAAGGCAAAGGCAGAGAAGCCAGACCTTATTATCCTTGACGTAATGATGCCAAAAATGGACGGGTTTGAAGCCGCAAAGAAGCTCAAGTCAGATCCTGCAACAAGGGACATTCCAATACTGATGCTCAGCTCCAAGGCCCAGTTTGAGGACAAGATGAAGGGAATAGATTCCGGGGCAATGGACTACATTACAAAGCCCTTTGAAAAGGATGAGCTGCTTCAGAAAATAGATGAGTTCCTAGAATCTTGAATCTTTCTGTTCATGAAAAAGCTAACTCCTCATAAGGATTCAGAAGACATATTCGGCGTGTTATACGAAACAGGAAAGCTGATAAACTCAACTTTGGACATTGACACCATACTAAAAAACATAGTAGAAATCATGAGCGTGCATTTCAAATCAGGAGATTTCTCATTCTTGGTCTTGGAAGGGGACAGGCTTTTGCTGAAAGCTGCATTGAATCACCCAAGATGGGGGGACAGCAACTATTTCATCCCTTTGGGCAAAGGAATAACCGGCACAGTAGCAGCAACCGGCCAGCCTCTTAACGTTGGGGACGTAAGGAGGGACAAGAGATACATAGGAATAAGGCCAAAGATGCTCTCGGAGCTGGCAGTCCCTGTCAAAATTAACGGAAAAGTAGTTGGAGTTTTTAACCTTGAAAGCCCTGACATAAATTCGTTCAAAGAGCAGGACTTAAAACTCTTAACGGCACTAGCAGACCAAACTGCAGTTGCCATAAAAAATGCGAGACTTTACAAGTCCTACGCTGATAATGTCAAAAGGCTATCCAATCTTTACGAGTCTGGCAAGGCAATAAATTCAAGCCTGCAGTTTGACAGAATACTGAAAGCACTTCTTGAGACAAGCGCAAAGGAACTCAACTACGATTCAATAGCTATCCTCCTTATGTCGAATGGAAGACTTTATGCGAAGGCAGGGCTTGGGTTCACCAACAATGAGATTGCAAGCTACAGCGCCGCAATAGGTGAGGGAGTTTGCGGGAATGTTGCGGAAACAGGAAAGCCGCTCATAATCAAAGATGTTTCTAAATGCAACTTCTACATCAGCCAGTCATCAAGGACAAAATCTGAAATGGCCATACCAATAAAATACGAAGGCAAAACCATAGGAGTATACAATGTAGAGAGCAATGAGCTTGACTCTTTTGACGAGGATGACCTTTTGTTCATCTCAGCACTTGCCGAGCAGGCGGCTATCGCAATTAAAAACGCCGAGCTGTTTAAAGAAATTGAAAGTTTTAGCGAAGTTTTGCAAAAGAAAGTCGGGGAAGCAACAGCAGAACTTAAAACCGCAAACGAGGAACTACAACACCTTAATAAGGTAAAAACAGACTTCCTGTCGATAGTCTCTCATGAGCTAAGGACGCCAATGACAAGCATAGTTGGCTACGTTTCATTATTACGCGACGGCGAATGCGGGCCTATCAACCAGCAGCAAAAAGAATTCCTCCAGATAGTGCACGACGAGAGCATGCGCTTGTACAGGCTGCTAAGCGACCTCCTTGACGTACAGAAAATAGAAGCGAAAAAGATGATTTACATTTTCAAGGATTTCGATTTTAAAAGCTTCTTGGAAAAATATTCAAAGGAAGTCCAAAGAGAATGCAGTGCAAAAAGCTTGCAGTTCAACCTGAAACTGCCTTCAAAAGTTCCAACCATAAAAGCAGATGAAGACAAGATAAAGCAGGTGATGATGAATCTGGTCAGCAACGCGCTTAAATTCACAAAGAAGGGCAGTATCAAAATTGAGCTTAGCGTGCTACCAAGGCATCTTCAAATCCAAGTGTCGGATTCAGGAATAGGCGTTTCAGAAGAAAACCAGAAGCTTCTATTCGAGAAGTTCAGCCAGGTGAACATGGAGGCAAGCAGGGAAGCTGGCGGGACAGGATTGGGGCTTGCAATCACGAAAAGCCTTGTCGAGGCCCATGGCGGAAAGATATGGATGGAGTCAAAGCCGGGGCATGGGAGCAAATTTGTCTTCACAATAAGCAAAAACATCCAATAAGCCGCTCTCAAATATGTTCTACATCAAAGGTTGTGCCGCTATTTGCGCTGACAGTGCCTCTCCTCGTATTGCCTGCAAAAGCTTTTCCTCAGCTGACGAGCCTTCAGGCAACTCCTTTTTTACGGCAACAATATAGCTATTAAACTGACTATACCTGTAAGGCTGCCCTACCCTCCAGCCTGAATTTGCGGCTCTCAGCATAAACTCATATTCTATGGATTTCCAGACGCGCACCTGAGCTGACCTTGCCAGATGCGAAACAGGATTTAAAAACGCGTCCATTCCGTAGATTCTAACAGCGTTGGCGTATTCCAATGGGTGCTTGTAACTGACGTCTTCCTTCAGGTTGACTCCCATTAACACTTCAAAGCCGCTTTCTTCAACCATATTGGTCAACTCATCCAAAGGTCTGCTTCCAATAGGGTCGGGCTCAAAAACAGCTCTGCGATACCCGCTATGGTTCGCTGCCAGGTTGTAAGTGCCTAGCCCGTGCATAACGTTGTTATACGCTTCCAAGAAATCCCTTGCTGTCCCACCTGCGGACATGCTCATGCAAAGCACTCCGCCTTTATTCAGCATAACATAAAATCTTGCCAAAGCCGCATACTTGTCCCTTGGCTCTTTTACCCAATGAAACATCGAATTTGACCAGACCATCGCCATTTTTTGAAGCCTGCTTTGTTTTCCATCTATCACCATTTGCATAGGGTCCATTTTTGCCAGGTCCTGGGCGTCTTGCACATAGTAAGTGAGTGAGAACCCCTCTGGCCTTTGCTCTGACCTTGTACGCGCTGCATAATTCGCTGTTGTAAGATTGGCTACGAGCCTTGCCTTCCTTACTTTCCTTTCGTCCAAATCCACCCCAATAACCGTTCTTCTGCCTATCTCCCTCTTTTTAACTCCATCAAAAATCATGGCTGGCGCGATTGCAAAGAACAAACCATCCCCGCAGCCAGCATCAAGAATTGCGCCTTTTGGAAGCGGCAAACCGCTTCTCAGGTAAAGTTCCCAGAGCGTCATCTGGTTTGCCGCCTGCAGTCCATGAGATATCTGTGTGAATAATGGTCTGCCTTCAGTGTCTTTTACAAGCTCTTCCAAAGGCGGAAGTTCAAATGAGTACTCAATTATTTTCGGAGCCAAATCAAGCCACCACCTATGTTTCTGGCGAGAAGAACTCAGGAGGCTTTATAAACCTTTCTTAAGTCACTACTCTACAGATATGACAAATATTTTGTTGGCGGGTTAATGCTAGATTATCTTATTTTCTTCCACCTCACACCCTCAGGAGTATCGTCAAGCTGGATTCCCTTTTCCCTAAGCTGTGCCCTGATTTTGTCGGCTTCCGCGAACTTCTTTTCCTGCCTCAGTTTTTCCCGCTGCTCAATTAGCCTTGATATTTCCTGCGGCAGCCTTTCCTCCTTCTCAAAGCTCATCACGCCCAGCACGCTGTCAACTTTCTCCAGAAACTTCAGGGCTTCTGCCGAGGACTTTTTGTCGATGCCGTTATTGTCAATGTGGGGGTTGATGCTCTTGACCAGCTCAAAGACAGCAGCCAGGGCTTCGCTGATGTTAAGGTCGTCGTCCATCGCCTTTTCGAATGCCGCTTCTGCAGATGCGATTTCTTTCTCGATTAAAACGCTGTTCCTGATTTTTTGATTGACCTTTTTCGGTAAAAAAGTCATGCTGCTGCTTTTTACGCTTTGCAGCTTCCTTATCAGTTCGTTAAGCCTCTCTACAGATGCTTTGGCTGCGTCAATGCCCTCAAACGTGAAGTTGAGCTGCTGGCGGTAGTGCGTTGACGACAGCAAGTAACGTATGGCAACAGCCGGGAATCCTTTAGCAAGAACATCCCTAAGCGTGTAGAAGTTGCCGAGCGACTTTGACATTTTCTGGCCGTTGACAAGCAGCCACTCGTTGTGCAGCCAATAGTTGACAAACTTTTTGCCTGTCCAGCCTTCTGACTGCGCGATTTCGTTTTGGTTGTGCGGAAATATCAGGTCCACTCCCCCGCAATGGATGTCAAAAGTCTTGCCCAAATACTCCATTGACATTGCCGAGCATTCGACGTGCCAGCCAGGCCTCCCGCGACCACCTATGCTTGTTTCCCAGAAGACATTGCCGTCAGCTTTATCATAGGCCTTCCACAGCGCGAAGTCCTGCACGTCATCCTTGGAGTATTCATCCTTTTTAACACGGCCCGAAGCCCCTGCCTTGAGCTTGCTTGTGTCAATGTTTGCCAGCTTCCCGTAATCTTTGAACTTGCCGATGTCATAGTAGATGGAGCCGTCATCGCCCCTGTACGCAATGCCCTTCCTCATCAGGGCTTTTGTTATAGCAACCATTTCCTTAATGTAATCTGTGGCTCTTGGAAATTTATCAGCCGGAATTATGTTCAATGCTTCCAGGTCTTCAAAGAACGCTTTTTCATATTTGCTTGTGAACTCCTTCAGACTGACGCCCTCTTTTTGGGAGTTGCGGATGGTTTTGTCGTCAACGTCGGTGATGTTCATTATATGTTTGACTTTATAGCCGCGGTAGAGAAGGTAGCGCTTCAGCAGGTCAACGAAGATGTAAGCCCGGTAGTTGCCGATGTGGGGATAAGCATAAACAGTAGGCCCGCAACTATAGATGCCAACAGTTTTGCCTTTCAGTGGCTTAAAGCCTTCGAGCTTTCTTGTGAGCGTATTGTAGAGGGTAAGCATGGGGCAAAGTGTGGGCGGAGGGCTTTTAAAGTTTTGCTGTTGAAACTGATAACTGCTGAAATAGCAACAAATAAAAAGCGAACAGGATTCCCTAATCTGAAAACATGGCAAGTCTTATTTACGTTACGAATGATAATAACTCTCTGTTTGTTATGCGCGTCGCCTCGCGGTTGGTTGGTTTCTTGCCGTCTGGAGCTGCAATCCTTACGGCCGTAATCAGACGGCGTGGCGAGCCAACTCCTGAGTTGGAGCAGCAGGCGCCTGGCATTTCTTGGCAAGAACCTCTGAAGCTTGGCGACCTTGAGGTTATTGTCACAAAGAGTTCACAGCTTAATGTGCATGAACCCGTGCCTTCAGATTCTGATGACTCTGACGCGCACTATTTTGGGAGAAATGATGAGCTAGGCGTGTTGCTTCAGTACCTAGGCCCTGCCGCTTGGCGCACTAAAGACGCTGTAGCTCATACATCAGTTCATCATCATGAAAAAAGCAGAGAAACGTATTACTTGCTGGATGGTATAGCTTCTATTAAGCTGCGTTACTTCAAAACAGGTGATAGGATAGAAGTGCTGCCAACAGAGCTCGGGGTAGGCCAAGCTCAGGGGTATCTAAGAGGATTCACTGTGCAACCTTTCATTCAACACCCCGTTGTGGCGAGCAATGGCACGCATTCTATCATGCTTCTAGTCACAAACCCGCCAGACAACACGAAAAGCGACCACCATTATGACGGATCTTTCAGGGACATTTTTCCCTGACGTCATTGCCGCTTACACACAAAGAACGCGTGGTCCTTCTGGAGGGGCTTAATTGCTTCAAGTCAAGTTGAGATGGGTATACTCTTTAATCTGCCGTCAATAGCCTCAAACTGATTTTCTAGTGTCTTATATAAAAGGAAAGCGCCTGCAGTCCCACATCTAGCCAGAGCT
>JACPIJ010000035.1 GCA_016188145.1 Candidatus Woesearchaeota archaeon | reverse complement strand
GGTAACATCTATTAAGGAGGTAAAATCTGTTGTTGATGAACTTTCTGGTCATGGCATTGTTGATACAGTCTCAATACCAAACACTAATGATAGGGTAGTTTATCTGAGGGCAAAAGTTGTTTATATAGAGGGCAGGGAATAAAATGATAAGCACAGATTCTATTCCGTGGACTAGAAAGCACCAGCCAAAATCTTTTGGCGAGGTTGTCGGGCAGTCTGAAGCTGCTGAGGCCCTGATAAAGTTTGTCAGGGCCTTTGATGCCAAGCGGTCTAAGAAGAAGGCAGCGCTGCTTTACGGGCCTGTTGGATGCGGCAAGACGTCTTCGGTTTATGCTGTTGCTTCTGAGCTGGATTTGGAAGTTCTGGAGACGAATGCTTCTGACTTTCGCAATGCCGACGGAATCAATTCTGTTGCTGGAAGTGCAAGCAGGCAGATGAGCCTTTTCAGCAGGGGCAAGATAATTCTTATTGATGAGATTGACGGCCTGGCAGGAAGGGAAGACAGGGGAGGGGTTGGGGCTGTGCAGGATGTCATTGAGCAGTCAGCGTTCCCGGTTGTTATGACGGCAAATGACCCTTCTGACAAGAAGTTCTCGCCATTGAGAAAGGCTTCTGTGATGGTGGAGTTCAGGCAGCTCAGCAACAAGGACGTAAGGGAAGCATTAGCAGAGATTGCTGCTGCTGAAAATGTGAAGGTTGAGGATGATGCCTTGATGACGCTGGCAAACAGGTCTGCCGGTGACTTGAGAGGAGCGGTTACTGACCTGCAGCTGCTCTGCTCTGGAACGAAAAAGCTGACCAAGGAAATGGTCAACGAGCTTTCTGAAAGGAACAGGGCTGAGGAGATGGAGTCTGCGCTGCTCAGGGTGTTCAAGACAACAGACCCTGCCATTGCTGCAGAGGCTTTTGAAAAAGTGGAAGCGCAGCCTGAAGAATGCTTTGCGTGGATAGACGAGAACCTGCCAAATGAATACAAAAGGCCCGAGGAACTTGCCGCGGCTTATGAGGCGCTGTCAAAGGCTGACGTGTTCAGGGGCAGGATCATGAACAGGCAGCACTGGAGGCTTCTAAGCTACTACATACAGCTGATGAGCATAGGAACAGCAATAGCCAAAGAAAAGAAATATGATGGCCCTGCTGTTTACAAGCAGCCAAGCAGGGGGCTTAAAATCTTCATAGCGCGGTCAAAGCACCAGAGGAAGCTGGACATAGCTGCCAAGATTGCAGAGAAGCTGCACTCGCCAAAGCCCGCAGTTCTTTCTGGCACGCTGCCCTACCTGAGGCTGATTTTCTCGAATGAGAAAGACAGGGCAAAGCTCGATAAAATGGCTTCCGAGCTCGGGCTTGGTGAAGAGGAAGTAGAATGGTTGGTGAAGCAGGCATTTTAGCTATTCCAGCCTGTCCGCTTATTTTGTGATTTCTTTCAATAACATCCACTTTACCCTAGGATCAACGCTCCAGAACTTATCCTTGCCTTCCTTTCTTCTCAAATACGCGCATCCGGCCTTTTGCAGTTTTGCAACGTATGTCGAGACGTTTGGTCTTGCCACTCGTGTACTTTCTGCCAGCTCTTTGTTGGTAACTTCCTCGTACTTAACCATTACAAGAAGCATTTCCTTCTCTTTCTTTGTGAGCTTTGACAGATATCTCTCGCCAAGTATCCTTTTCAGCGTTTTTGAAAGCGAAGAAATGTCAAGTATAACCGGCTTTTCAGAAGTGACTTCCAAAGCTGCCGGTGAGAGGCTGTTGAGTATGTTCCTTATGTTGCCGCCGTACAGCTTAAACAAAGCTGCCAGGCATTCGTCCTTAAACGGAATAATGTAGTTAAGTTTGTCACTTATCCTAAGAGCTTCAAACCTTTTCTTTATTATGGATTTTACCTCTGGCAATGTCATCTCGTCTATATGAATCGGAGTGTCGCTAAGTATAGAAGACAGCCTCGGCATGTTTTGGATGTAAGTATGGGTGGCTAAACTGCCAACTATCACAAAGTGCACTTTCGGGGTTTGCAAGAAGTCCCTCAGGTTATTAAACAACTGCGAGATTTCGGCTTCCTCCATCAGGTCGAGATTATTATAATGAATTATAACGTCATGGCGAGTTTTTGCTGATATATCACTGACAATTTCCTGAAAAAGCTGCTGGAGAAAATAGCTCGTTAACTTAACAGGGCTCTGCTTAAGTTCGCTGTAAGTGCCCCCGGTGCCTGCAACACTCCCGCCAATGGTTTTGCTCGTTACCCCCTCCACAAGAGCGGCAAGTTTGCTGTAAACTGCCTTTGAAATCGGCTTAGAACGCATCAACTTCAGTGTGCTGTAGATACCTGCCAACGTGTTGTGAACAAACTCATCAGGATTCCATGCATCAAGGATGGCTATTTCCTTGAAAGGCGTAAAGAAGCCCTGCATCATAGCGTGTGCCCTAACAAAATTCACGAAGGAGGTTTTGCCCATCCCAACGTCACCGTAAACAAGCGTTCTTGACCCGCCGGCCGAGCCGAATATCCTTGCCAGCCTCTTAACCTGCTCTTGCCTCCCGACAAAACACTCAAGAGGCAAATTGCCCCCTCTCACGAGTATTGGCGAGGTTGAGAACGGGTTTGACCTTACTCCGTAAAGTTCCCAAATGTCTTCCATGCTGATAGTCTTGTTCATTAGTCTCATTTGACGTTCAGGACAGTTATAAAGAAGCTCATATTTATAAATTTTTCCATAATTATTGCCTCTGTTGATAATTCCTATAACCGTTAGTGCAGCCGTGTCATCTTTGCACATCTGTCGTTACCAAACGAGAGAGAGTTGGTAATGATGATGCAATGGCTCGGGCTTGAGCAGGAAGAGGTTAAGTTGCTCACGGGGCAGAGCTTTTGGCAGAAACTGCAAACACCCGATATTTCTCTGAAAATTACCGAAAAGCTTTTAAATGAGGCATGCTTAATGAGCAATGGAATGATAATTAAGGTAAGCAAGGGGCAGCAGATAACCATACCTTCCGATTACCGGAAGGAGTTTGGTTGGCAGGTCGGCAGTAATGTTGAGCTTACTAAGGAGGGGAATAAGATAGTCATAAAGCCGATTGGTGACGACTTGCAGAAGCTATTCGGAGAGGCCAGGAATCTGAGGCCTAAGCTCAAGCTCACAGCAAAGCAAATGGATGAAGTGGTTGAACGTGAAATTCTTGGACACTAACGTGCTGGCTTATGCGTTTTACAGCAATGAGAACATGGGTAAGTGCCAGGCTGCTATAACAGAAGGCGGCTTAACTGACACATTTAACCTTACAGAGGCATTCCACATAATTGAGAAGGAAACCGGCAGCAGGGAAGTGGCCCAAAGGGCTATAAGAGGATTGCTAAAGTCAAATGTCGGCATTGCCAGCATCGATGTTAACGGCATTTTCGAGTCAGTTAAGAAATCAGGCAGCCTGAAGCTAAGCATTTTTGATACAATACACTATGTCTGCGCTCTTGCCAACAACTGCGATTCGATTCTTAGCTATGACAAGGATTTTGACAAGCTCGACATACCAAGGGAAGAGCCTTAACTAAACGGCTTTGCCTAATTAAATTTTCTGCACGTCTTCGGCCTTTGGTCCCCTGTCGCCCTGGACTACCTTGAAGGAGACCTTGTCCCCCTGGGCTATGGTAACGCCTGGCTTTATGCCGCTGCTGTGCACAAAGTATTCGCTACCATCATCCGCTGCGATGAAGCCAAAGTGCTTTGCTTCATTAAAGAATTTAACAGTTCCATCTACCATTGTGACCTACCTCCCTTGTAAAACTTTTTGACACAGGCCGGGCAATAATTTCCCGAAAAATGGCCCTTCGACTTGTCAACAACAAACCTCGTCTTGCACAGCCTGC